>DATCUE010000081.1:0-20545 GCA_036567605.1 Candidatus Methanoperedens sp. | reverse complement strand
AATATCTCTGATGACCTGTGTGATACCTGCCACGTTTGATGATATCTTTGCCTGCTTCTTTTAAATAAAAACGGCATTTCTCATTCTGGCATACAACTTTAATTTCTCCTCGTGGACGAACCATAATAATCCCGAATATGGGTTATGTGATTCATTCTATATTAAGTATCGCATCTTAGGACAATGGGGATAATTCGTAACGGTTCTCGCTTTCCTATTTTTTTCTCTTGGGAAATGCCTTGAGAAGCCAGAAGTCATAACACGGATATAGTCTTATTTCCTGTCATGTTCATATGTATTTTGGCTTAAAATATATTTCTCAACAACTTTCATTACCCAAACGATCTATGCTCATTGAGATCTAAAATTGAGAATCACTGAAATTTTTTAGCGGTTGGTGTTGGTTGTTGTTGTGGAAGCATCCTCACCGATGCCTCGTTTTTCTAAAACGAGGTTCGCGACGCGTGCCTCGAAACATAAGAGAGAAAGAATAACAACCAGGACATAAAAAAAACAGTAATGGCACCATGTCCGCCAGGGTGAAAATCCCGCCGTGCGGAGCTGCTTCCGCACGAAGAGAAGGGAAGTGCAGTGCTGCGAAGCATTGTGCGGAGTTCCCGTATCGGCAGCCACAGCCTGGAATAACAGATGAACCAGAAGTGGCCTTGACAGGATGCGATGTTCCGTCACTAAACAGAAGCACAAGCAGAATAATGACTGTCGGGGTGATCATGGCCGGGATGGCTGAAAATGCTCTCTTATGCGACCGAGGGAGGTCTCATAACTCCCTCCTTGAAACTGGAAACAAACCCTACATGTTTCTGGGTCACTGAAGCCAGTTGAAAGGGTAAAGGTAGCCGAGGTATAACCGTTTGGGAAAACCGGAGCAATGCGTTGTGAGAAGTCGGAAGAACCCATAGTAGCGATGACGGCAGAGCCGATGAGACAGAGAACCTGCATCGATGGATGCAGGGGGCGACTCTATCGAGGGAAAAACCTGCCGAGCGAAGGGGTTCCAGTCTGGATAGAGTAGAGGTAAACAGCACGATAACACCAATCGGATTCAAAGAAGATACCAGAAAGGTACGCATCGCTGAAAAGGTGATAAAACGCCATCTGGTTACAGTATGTGAAGATAGTGGAATAATTGCTGCTAACCGAAACCGACGAAAATATCCATCTCCTGCTATGGGATATGCCAGACGAAAGCCGAATACCGGAAATCGGTCTGTTCGGTTTGATGAGGAGGGGATGGCTGAAAAGCCATTCCTTTACTCTACTACAGACGATAGGAATTTTATGCTCGTGTTGGTATTGGGAAAACAAAATAACTATTTTTCATCCGCAAAAATAGGCGAGCAAACCTTTCATGACCATTTTGAATATTGGAGGCTCTCGCATCTCATGAATGTTGTTACCGTTACCTTCTTCTGAAGATATACAAACATATATAAGGCCGATAATTAAATTTGGAAGGGGGTAAAACTAATGGTAAAAATCGAAGAGCCAATAAAATTAGCAATAGTTGCAGCAATTCTTACGATGGCAGTGACAATATTTTTTAAGAATATGGTGCACAAACCACAAGATGTAGTATCTCTATCTTCAATTCCAACATTTCTATTTATGGGATATTTATTAGGTAAATATGGTGCTGCTAAGGTATGGATAAGTATGACGCTATTTATCATGATTGCAATGGCTGCATTTTACGCTTTCTTTTAGTTTTTTTCTTTGCCTTCCCTGCGTCTGAATTCAAAACTGAAATCATCGAACCAACGCAAAACTTACAGCGTGTCCGCCAGGGTGAAAATCCCATCATGCGGAGCTGTTTCCTCATGAAGAGAAGGGAAGTGCAGCATTGCGAACAATTTGATGAATCTGTACTGGTTAATTCTGTCCCACAGCCCCTTGCGAAAGCCTTATTGGAATGAGGGCTCAAATATAATTAAGGGAGTAACATGGCAAAAATAGCGATAATATATGATTCTGCAACCCACAATACGGAATTGATGGCAAAAGGGATTGCTGAAGGGATAGAATCCGAAGGCGTGGAAGCCAGGATTTCCCATGTACATGAGGCAGGGATGGAAATGATCAAAGGTGTTGACGGGATTGTTCTGGGTTCAGGTACATACCATCACGAAATAATGCCCGCACTTGAAGTTTTCATTGAAAAAGCGAAAGATGTCGACCTTAAAGGTAAAGTAGGTGCTGCGTTTTGTTCTTATGGCTGGTCTCCTGAAGTCGTAGATCTTATCACGAACAGGTTGAAAGGCTATGGTATGGAGACTGTGGACGGTCTCCTCATTAAGGAAAAACCTGATGAGGCTGGAATTGAAAAGTGCAGGCAGTTTGGAAGGAAAATTGCACGAATGGTGAAGGGAACTCGAAATTAAATGATACAAAAGATAAAGAAAAGAGATGGAAGAATCGTTGGATTTGAAAAGTCAAAAATAGCAAATGCTGTTTTCAAGGCTTTCATTGCCACAAAAAGCAAAGACGGAAAAAGAGCAGAAGATATAGCAGACCAGGTAGTGGAAATCATCGAAAAAAGGGTCCCCGGGATACCCGGTGTTGAAGATGTCCAGGATATCGTGGAGGAAGTCCTGATAAAAAATGGCTATGCCGGCGTTGCCAAGGCGTATATACTTTACAGGGAGAAACGCGCACAGATAAGGAAGGCAAAACAGTTCTTCGGTGTCAGGGATGAATTGAAATTAAGCGTTAATGCGATACGCGTCCTTGAGAAGCGCTACCTGTTAAAAGATGAGAATGGAAAAGTGATCGAGACCCCGCTTGAACTTTTCAGGCGTATAACAAAAGCTGTTGCCCTTGACCCCGAATCCGAGGATGAATTCCTGAATATGCTGGCATCCCTTGAGTTCCTTCCAAACACCCCGACGCTCATGAACGCGGGCACCGATCTCGGGCAGCTTTCAGCCTGCTTTGTGATACCGGTCGAGGATTCACTTGTCAGCATTTTCGATGCGGTCAAAAGCATGGCCCTGATACAGCAATCAGGTGGAGGAACCGGTTTTTCATTCTCACGTTTGCGACCTGCAAACGATATCGTAAGGTCCACGCACGGGGTTGCCTCAGGCCCGGTTTCTTTCATGCGTATATTCGATACGACGACTGATGTGATAAAACAGGGAGGCAAGCGGCGGGGTGCCAACATGGGGATACTCAGGGCCGACCATCCTGATATCATTGAATTCATAACCTCCAAAATGAAAGAAGGATTCCTTGCGAATTTCAATATCTCGGTGGCCGTGGATGATAAATTCATGGAGGCTGTAAAAGAGGATGGCGAGTATGAGTTGATAAACCCGCGGAACAGGGAAGTCGTGAAAAAGGTTAGGGCGAAGGATATCTGGAATCTCATAATTACTATGGCCTGGAGGACAGGGGACCCCGGTGTTATATTCATTGATGAGATCAACAGGCACAATCCGACACCGCATATCGGGGAGATGGAGAGCACGAATCCGTGCGGTGAATTGCCTTTATTACCTTTCGAGTCCTGCAACCTGGGTTCCATAAATCTTGCAAAAATGATAAAGGGTGGCTCGATCGACTGGGAAAAGTTTGGAAAAACCATAAATGCCGCAGTGAGATTTCTTGACTACATAATTGATGTCAATAAATACCCGCTATCGCAAACAGAGGAGATTACAAGGGCGAACAGGAAAATAGGTCTTGGAGCGATGGGTTTTGCAGATATGCTTGTGCAGCTCGGGATCCCTTACGATTCGGAAGAGGCCCTGAAAACCGGTGAGGATATCATGCGTTTCATTCAGGAAAAATCCCATGCAGCATCAGAAAAGCTGGCAGAGGAACGGGGAACGTTCCCTAATTTCGCAGGAAGTATCTATGATAAACCCATACGCAACTCTACCGTAACGACGATAGCGCCAACAGGGACTATAAGCATCATAGCCGGGTGTTCAAGCGGTATTGAGCCTCTGTTTGCAGTATCTTTTGTACGCAACGTCATGGAAGGGACTAAACTCCTTGAAGTGAACCCGTATTTTGAGGCCGTGGCGAAAGATCGGGGTTTTTACAGTGAGGAGTTGATGATGAAAATAGCCAGGCAGGGAACTCTTGCCGGCATGGAAGAAGTACCTGAAGATGTGAAGCGGGTGTTTGTAACTGCTTTTGATGTGGTACCTGAGTGGCATGTAAGGATGCAGGCAACTTTTCAGAAATACTGCGATAATGCAGTGTCAAAGACCATTAATTTCCCGAATGACGTGGACATAAAGGAAGTTGAAAAAGCGTATATGCTTGCATATGAACTCAAATGCAAGGGGATTACGGTTTACAGGTACGGTAGCAAGACCCAGCAGGTTTTATACCTTGGGAATGTGATGGATAAGTATGTCTCTGCGGATGCCGAGTATGCTGGTGGATGTCCTGCACCCGTATGCCCTGTTTGAATATTAACCTCCAAAGATTATAAATCAATAAAAAAGTAAAAAAAGATAAATAGTGGTATCACCATATAGACATATTATGAAAGTCGTTTTTCGAATTATAGGCTCTGAGGAAGACCTTAAAGATCTTGACGAAAATGAAGAGAACGTGCATTTCTGCTTCAGACCATCAGAAAAAAATGTTTTTGATGTCATACAGAAATGCTCGAAATTAAAGCGCATCCAGTTACCCTCATCCTACCACAAGACGATTTCAAATACTACGAAAATGTTTTTAAAAATGAGAAATATAAAATTACTTGTGGGAGATATCTGGGGGCACAGGACTGATATTGACAGGTTCGCAGAAATAGACGTTTAAAATATTTTTATCTGGCTTGCGCTGGCGCAACGCTGAATGAATATTTTATTTTGGCAAAAAGGGACAGGCGGTCAGATAAAAAACATGAGGGTTTTATTACGTTTTTCCGCCTGTCATGATGCTTATTCTTTTTCTAATTTATAAATCAAATGGATGATTTATACTTTTGTGCAAGTATCACAGATAGCTGCTCAAACATAAATCTCTCAGTTCTCTTAATTCTTACATAATAACCCATAGATTCCATTTCGGATTTTACCTCATCGATTCCTGTCAATGAGGACAATACCATCAGGATCCGTCCGTTTTCAACAAGGCAATTACCAGCCTGCTCAAGAAATCTCTGGATTAATCTTCTGCCATCAAAGCCACCATCCAATGCGACATTAATCCAATCTTTTGTCCTTTCTTCTTCCCTTGTTGGAAGGTAAGGTGGATTAAATACTATAATATCGAATTTCCCTTTTATGCAGCCTAATAGATCTCCTCTTATCACTTCAAGCCCATTTTCTTTTGTGCATTTTACTGCATGAGGATTTATATCGATCCCGATGATTTTGCATTCTGTATGGGTTTTTATAACAGCAGCAATTATCCCGCTTCCGCATCCAACTTCTAAAATCCGTTCCGAACCTTTTACCTCGGATAATGCAGCGTCTGCAAGCAGGAATGAATCCTCTGATGGTTCATAAACCTGCGGTAAATGTTTGATGATTGTATTTTTATAGTTTATATTCATTCCACTATTTCGATAACCTCTCGGATAACATTATTTAAAGCCATCCGTCTTTTCGTATATCAGGTTATTTACTTTTTTTCCCGCTTGCTACACCCGTAGCATGGCAGTCCGAGCAGAACTTCGGCTGGTGGCAGTCGCTGCATACCTTTCCTATCAGAACCTGTGTCTTATGCGTCTTCAGCCAGTCCGCTGGATGCTCGCTGGCATGGCAATTGGCGCACAAGTTCTCCTTTATTCCGGGAGCATGCTTGACATCAGAATGGCAGTTATAACAGGCAATCTTATTATTTGTAACATGGTTCTTATGCACGAAACTGAAATCATCGTATTTTTCAACCCTTTCCCTGATATTGTGACATGAATAACATTTGTTCTTTGGGACAATATCATTTGCGCCTATTGAGATATTTGTGTGGCATGTCAGGCAATCATATCCGCGGCTAATATGAGTCGTATGATTAAAGTTTGTATAGTTGTGATGCGTTTCCTTTGGTGGGCCATGACATGACGGGCAACCTGATATTGAAGTATTTCCAGGCACATCCCTGAAGTGGCATGTGAAACATGTGGAAGTTGTTACCACCATATGCCCGACATCCTTCTGGATGATATTCGGATGGCACTGGCTGCAGGATGGATCTGTAACCGATTGATGTTCTTTCATACCTATCACAAGCATTGAATGGCAGCTTGTGCAGGTTAATCCTATCCCTCTCTTTGGTTGCAGCAAATGATCCTTATGGCTGAAGTTGACACCTATATAATTAATATCGGATGAAAAGATTCGCTTTTCATGGCACACCAGACAGTTTTTATCCATAACTTTTGCATATAATTTCCCGGAATATTCTTCAACTGTAGTCTCATAGCTGTAGAATTGCGCAAGACCGTTAATTTTGCCCTTGATATGGCCGACCAAGCCGGGTTCGTAATGGCATTCGACGCAACGGATATCATTATGGGAAGATGTCGCCCATGAGTCAAAATAAGGCCTCATGATATGACAGTTCTTCCCGCAAAATGCAGGGTTTTCGGTTATCTCAAGTGCCTTCTCTGTAATCACGGCTGCTGACGCTACAATGACAATCAGCACAATCGCGATTGGCAGTTTATGTCTTGAAATCCAGTTCTTAATAGCTGCTGTAAGTGATATCTTATCCATTTAAAGTCCCTTTCATCGTTTCCTGAGTATATATATTATCAAAAAAATCCCTAAAACAGTTATTATCCCCAGGCCCGGAGTCGCAGGTATCGTTTGTTCCACGCCTGATGCCTCGTATTCAGCTTTTTTGGCTCGATCGATCCCATCCTGAATCTGCAGATCAAAGTCCCTTATATTGAATCCATGCCATAAGGAGGGAATATTATTCATCACCGCTACTGCTTCATCCAGGTTCTTCTGGGCTGAGGAAACATCTTTCTTTTTTGCTTTTGCATTATCAACAGCGTTTTTTGCTTTCAGAACCTCTTCCTTGAGTTCATCCGCTTTCTCAAGAGCCTCTTTTGCATCCTTGGGAACGCTTGCCACTGCTACCTGGTCTCTAGAATTATGACAAACACTACATAGATTTGTAAGTTCGGAGGCCTTGAGTATCTTGAAACTGTGCGGCTGATGACAGGTAATACATGAAGGCCCTTTGGATGTGGCCCTCAATCTCTGGTAATGCATCGTGTTCTTAAAATGGTCAAGTTCCTCAGAATGGCACTTCCCACAGGTTTCAGGTACATTCTTAAAATAAATAGTGCTGTTAGGATCTTCTGCATTTTTCATGGATTTGTGAGCTTCTGCTTCCGTTTTTGCATCGGGGTTCCCACCGTGGCACGCATCGCATGTTACATAATATTTTGAGTGCTCCGAGTTTGACCACTGCTGGAAATTATCAGTTGCAGTTTTTCGTATGATATCTGCATGACATTCGAGCTGGCAGGATATATTGTCCTTAATATGCTTGAGCCTTATTTCATTAAGGCGAGTCTGCTCCTCAGTAAAAGGGGATATATTCTTGTGGCAATCCACACATGAATTATTGAGAGCATCTAAATGTGAAGCGCCTGCAGGAACAATAAAAGAAAGGAAATATACACATATTATATAGATATATAAATATCTTGGACTAAAGTATTTTTGTGTTTCATTTTTTAGGAACATTTTTCATCTACCGCCGTTTTTAATAGCGTTATCAATAATATTAAATATATAACTTTCCGTCAATTTCAAAGGTAATTATTCAAACCAGACCCTATCCCGTTTTTCAGTCAGGCAGAATTGATGTGCAAATGTTTTGATACATTAAATACCTTACGATATTTTGATTTTGTCTATTGTTGGAATTTCAGTACCTAAAACATATACCTTAAGTATTATCATACACATCTTTAAAAGGGGAAATGAGCTTCATAGTCAGGTTTGTACGCCAATGGATCGCCGGCGAGACCCTGAGTGATGCTTTCACAAGGGTTAAAAGCGAAAACAAGGCTGGTATAGGAGCCATTATTAATTTTCTCGGTGAACACGTCCGTGAAGCACGGGAAGCGGAAATGAATGTTGCTGAAAATCTACAAATCCTGAAGTATATAGAAGAATACAAACTCAACGCTTCACTTTCCATCAAACTCACGCAGCTCGGGCTCGATATTGGAAAAGGTTTCTGTTTATCGAACACGGAAAAGATCGTAGGCAGTGCTGTCTCAAAAAACATCTTTGTCTGGATAGATATGGAGAATTCACCTTATACTGAAGAAACCATTGGCATATACATCGAAATCTTTAAAAAATACAAAAACGCGGGGATTGCAATACAATCCAACCTCAAAAGAAGCGAGGAGGATGTAAAAAGAATATCTGCTGCCGGGGGTGTAATCCGCCTGGTCAAGGGCGCCTACAGGGAGAAGAAAGAGATAGCTTATACAGGCCGCAGCGAAATCACAATTAATTTCTCAAGGCTCATGGGTTACCTTTTTTATAAAAGCCCTTTTTTTGCCATTGCCACCCATGACGAGCTGCTTATAAATGAGGCAATCGAAGCAAACAAAACACATCAAAAAAGGCTCGAATTCCAGATGCTTATGGGAGTCAGGGAGGAACTTAAACAGGAGCTTATACGAAAGGGTTTCACTGTTGTTGATTACATACCTTATGGAAGGAACTGGTTCCCATATTCTGTTAGAAGGGTACGGGAGAGGAAGCGGAATATCCTGCTTATATTAAGGTCTATCTTCGATTTTTAGGACAGATAAGGCGAAGCTATATATTGGTTTACATCATATGTAAAGTTAAGTTAATATTTATAAACACATGGATAGGTTGAAAAACACATGGACCCCTCCGCACCCTCTATAATCCTGGTTTTCATAGCAGGCCTTGTCACCATACTCAAGCCTTGCTGCCTCCCGCTTGTGCCTGCTGTAATGTCGGGTTCGGCAGGGGGGCGGCTGCGGCCCCTTGCAATAGTAAGTGGAATGACGCTCAGCTTTACGGTGATGGGTACACTGGTATCGGGTTTTGGCGCCGCCTTTGCGGGCTTCACGGACACCTTGCGCAGCCTGTCCATCCTGTTCATAATGGCAATGGGCGCCGTGTTATTCGATGAGGATATAAATATCGAATTCATGAAAATTTCAAGCTCATTAACCCAGAGAGTGAGGAACAATATCGGTTTTTTGAACGGGTCTTCTTCAAATATGCCTGAGCAGGGATTGTTCGGCGGCTTTTTCCTCGGCATGTCACTGGGCATCGTCTGGATACCTTGTGTGGGGCCGATATTGGGCGCAGTGCTTGCGTATGTTGCTTCCGTAGGTAATATGTCATATGGCGCCTGGCTTCTGTTTGTATATTCTGTGGGTATGAGCCTTCCCATGCTTTCCATAGCATATTACGGCAAAAAAGTCACGAACAGGTACAAATGGTTCGCAAGGAACGGAGAACTCCTTAAAAAACTATCGGGGCTCGTATTAATAACAGTCGGCATCATGCTGCTTTTCGGGATAGATAAACTGATGATAAGGTTGCTTTCCCCTTATTTCCCAAAGACGTTTTATGGGATATGAAAAAATCAATCAAAAGGATTTCAAACAAGCTCATCTTTCATAAAGCTCGCTTCTGTATTTATACAATCGTTACCTACTTTCCCGCACCAGCCGAGATTTTCCGGTATTTCTCCTCAAAAGCACCCAGACATGTGGTACAGCAAAAGAAATAGTCCTTATCATCCAGTTTTTTCCTGACTGCGCCTTCGGTCACCTTTTTGTCGCAGTAGGCGCAGCTAATTGCGATGCTTGAGGATGCAAGAGGTACGGTATCCCTTCTGGATGCATTTTTTACAGGAATAACGCGGATATTGTTCACATCATTAAGATCAATCCTGTCCTGGATTGAGAGAAGACGTTGCATATTTCCCGATAATCTGGCTATTATGGCTGCATCGGAATCCGTCGTGACATACAATTCCGTCACTTCATCAAGACCCTTGAGCATCTCGGCTATGGTATTGACAGCATGGGGCTTTGCATTAATGATGAGTATGGCCTCTGATATTCCAAGTTTGCCAAAATCAATATCCAGAGTGAATTTCCTGATGACGCCAAGCTCTATCAGCCTGTCCACGCGGCTTTTGACTGTCGGCACGCTTGTCAGGCATTGTTTTGCTATCTCCTGGAATGACTTCCTGCTGTCATCCAGCAGGTGAGTCAATATCTTGACGTCGAGATTATCCAGTTCCACCATTGTTCAATCGCCCTTCGATTTTGTTTTCATTGCCATTATCAGTATTATCCCGACCGCAAAAAGCAGGATACCCACCCAGGTGAAGTTGACGGCAGGGATGATTTTCAATGTCAGGGGAACAAATCCTCCGCCGACACCCTGGAAGATGACATATACATCTGTTCCTGTTATGCTGCTTGATACCATCGGGAATGTACCGCTCCCGCCGCCTTTTCCTTCAAGATATTCGGCGGTTCCGCTTCCGATTTTCTGGTTATTCTGGTAAACCTCAAGTTTAACGCTCTGAACCCTGTATTTATCCGAACTGATTGCGGATTCAGATGTCTCGTCTATTTCGTCCGGATTGGAGAATATGATCGGCTTATATTTGGTGCCTGTTGATGTACTGGTAAATTCAGTCATCATGAAACCGCTCGCAGTCAACTGGATTCCTTCCGGGATTTTGATGGGTTTATCAGACTGCGTTGCCACCCACATATCTCCCGTCCCATCATTAAGCTTGAAATATGCAGTGTACGTGACTGGTGTAGTATTGGATTGCGTGTAGGAGGCGGTCACGACTTTACCGCTTATTTGCACGTTCCTGTTCACATAACTGCCCGGATCACCTAATATGCCAGATATCCTGGTACCCGGATAATTCGTTCCTGAATTTGTGGTTTCAGTCAGGCTGCGGGTTGAATAGTCGATAACCTTTACGGCGTAGCCGCCGCCAACATCCAATAATTCACCTGTTGCTGTAAGCGGGATATTTATCCTGTCATTTGTATGGGTGAAACTTGAGCTTATAACCGCCCCATAAATTATGAATACCACGCCGAGATGTACAATTGCCAGCCCGGTTCCTTTCACCTTCGGTCGCAGGCTTCCAAGCCGCAGGTATTCCTGTAGGCGCTGAAGGGTGGCGAATGTCGCATAAATGAGCGGCGGGAAAATTGATAGGAGCGAGATAGAGCCCAGCAGTTTATAGACTGGAGGTTCCCTGATATAGAAAGGGCTGTTGTGATCGAGCACATAAAAGTTCTCAGTCCTGATGAACATCGCAATTACCGTGATAGCCACCACTGCATAAAGAATCTTTTTCTGTGCTTCTTTTTCCGTTTCCTTATAATTCAGGCAGAACCCGAGAGCAAGTAGTAATATTATTGTGAATGGATAGCTCCATACATTGAAAAAATTCTTTGTATCCGAGGCCACATTCACTTTCAGGTTCTGCGTAAGCTGGATGAACGCAGGGAACGAGATGCCCCAGAAGGATATGAAAGCCAGTATAACGAATAACAGAAGTGAAAGATAGAAGATATTCCTTTTGCTCCAAAGTCCCCATTCTTCGTCTTTTCCGGACTCTTCAAAATAACGGCGTGCGCTCAGAAAAAGAGTAACAGCGAATGTAATCAGGACTAATGTAATAAGCAGCGTCCCGGTGGAAGTTTCCCCGAAAGCATGAACTGAGTTGAAAAGACCGCTCCTGACGACGATGGCAGCATACAGAACCAGGATGAATGAAACCGCTGCAAGAACGGGTGCGGCTATTGCGAAAGTTTCTTTATTTTTCCTGTGCAGGGCTGCGGCATGCAAAAAACCCGTAAGCGTCAGCCATGGTATGAACGATGCCGTCTCGACAGGGTCCCATGCCCAGAATCCACCCCAGCCCAGGACAAGGTATGCCCAGACGCCGCCAACCGCTATGCCAAGCCCGAGGAACAGCCAGGTAAAACGTGCCCACTGCCTGCCCATTTCCTCCCAGCCCTCCTCTCTTGTTACGAGATAAACGATCGCCGTCGCAAAAGGTATCGTCATGGCAGCGTAGCCAATGAACATCAAAGGCGGATGGACTATCATCCAGAAGTTGACCAGCAATGCATTCAGACCGCTGCCGTCGGGTGGTACGAATCCGATAAGATCGGGTCTTCCCTCATAAATTGTTTTAAACGGCGTCTGTATAAGGGTGAGAATAATAAAGAATAGTCCTGTCACCAGGGTAATTATTTGCGTCCTCCGTGCAAATTTGGATTCATGTTTTGTTGTGAAAGCAAGCCATGACGCTGAGAAAAATATTACAAGCACCCACAGAAGATACGTGCCCGGCTGACCCGCCCATACGCCTGATATCTTATATACAAGTGGAAGGTCGCGGCTTGAGTACTGCCATACATACTCATAGGTGAAATCGCCAATAACGAAATAATAAGTCAGCAGGATATAGAGGAAAGCAAGTATACCGCTCGTCAAAAAAATCAGGGGCGAGACGAACTTTGCCAAGATGTCATTGTTTTTTAATTCTTTCAATAATAGACCTACGAGTGCTATAGCACTAACAGCAATGCTGAAATAGAGCAAATAATTCCCAAATGTAGTCATATCATTTTCTCCTGACCTGGTCCCTGACATCTTTCACTATCGGCAGGAACGTATTCGCATCAACAGCACCAGCCACCCTCTGGAGTACTGTATCGTTCCCGTCAAGGAAAAGCACATAAGGCGGATAGCTCACCCCGTATTTTTGCGCAACGTCCCTGTCAATATCAAGGTCCATTGCCACAAGAACGTAATCTTCTCGCAGTATCTTATTTACTTCGGGATTACCAAGAGTGTTTGCCTGGAACCCCGCACAGTACTGGCACCATATAGCCCAGAAGTAAACTGCAATGGGCTTATTCTGTTCCTGAGCCATCTGGAAACCTTTATCAAGAGAGCGGTTCCAGGTAAGACCGCCCAGATAACTGTAGTTTTTATCGCTCAGCGTGAAATCATTGAGGGCGATATTGTATGATCCATATGCTATGGATATGATCAAAATCAATACGAGTATAGACAGCAGTTTCTTAGTTTTCATTTATCGTGTTCCTTATTGGTTTGACATGAATATAGGTATATATTATTTTAACTTTGTGTTATTGCCTTTTAATTTTATTATATGCCGTTCACGTATATAGTTTACGATGTGTGTAAAGTTCATATGATTGGTAATGTCAATATCTTAATTCCTATGATAAAATAAACAACAGCCGTAACACCCACAGCAATCATACCCTGCTGCAATTCCCTGTCGCTGTCCGATAACCTTTTACTTATCAGGTATCCGGCCCAGATTGTAAAAATAAATCCCGCAACAAGCAGGATTATTTGCAGATGGTTAATGGTGTCAAAATCTATGCCGAACTTCCATACCTGCCCAAAAAATCCTCCTGCTGTTTCAGCTATGAAAAGCAGTCCTTTTAGCAGCCTGAAAGTGTTCTCGGCCAGATAAACAGACAAACTCAGGGGGATGAAGGCGTAGGAAAAATCAATAAATTTCTGTTTTGCATTTGCCCCCGGGAAAGCCAGTCTTGCAGAAAGATACATTAAACCGGCAGCGCCAAGTGTTATCAGGGCGAATATCGTTATAGCCCACATGTTCCTCCAATAGTTCAGGAAAATGTCGCGGTATGTTAAGATATCGAACGGCGCTATTGACCTGACAAAATTGATAATTACATTCCTGAATTCAATGCGTTCCATTCCCATGACAAACAGGAAGATTATGATTATCCCGTGAACCAGATAGGTTTCATCAAGATGTGTTTTCATGGATTTTATTATGTCAGCACCGGGAAGCCTCGGGCTTATACGGATATTGCCTTTCGAGCATGATTTCACGCATTCCATGCACATTATGCAGTAGTTGTTCCGCTCCATCATCTGAGGGAATTCGCTGACCGGGCAGGCTTTCCCCGCTTCATTCCCGATAACGCACTCTTTTATATCATGGTCCTGGCAGGTCTTCTTTGACTTGCACCGAAGCTCGACTGCCGAAAGCATGGAGAATATCCCCAGCACGAGCCCGATCGGGCAGATATAACGGCAGAAACTCCGCTTTTCAAAGATCGCCCCCATCACGACAGCCAGGACTGTGAAGAAGAGAAGAAGATATGCAGTGTTCGGGGGATTCCTCGTGAACATGAAAAGATGCCTCTCGGCCGCGAAAATGAAAAGAAAGAGGATAACTGCTATCCAGAGATTCCTGTACTTTTCAGGATATTTCTTCTTAAGACTGAACACGGACTGGGTCCAGTCGCCTGTGGCGCCTATGGGACAGGCAAAACACCAGAGACGACCAAGGAAGATTACGGTGAAAGCAAGGAGGGGATGCCAGATGTCCCATATCATGATAGTGGCAAAAGGATTCCCTCCCGGGAAACGCAGGTCGGATTCACTTAGTAAGCCGAAATAAATGATGACCATGAGGGCGATGAAGAATATCAGGTTTATTGCAGGCCGCAAGAACCTGTTCTTCACAAGGTTCCTGAAAAAATAGACATCAAGAAGGTCGAATTTTTCATTTTTGTCTACATCGTTTTTATCCATATTGCCTCATATATAAACCGGGAAGTAAGGAAGTAATACAGTCTTAATATATTTATCTATATCGAAGAGCATCATCAATCCGACAAGTATCAATATCAGGCCTGAAAGCTTCTTGAAGAAATGCCCTCTTTTTACGAACCATTTGACCCTGCCCGAGATACTCTTCCCTGAATAAGCGATTATAAGCATCGGTATGCTCACGCCAAGAGAATATACCAGCAGGAGGATGGCCCCTTGCAGGAGCCCTCCTGAGTTTGCAGAGCTTTCTGCCACAAAAGTGAACACGGAACCAAGTATAGGGCCAACGCACGGGATCCAGAGTATGCCAAGGGACATTCCCAGGAAAAGACCCCCGAGCAGCCCTTCACCTGGCACTCCTGAAGACAGTTTCCCTAAGAATGAGAACCGCTCGCGGGCAGAATTCACGATAGAGCTTGAAATCTTCACATATCCCTGGTTTACATCATCGTCAAATAAGACCGCACCCATCCCGATAATAAAAAAAATCGAGAAATTTCGAAGGTAAGCGGTAAAAAAAGAAAATGAAGCAACCGCGGAAATAAGTAAGCCCATCAATGTGAAGGTTATGGACATACCTGTGACTATCGCTAAAGGGCGCAGCCTGCTGCCCACAGAGCCCGACAATACCGCAGGCAGTATGGGGAGTACGCACGGCGTAATAACCGTGGCCATGCCTGCTATAAAGACCCAGAATACTGATGGTGCGGTGGGCATTAATAATTAAATCACAATTCCGTAATTTTGTGCTGCTTCCTTGATAACATTATTCATATCAGAGGTCATCCTTATTATCAAGATATTATTCTCTTTGACCACCTCATATGATTTAAAACCACGGGTCGAACTTGAATTCTTAAGATCGTTGTATTTCGTTAACGGCAGTGTTGCGTTATCTTTTATTCGGAATGCTATTTCTCCTTTTATATCATTCCCGGATTTTATAAGACCGAAATAGCTCATATCGGCAAATGCGGGTGCACTGACATTTACTTTGGCGAATCCGGCGTTCTCATCATCGACTTTCTCAAGGATAGATTTAAAGGATTCATAGGCGTTTGCATTGGTCGAAAGGCCCTTCATAATTGCAGTCACACTACCTGTTTTGTCTTTGGTGGCAAATATGAATGGCCTCATAGAAAGGATGTTATCGACATTGGTTTCAGAATTTGAACGGACATTGGAGTTGTTGTTCCCAACATCATGCAGTTCTACCCATGATCCGTCCTGGTAATCGGAATTCAGTATCCCGATGATAGTAACCCCGTAAAAATCCATACCAGGCATGTATCCCTGCCGTTCTATTCCGACTTCCTGCTTCAAATTGGCAAAGTATGCTTTGCTGACCCCCGGCGGTATAAGTTTTAGGCCATCGCTAAGGGATTTGAAATTATTCGACAGGGAGAGGGCAGACAGGTCAACTGTCTGGGTGGGGGTCGCTGGATCCCCCCCTGCCGCGGCACTCATTTTCGGTATTCCATCAGGCAGAGCCCTCATGGCTTTTATGGCTTCCCCAATACAGACATCGCAGAAAGAAGCATGGTTATCGTACTCTCCTTTGTCGTTGATGAAACAGTCCCTCAGGAACCTGTGGGGCCTGCCTTCCGATGCCTCGCTGCCGTGCTGGCCGCATCCGCAATAGCAAGGTATCTGCTCAAGCACTTCGGGATGTTCAGTGGCATACTTATATGCCTGGAGCGTCATGGCATTGGTAAGAACATAATCCGGGAGTTTATCCGCCTTCCTGGGTGCAAGCACAGGGACATAATCAGCACTTACAGGTGGTGTGTTTGTCCCCATCCCATTTTTACCGTATTCGGCATCGATCTGTGCCCTTACTTCTTTTAGGGAAACGGATGTTTTCTTGATATCGTTGGACCCCGAACCGCCGGAAAGGACGGTATAGGCAATTACTGCAAGAACAATTACGGCTACGGCCGCGATAATCAATGAACTGTTCCCTTTCTTTTTCGGATTTTTTTCACTCTTTGCTTTTACATTCTTTGTTTTCGTTTCAGGCTTCATTTTTGTGCCTCTTTTTGTTTTATGATTTCATTTATCGCATAGAGAAAATTTTCGGTCTCGGTATAACCTGGTATCCTTTTTATTTCAGTGCCGTTCGAGTCAAGAAATATCTCAGTCGGCGTCCCGCGTACCCGGAATTTCCTGGTTTCTTCCGGTTGCTTGAACACATCTATTGAAACCAGTGAGAAATTCCCATTTAGTGCATTAATCACTGTCTGGTTTGTGAATGTCTCTTCTTCAAATTTCCTGCACCAGCCACATGATTCGGACCTGAAATAGGCAAAAACCGGCTTTTCCTGTATTTTCGCCTCTTCAAGCGCCGGCCCAAGGTCGGTATGGAATTTCAATCCTTTTAACTCCATTTTATGGGTTTCGGGAGTGTCCGCTTTGGGGCTTAAGCAGCCCGAAAGTAGCACAAGGAATACAAGCGATACGAGAACCAGTTTCTTCGAATGCATTTTATTTTACAATTGATGTAAAGTGATATAAGGATTGCGGCTGTAATTTTTCAAATGGCCGAGCGAAATGCTTAATAACCAAGCAATTACCAATACTAATGTATGGCATTTGAATTAATAATCCTGTTAATCGTGGTACTGGCAGTAATCGCAGTATATTACATCCTGAAAAGTGCAAAGCACCTGATAGTGAATACCATTCTCGGTCTCATACTTCTTGCTGCGGCTAACATCGTTTTTAATCTGGGCATCGCTTATTCCCCCCTTGCATTACTGGTATGCGCCATCGGCGGCATCCCGGGTGCGGTTCTTGTTATACTGCTCCACCAGCTTGGCGTGGCCTTCCTGTAAATAAGAAGGATAATATTGCCGGACGACAATACCAGAGGTCATGAAAATCGTAGTATCCGTCGGCGGCTCGGTGCTTGCCCGCGATCTTAAGCCCGAGAGGTTCAGAGGTTATGCGGCTGCGTTATCGGAAATTTCAAAAAAGAACACTGTTTTTGTCGTGACCGGCGGGGGGAAAGCTGCGCGGGAATACATAAATGCGGCGAGGGAACTCGGCGCTGATGAATCGACTTGCGATCTGGTAGGAATAGAGCTCACGCGCCTGAATGCCAGGCTGCTCATCGCTGCCCTCGGCGATGCCGCTTTTTATGAACCTCCCGGGAATTATAAAGAGGCAAGAAACGCAGGCCTGGCAGGCAAGATTGTGGTCATGGGCGGCGTGACGCCTGGCCAGACCACTGATGCCGTATCAGCAGTTCTTGCTGAGTATACGGGCGCCGACCTCCTGATCAATGCAACTTCTATAGACGGGGTATATACGAGTGACCCCAAAAAGAACAAAGATGCAAGGAAATTCGAAACCATGGCCCCAAAACAGCTTATCGAAATAGTGATGAAAACAGAGATGGTGGCGGGCGCAAATTCACCTATAGACCTCCTTGCAGCAAAAATAATAGAGCGCAGCAATATAAAAACAATAGTGCTGAACGGGGAAGAACCCCAAAACATTATCGATGCCGTAAAAGGAAAGCATAGCGGAACAGTGATCGAAAAATAATAACAGGAGAAATCCGTATAATATCCATTGAAAACCTTACAAAAGCGTTCGGCACCAATATCGTTTTGAGGAATATAAATCTCAGGATTGAAAAAGGCGAATTCCTGACAATATTCGGCCCGAACGGCGCCGGGAAAACCACTCTAATAAAAATCATATCCACCCTTGTGAGCCCGACATCAGGCAGGGTGGTAATCGACGGCATCGATATCAGGGAGGCCCCGGCGAAAATCCGCAGTAAGATCGGGGTTATATCCCATGAAACATACCTGTACCATGAACTCACGGCGTCCGAGAACCTCAGGTTCTTTGCGAGGATGTATGATACAAAGGATATCGAAAACCGGATTGATGACCTGATAAAACAGGTGGGGTTAAGCTACAGGAAAAACGATCGAATAAGGACTTTTTCCCGGGGCATGAAACAGCGCCTTTCGATAGCAAGGGCCCTTGTCCATGACCCGCCCATACTCCTTCTCGACGAACCGTACACGGGTCTCGACCAGCATGCCAGCGCCACTTTTGACAGGATACTGGCAGGCATGAACGCCCACGATAAGACTCGTATTCTCATTTCCCATGATATTGAACGCGGCATTTCACTTTGCGACAGGGCGGTAATACTTACGGACGGGCATATTGTCCATGAAATGAGCGAGACCGAAATTCGCGACCTTCTCCAGTGCAGGGCGATATATGAGAGGTACGTGGAGGAACGGAAATGAAATTCCTGGAGATCGCAAGAAAGGACCTGAAAGCAGAGTTCCGCACGAAGCAGATGCTCAATTCCATGATGATATTCGCGCTTCTTGTGATTGTTATATTCAGTTATGCTTTCGGGAAAGAGTCATCGATATTCATCCAGGTCATCAATAAGAAAATAATTGATTTGCTTGCGCCCGGGATGCTCTGGATAGCATTTACTTTTGCAGGGATGCTTGGCCTTTCAAGGTCTTTCGCGCAAGAGAAGGAAGAAGGATGCCTTGAGGGCCTGAAGCTCTGCCCTGTGGACAGGAGCGATATCTACAACGGGAAAGTGCTCTCCAACATGATATTGATGTTCCTTATGGAAATAATTACTCTACCGGCATTCGTTGTGCTTTTCAGTTATTATGACATTAAGAACATTCCGGGTTTGATACTGGTCATTATACTCGGTACTTTCGGATTTATCTTCGTGGGCACGCTTCTCTCGGCGCTTACCGTAAACACAAGAACGCGTGAACTCCTTCTTCCCGTTATCCTGCTGCCCATCCTCGTTCCGGTAATACTCTCCGCAGTTCCTGCAACCGGCGCCATGCTTGTGTCGGGAGATATCTCGGAAATAATCGGGGAACTCCAGATACTTGTGGTCTATGACATTATTTTTTTCATCGTTGCACAACTGGTATTTGAATATACGATTGAAGATTGAAAAATTTAAAGGGATACTGTTATTAAGATGCATACAGATTTAAGAAACAAATATGCTTAAAAAATCAATTTTTATCCTGACGGCTGTTTTGCTGGTTGTGTCAATTTATATGATTTTTTCCGGTTATTCCCCTATTCCCGTAAACCCGAAAGAAGCCCCTGGCGACCCGAATAGCTTCAGGATATTCTATTTCCATGTTCCGATCGCGATCACAGCATATGTTGCGTTTGCGATCGTTTTTGTCTCAGGCATACTTTATCTGAGAAGTAAGCAGCAAAAATGGGATATAGTCGCGCTATCCGCGGCAGAAGTGGGTGTGATATTCGCATTCCTAACCCTCGTAACCGGGTCTATCTGGGCATTTTCCGCGTGGGGGTATTTCTGGGTGACATCGGATGTGCGGCTTAATACGTCGCTGGTGCTGTTTTTAATATACCTCTCTTACCTCATGGTCCGCCAGGCTGTGGAGGAGCCGGAAAAAAAGGCAAGACTTGCAGCCGTTTTCGGGATAGTGGGATTTATAGGCGTCCCGTTAAGTTTCATGTCGATAAGGCTCTGGAACAAAGCCACCGCCCATCCGGTTGCAGAGCTTAATTATACTACTTTGAGCCCCTTGATTCTTACTTTTTTTGTGAATTTCGCCGCTTATCTACTTCTTGTGATATCTCTCATATTGCTTAGAATCGATAACGAGCAATTGAAAGAAAAAATAAATGAAGTTAAAAGACAAAAAAATTTATAAAAATCTATAATAAAAAATTATGAGGCTACAGCCACCGGCTCTGCCTCTATTTCCGTTTTCCTGACCTCTACTCTTCTGAGTGGATAAACGGGTTTGACGTCATGATATATGCTGGCTGAGAGTTTGCCTGTTACGACTTCCTGTATGAACTGCGCCATATCCAGTTCCTTTGCCCTTGATGCTATTACATTATTCATTATTGAGCGGATGGCT
>DATCUE010000080.1:0-1614 GCA_036567605.1 Candidatus Methanoperedens sp. | reverse complement strand
TCCAGCGACGTTATGGCCACCGCCGCGCACTGCTACGAGGAGCTTGTTGGCGCGGGCAAAGTTGACTGCATTTATGACATCTACAGTCCCTGTGCACCGTGCGATAAGTGCAGGACGCTTGTCAATCATCGCGTTCCAGATTTTACGGGCGTCGTCGTAACCAGTATCGCCGGGACGGATAAGCTCACCGCGCAGGTCGTCTTTAAATTTTTGAATAGTTTTCTCATCAATTTTGACCATAATTATATTCCCTTTTCAATATGCTCTTCGCCTGATGGCTTATTTTGTGTTCTTAGACTTAACTCCGAGGAGGGCTAAATTTCGAGGGCTGTCACTTTTTTATTTCTACAACCAGATTATGACTATCGGTAGTAGCCGAATATCCAATACCCTTACTTTCTCATTCTCCATGAGCAGCTTGTAAGCCTTAGCTGCGACTTTCAAGACATCCTGTATTTGTTCCATATTTTTCCTCTTTATTTGTGCTATTTTTCGACCAGTTTAACCATCCTCATTATCTCCCGCATAAATGCGGGCAGGTCCATCGGATATCGCGAGGTCACGAGATTGCCATCAACGACTACCTCTTTATCCTCCCAAATCCCGCCTGCCTCTTTTATCTCCTCGGGCACACCATCATGCCAATAAGAAGTAAGGTGCCTCCCTTTCACAAGGCCGGCTGATACAAGAGTATAGGGGCCATGACAGATAGAGGCGATGGGTTTATTTTTGGCAACGAATGATCTGGTTATCTCCTGCGCTTTCTTGATTTTGCGCACGGTTGTTGGCGCTCCATTCGGCGCTCCTCCCGGAATGATAAGAAGATCATATTCGCCGGGATCAACTTGTTCAATAGTTTTATCGGGTTTTAAAACGTAGCCGTTTTCTCCGCTTATCTCCTTCATGCCGGGTGCGGCGATGTCCACCTGCCATCCCTCCTCCAGCAAGCGGAAATAAGGGAAGAAGACTTCCATATCCTCAAACTTATCAGCAGTGAGTACTACAGCTCTGCGGTTCGATTTATTTTTAGGAAGTTGCATAATTTTCTCCTTAATTCTTGTATCGCAGTAAATCTTCGATAGAAATGTCAAGAGCTCGGTCTTTGGCGATTTTGCCCATGACGTTTCACTCCTCATTTTAGAGATTGCATTTCTCTATAGAAATAGTTTTGTATATTGATTAAATAATCATTGTTAAAACCTTCAAAATCGTCGTTGAAGCAAAAAAGCCTGGGGTAGCCTGACTAAAAGCAGGGTACTTGGTTATTTGGATGACGCTATGGAGAAACATGGACGCCAGAAATTGATGATGTCAGGCTATTAAAGTTAGCATGATACCGAACAATCAGTTACCTTTACATACGATTGAGACCATATAGACAAGAATCATGAGGTACAATTGAATAGACAGATTAAGAGTAATCAGCAGCCCGAGGAATTTTCCAGAGTCCGCCTTCCGCAAAAAAGTGCGAATGAAATCCTGGGGACTGTTGAAAGCCTTTTGGGGGCAAATAAACTGCGAGTAAGATGCATGGATGGCGTGGTAAGGCTCACCCGCATTCCCGGTAAAATGAAAAAACGGATATGGATCCGCGAGGGGGACGTAATCATTATC
>DATCUE010000079.1:0-5794 GCA_036567605.1 Candidatus Methanoperedens sp. | reverse complement strand
GTTAATGCTGAACCATCTATTACAAAAACATCTAAAGGTTCACTGAATTTAGAAAATTCCTCAACAGATAACTCATCAAGTCTGAGTAATGCCATATCTAACCATTCTTTCGGGATTTTCTGAAATATCGTATGTAATTCTGATGGGCATGGGTATTCCTTGCTGCCATTTACTGTCATATCATATTCTATGTTCTTTAAATCGGCTGACAGATCAACAAATGATCTCATTCCCTTGACCAGTATTGCTGCTGCCAGTTTTATTCTATCATATATGGGAGGTCTGCCCATGTTTGATATTTCGATTGGCGATTCTAACTCACAAGCCACCTTTTCTGCTAACTCTATACTTTTTCTGAAGGTAATCTCAACTTTGTCGATTTTACCCCTGAATGGTCTGCGTGTTTTTATTGACCATGGCCGTTTTTTCTCATCTCTGAGTGAATATCTCTCCTCTCTTGCTATTTCTTGAGCTAGGGAATCTGTTGTTCTTCCTGTAATCAGTTCTGCGATTTCTTCGATAGGCAGTTCCTCTTTTATTGGGGCAATTATATTTCCAGGTATGATCGTAAGCGGAATTGTTATACCCATTAAAGGCAGCCATTCCCTTACAGATAGAATCTTGTTTACCAGAAACAACGGTGGTTCTTTATTTTCTACAAAAGCTATGTTTTTATATCCATTAGCAGGATATATCATTGGGGTTATACCCCACCCTTCCTCCTTAATTCTCATAAATTAGAGGAAGGGTTTATTATGATTTATTGGATGGGTTCCCTCTGGGAGCAACGCCAAGCGCAGCTTTTAAACCCTTCTCTATTTTGTGGATGGAATCTGGATGATTAACATAGATTCTTCTGCCCGTGCTTTTATGTTCTGACAAGAACGTCTGTAATAACTACCGGGACGCCGTAATTCTCAATTTATCGGATTTCTCAATGCCTAAAACACATGAATAGACATAATCGCTAAATTCCGATTCGCATAAGTATCGTGTTGCCTCACCTGATAAACTCTTCAATAATTTCATTCAATTCTTTGGGTCTATCAATCATGACGATGTGCTTACTTTGCGGTATGATTTTCAATTTTGAGCCTTCAATCTCTCCATTCAGATACTGGCTCATTTTTATAGGTGTTGATTTATCATTTTCACCAACGATAATCAGTGTCGGTATTTTTATTTCGGAAACTCTGTCTCTGATATCGTAGTTTTTTGACTCTTTTAAGCACTCATAAGCCACGGATTTTGGAGTTTTAATAGCCCTGTTGAATGCTTCCTTTTTTATTTGTTCTGTGGGTTGAGAGAAGTTGTGGTCAATGCCTATCTGTATGAATGATTCATACGAGAAAATATGCATCATTATCCATAAAGAAAGACGCATTGGAAGGGACTGTTTTGCAGTAGTGCCAACTAAAACCAGCTTAGAAACTTTATCAGGATGATTTAATGCAAATGTGAGAGCTGTCATGCCTCCCATCGCGTGGCCAACGAGGATGACTTTTTTTAGATTGAGTCCCTGTATAAGAGAGTACAGGTCATTCGATAATGTTTCAACTGAATAACTGGCTTCTGGTTTATCTGATTTGCCATGCCCTCTATGGTCGTATGCGATCACTTTATACTTTTTAGAGAAAAATTCAATCTGAGAGTTCCATACCAGGCATTCACCCATCCATCCATGAGAAAATATGATAGGTTCGCCCTCACCGTGCACTTCATAATATAATTCTATGTCATCCACCTTAATCTTCATGTAAATTCACTCCAATATCAATAGAACGAGTTGTAATAAAACTATGTCCCTCCTCTGCGGAGCGAGAAGCGGAGATAGGGAGGGGTATCACAATGTTTAGATGGCTGATGCATATCACCTTTTAAACGTTGTTGAAGTGCGCTGCCGCAACGAGCTCATAGTAAGGTCGCTAAGAGTACAACTTCAAGCCTCTGCGAATAAACAACCGCGACGCTGCGCAGTTTGCAGGGTCACCCAACCTCCCCACGCTTCGGGGTGCGTCATCCGCGCAGGGATTCGGCTTTGCCAAACCTTTTCAACAGGGGCGCAAATTTCCAGTCACTCAAACTCTACAATTGCTTTTTTCGCACCGATTGGAGTAATCAAAGCTTGCGTGCCCTTTTCAATATGATATGACTCCCGAAGTTCCTTAGGCAGCCTCAACAGCAGTATCTTTCCGCTCTCGCTCAATTTTCTCCTGTATGAAGCCTGCCCTCTGGGAGCAACGCCAAGCGCAGCTTTTAACCCCTTCTCTATTTTGTGGATGGAATCCGGGTGATTAACATAAATCCTTCTGCCCGTGCTTTTATGCTTTCTGACAAGAACGTCCGTAATAACTACCGGGATGCCGTAATTCTCAATTACTACATCTTCATATACATCTTCGAACTCATCATTCTTTTTCATATTTTCACCTCTTTATAATTCGTTTCTTCTTTCGATTGAGTAATGTTATGACAACAATAAGCCCTTTATCGGATTTCTCAACGCCTAAAACACATGGATATACATAATCCCTGAATTCCGATTCGCATAAGTATCGTGTTGGAAAATATTCAGTATTATGCAGCTCTTTTCTTTTTATGTCCGGATTGTTAAGAATTTGCTTTAGAAACTCAAATAACTCAAAAGGGTTTAGTCCCCATCTATCATACGCCCTATTGTCTCTATAAATATGTTCATCTATGCCTATACATTCTTCCGACGCCAGTTTTTTTATTAGCTCCTGGATTTGCTTTTTTTCTTTATGATCCAGCTGTACTGTCTTATATGGTTCTTCTTCACCAGACATCATACAAAAAAGGTATGTTTTAGTATTTAAATACGCGCTTCAAATTTAGGTTCAGTAAACAGTATCCTCCCCAAAAAAGATATTTAATAAATTTATCCTTGAGCACTCCTTCCTAATAGAAAGCCGCAACGCTGCACAGTTCGCAGGGTCGCCCAACCTCCCTACGCTTCGGGGCGCGCCGTCCAATCAGGGATTCGACTTTGCCAAACTTTTGGCGGCGCACCCGGAAGTGGGGGCGCCCCCGTCTTGGCTTATATATAAAAATTAATACAAATTATTGTTCTTTCTTAATACTTACTGTATAATATTAATTCTAAATCTTCTTATAGCAGTTGTAGCAAAAAGGTTTATCTATAGTAGTTTTACTCTCCTTTCCGCATGCATGGCAAAATTTTTCTTCATAATCTGGATTGCTGTATATTTCCCATTCTTTGTAGCATTTGAAACAAAGTGGTTGTTCAGGATTAAGGTTCAAATCTAATCCACATCGAATGCAATAACCTGTTAGCTTATCAGATTTTTTGTCGCTGTCAAATTTATTTGAAGTTGTTGATAGAGTGTTTTGTGTTCTATATGCGAAGCGTTCACTTGTCTGATTTATATAATCAACTTCTTTAAATGCATCATTAAAAAGTTCTTCGTCGTTTGGATTTGATTTTTCAATAAGCACCCCCATTTCTTTGTTGTTTGCCATCGAAAAATCATATAAGTTCAAAGAAGTAATTATCATCTTCTCGTCATTAAGATAACATTTGGCATGTAACTCATCTTTATATTTTAAAACTACAAAACGAAGACTTTCCAAAAATTTCATTTCATCAGGTTTGAGTTCCTGCTTCCCAAAAATTACAGTGGTAACCTTGTCTTTACTATTTCGGTAAGTAAGGAGTTCGCGAAAATCTTTGGATAATTTCAAATACGGCGAAATTAAAATCAATGTTTTATCCGCATCTTTGATCAGATCCTCAATTGCTGAAACAGCCTTCTTAGTATTCAAAAATTTTGCCATTTTGATTACCCCTATATTTTTCTTAAAATTTGGTGGTTATATTATTTATATTATATATAGCATTTTTCATATCTTTTGAATCCCTAATACTATTTCCAAACACTAATAAAACAAGTCTTAAATGAATAAAGTGATTTATTATTTTTTCAATCAGACTGAATTAGCAAACATGCATATTACAAAAAATTATACGCATCTTAGACGTAAACGATTTAAACTTTAGAAACATATTTGGAAATTATGCAATCTGATGGTCTAAAAGAGAATTATAATAGGAAACTTGATGAAATTATAGAATTTTTTAAGACTGAAAAAGAAACATGGACTTTTTATTTAATTATTGGAAAAGAAGATAACAAATTTGATTATAATACTTATATATCGATAATTGCACTCATTGCTGGATTTTTCACTATATTATTAAATATCGATTCAGTAAAACAATTATTGGACTTAAAATTATTGGACTTAATATTACTATCTATTGCAGCTTTGCTACTTTTATTGGCACTCTATATATTATTATATTCAAGAAGCTCTAAGAAAATGAATCATTTAATTCTAGATAGAACTATAAGTTTCAATACTATAATAAGTTTTCTTCAATCCTTAAAAATACTGCCGTATGAAGTGGATTTGTCAAAATTGGTTAACAAAATAAAATATTATTATCATCTTGATACTATTTATTCCGTGAAAGATGGAAAATATATGTCTGAAACTTGGCTTAAAGAAGTTGATGGGTGTTTAAACGAAATCAATAAAGAAATATTTGAAAAAGAACGAAATGCTTCATCACAACAGGTATAAAAGTAACTACAATTTCCTCTAACCCCGTACTTGAAAGATACATGGCTTGTCATCGTTTTTTCGCAAGTAAATCCTTCTCACATTTCTATGTCAATAATCCGCATTACAAGCCCCTCCTCAACCCATCATCTCAAACTTCTCGAACCTCTCCTTCTTCGCCCTGCAAATCGGGCACAGATCGGGTGGCTCTTCTCTTCCGCAGAGGTAGCCGCACACCGTACACCTGTAAACTTCAACCGTATCTCCACCTCCTGCTCCTTTCTGTTCCAGAATAGCCGGATAACCTTTCTCGTAATACTCCTGCGGGCGGCGCTCCGGGATCGGGTCATGGTTCCTTGTTTCCCAGTCATCACTCACGTACAGCACGCACAGGCAGCAGCCGTATTCCTCGACATCGGCATCGCGGTAGTTGCACGGGCATATCATATCCATGTCGTCGGCCAGTACGCCTTTTGCTATCCTGCACGGGCATGAGGGATATCCGTACCTGTGCTCGTTCTCCCAGAGGCCGTCGAGGATGTCGTCAAGTTCCTGCTGGTCTGGATTGAAGCGGTAGCCTTCTTCGTCTGCGATTTTCTTCATGTCGGCAAACATTTCTTCAACTGTTCTCATAACACCTCATTTTTTAATCCGTGCCCATCCGTGTAATCCGTGCAATCCGTGTTCCACTCCGTTATTTCTTTTTAATGCAAGTACCATTTCTTTCTCATGGACGGCAATTCCCTGTCTGGAGGCCTCCTGTTCTGCCAGCCGTATATTCAATTTGTTGAGGAATTTAATAAGCCTTTTCACTACGATATCATCCTTGTTTATTTGATACAGCTTGGCATTCCCTACCTGCCGGGTCATAGTGACCATATTTAGTTCTTCCAGCAACGGCAGGGCTTTCATGAGGGTTGTGTAATGGATGCCGGCCTCATCTGCGATATCAGTGAGTGTGAGGTCCATATCCTGGTATTCCCAGAGAACATCAGTATTTTTGCTGTTGCTGAGCCTTTGAGTAGTTGTTCGAAGGGCATATTATAGACCGAGAGCCTTTTTCAATTTATCCTCATAAAACCCGACTATTACCTTGTCGCCGATCACGATAGTCGGGAACCTCATGCTTCCGCTTATTTTCTGGACCTCTGAAAGAACCTCTTCTTTCTCCCTTCCATCTAATTTATCC
>DATCUE010000078.1:0-9506 GCA_036567605.1 Candidatus Methanoperedens sp. | reverse complement strand
TCATTGTTTATTTAATTTTATGACATATAAATCATCTTTATATAGCACATGAAGGGCTAAAAACTTTTGTTTTTGAAAAGACCGAATGGAAACCGTTATCTCAATTGTAATTGTCCATAGTTCTCATGCAGGTTTGCATCACATGCGAGGCGTCCGGCAGATGCGGATTAAAAGATGAGGGACTTTTTGACCTGTGCCCGAAATTGAAAATCATTGAAAAGCCGGTAAAATCCGAAGTACAAAAAGATATCACAGCCCCGGGCATCGATAAGCAATTACTCAGGCGCTACTTCGGCTATTCCGAATTCAGGCAGCTCCAGCAGGATATCATACTTGATGTCCTGAAAGGCAACGATGTACTTGTGCTCATGCCAACAGGAGGTGGAAAGTCCCTGTGCTACCAGTACCCGTCCCTGTTGTTTTCGGGATTGACGATAGTAGTCTCACCTCTCATTTCCCTGATGAAAAACCAGGTTGACAGCCTCAAATCAAACGGCATCCCTGCTGAATACATAAACAGTTCATTGAATTACGAAGATATCGCAAAAATAAAATCAGCCCTGTTGCAGAACAGGATCAGGTTGCTTTATATAGCGCCTGAAAGACTCACGATTCCTTCTTTCCTCTCCTTCCTGAAGGGATTGAAAATAAACCTTTTCGCAATTGATGAAGCCCACTGCATCTCTGAATGGGGGCATGATTTCAGGCCTGAATACAGGCAGCTAAAAATCATAAGCTCGTCATTTCCCGAAGTTCCTATAATTGCCCTTACAGCCACTGCCACACAGAAAGTCAGGGAGGATATCATCAACCAGCTTGATCTTAAGGACTGTAAAAAATATATTGCCAGTTTCAACAGGGAGAACCTTTTCTATCACGTCATACCCAGACATGACGCATTGAGGCAGATAGTCGAGTTCTTAAGAACAAAGCCCCGCGAGTCGGGCATAATTTACTGTTACAGCAGGAAAAGCGTTGAATCTCTCACAGAGAATCTTAAAATTGCAGGGTTCAGGGCGCTGCCATATCATGCAGGTCTTTCAGCAAATGTCAGGTCCACGAACCAGGAAATGTTCATAAAAGACGATGTGGAGGTACTTGTCGCCACTATCGCTTTCGGTATGGGTATCGACAAACCCAACATACGTTTTGTTATCCATCATGACCTTCCCAAAAACCTTGAGGCCTACTACCAGGAAACAGGACGCGCCGGCAGGGATGGGTTGAGGAGCGATTGCGTGCTTTTCTACAGTTACGGAGACAGGCAGAAGATAGAGTATTTTATCAACCAGATGGCAAATGAAAAAGAAAGGCAAATAGCGCATAATAAACTGAACGACATCATAAATTTTTGCGAAACAACCGCGTGCCGCAGGAATCTGCTCCTGGGTTATTTTGGTGAGGAATATAAAGAGAAAAAGTGCAGTGGCTGCGATAACTGCCTCATGCCGCAGGATGAAACGGAAGCAACAGGCGAGATACTGACCATCCTCTCCTGCGTTGAAGAACTGGGTGAAATGTTCGGAATAAACTATTGCATAGACGTGCTCACGGCAAGTAAAAGCAGCCGCATCCTGAATAACGGTCATGCCTCATTGAGATCATACGGCTCCGGGAAAAACCTGCCAAAGAAAACATGGCATGGATTCATGAGGGAACTCCTCAGGCGCGGCTATCTCAGGCTGGAAGGCGAATATCCGGTCCTGAAATTGTGCCAGAAGAGCAGGGATATGCTGTCGGGGAGCGATGCAGAAAACGAGAAGACATTCTTGGTAAAGCCAAGGGAAGCCAAAGAACCGATAGCAAAAGAATATGGTACCGAGGATGGGGGATTGTTCGAGGCGCTCCGCATATTGAGGAAAACACTTGCCGACGCGGAAAATTACCCACCGTACATGATCTTCAATGATGCCAGTCTGAAGCAGATGGCTCTTCGCCGCCCATGCACTCCCGAAGATTTCAGGAAGATCACAGGCGTAGGAGATAAGAAGCTTGAAAGATACGGCGCCATTTTCACAGGAGAAATCCGCAGGTTTTGTGAGAAAAATAGTCCATGCAGTCAGCCAGTCAAAAAGCGGGCAAGCGAGTATGTGACTCTGGAAATGCTAAATCAGGATATGGATCTTGATGAGATCACATTAAAAAGGAATTTATCTTTAAATACAATCTATGCCCATATTGAAAAATTAATCCTTTCGGGGGAAAATATCCCTATCGAGAAGTTCATTAAGAAGGACAAGATGGATACGATCTCAAAAGTTGTACTTGAACTGGGGGGAGAGAGCCTGAAGCCAATAAAGGAAAGACTGGGGGATAATTTTTCGTACGGGGAAATAAGGCTGGTTAGAGCAAGAATTGCCAAAAAAAAGAGTTGAAATCAAGCTTTCGACCATCTGCCGCTGGTTTTTCCGTGAAGCGCAAGTTCACCCATTACCCTGTTGACCATTCCCGACAACGGGGATGGGCTGGAATTTTCAAACGCAGTTCCCGGAAGGGGCATAAAATAATGGGAATGTACTTTTGCCCCTTTTCCCGTGAGCCATTTTATCAATCGCAGTGTTTCATGCTGGTCATCCTCTGTCTCAAATGGCAGACCGAATATGAAATCTACAACGGGCGTAAAACTGTGTTGCAGACATCGTTCGACGCCGATTATTATGTCCTCAACAGTGTGGTTCCTGTTTATCAGATCAAGTATTCTCTGGCTCCCGGACTGCCCACCCATACTGAGCGTCGTATTTGCGCAATACTCGGATACAAGTTCAAGAAGCCTTTCGTTTATGAATTCAGGTCTGACCTCGGATGGGAATGTGCCGAAAAATATCCTGTCATGGGACAGGGCGGAAAGAAGGGCCTCTATTTTTTCAATCCTGGGACGTCTGCCATCTGACCCATAGGCAAAAGCATTCGGGGAAGTGAACCTTACATCTTTTAAAAATTTTGCATATTTTGAAATGATATCAATGCTTCGATGTCTCATCCTGCGGCCGAACAGGTACGGAGTTGAACAGTATGAACAGTTAAAAGGGCATCCCCTTGTGATTTCAATGCTTGTATGCAAGACCGCGGGATTAAAAGGCGGATAACTATCAAGGATTATGTTATCTCTTTTTCCCGTGAAAATAATCTTTCCATTTTTCTTAAATGCGATGCCTTTTACAGAAGAGACCTCCCGGCCTTTTTGCAGTGCATCGATTAATTCAGGAAGCGTCTCCTCACCTTCACCGATGACCACATAATCGAAAAACCCAAGGGTTTCCTGCGGGCGCGCCGATGGATGCGGCCCTCCTGCTATGAATACGGAATTTGCACCTGATCGCCCCACTTCCCGGAAAATTGAAGCTGCCTGTGGTGTTGCAAAGCTGTAAATCATGATGCCGTCCACGGGTTTACATGCAAGGTCCGAGTCGTGGATAAGAGGCAGCAGGGCTGCGATGCTTTGCATGTTCTTTTTGAAATACCTGAAATTGATCTTTGATGAAACCATCAAAAAGACTTTTACATCGGGATGTATAATTAAGGATGGGGAAAAAATGCTGGATAACACAAGGCTGCAAAAAATAATAATAATAATCCTTTCAGTATTACTGGTGGGTTCATCCTTTTTCGCATATTACAACCTCGGAAAAATAACTCTCCAGGAGAAAACCATCAGCAGCCTTTCGGATAGCCTGGAGAATCAGAAGACAGAAAGATCCCAGCTTGAAAAAAGCATAGCAGGCCTGAGACAGAATTTCTCGGTAAAAGAAGAGCTATTAAAAAATGAGACGCAAACACGTCAAAAACTTGAAAAGGAGATCATAAGCCTTACCACTGTGGCCAGAAGCCAGTACTACGTCCTGGCGGTAGATGAAAACGACAAGGGTCACGTGATCCCTCTTGAAGTCATAATAAAAAGCGGCAAGGGCAATCTATATCCCAACATAGCCAACGTGCGATATGATGAGACCCTACAATCCTCGGTCCAGATCGCAATTCTTGTCGCGCGTGAGGTCACGCGTACAAGCCTTAGTGATAAAGATGTTGAGATCAATATTGAATCGCCCGTTGAAGCGCAGGGTTTGATAATCTCCGGAGGAAGCGCTGGCACGGCAATAACCCTGGCTGCGATAGCCGCAATGGAGGGAAAGACCATAAGAAAAGAGGTATTGATAACCGGAACTATAAATGAAGACCATACAATAGGGAGAATTGGTGCAGCGCGGGCAAAGGCTATGGCTGCAAAGGATAATGGAGCTGTCCTCTTTCTTGTGCCATCGGGGCAGAAAAGCGATGTCGGGGATGTGGGAATCGAAGTACTTGAAGTGGAAACCGTCGAAGATGCAATAAAATATGCGGCTTCTTGAAGAATTAGTCAAGTCTGGCTTAGGAAGCAAAAATTAAATATGCCAGGTTCTTAACTATATTATTCTGCATACCGCTCCCGTTCTTTCGCTATCAGTCTGCTGTAATATTCCACGGCATCGTTCACGTTCATCAACAGGCGCTCGTTGAACTCGCCCTTTATCTTTACAATCCATTCACCGTACGGGTCGCCGTTGATGATATTAGGATCATCCCAGAGTTTCCCGTTCACTTCCATGACTTTGGCGTCAAAGGGAAGGGTTATCTGCGATACAGCTTTTATGGTCTCGTACGCCACAAGTGTATCTCCCTTTTTTATTGATTCCCCGGTTTCGGGAAGGTCTATATGCACTATACCTTTCGAAAGAGACTGGCCAAGTTCGGTCAAGCCGATCATGATAATCCCGCTCTCAGGTTTTAGCCACACATGGTTTTTCAGGTAATACCTGTCTTCAGGGAATTCGAATTCGTAAGCCTTCATGGCTCTTACGATTTGAAGATAGGTATAAATATCCATCGATACCTGCTTGATGCCATGAGCGATTACTGGGACGTCCCGGAGCAGGAATACGAACTTTCGCTCCTGCAATTTGCAGGGGAGGAACTGGCTAAAGCAGGCTATTCGGTCGTCAGTGAAAAAGTGGAAGTATGCAGCGGCGCAGGTGCTATGACATTGACTGCAATACTTGAAAAAAAAGATTTCCGTTTCGGCCTGTATATCCATGACGGCCCGAAGCAGCGCAAAACCAGGGGCCCGCCCATAATCTGGATGCTCGGGCTTTTGCCTGGTATCAAGACCGCAGAGGAACTGAGGAGTTTCATATTAACCCATTCTCAGGATTTTAATGTCCTCCTGGCGCCTGAAAATACAATGTTGAAAGACAGGAAAGAGGCAAAATTAAAGAAAATCTATACTTTCCTTTACAATTCAAAGATAAAAGACCTTTATGATACTGATCTCTCAACTGCGGCGGATGTGCTGAGGGAGAGGCTCAGAAAGGAGGGCACATAGCGCCGGAGAAAACCATATGCGCGGATATTTTATATATAGAAAGGTTGTAAAAGTACTGGCGAGATTATGGTTAAGTATTGTTCCAATTGCGGCAGCGAAATCGATGAAAAAGCCGAGATCTGCCCCAAATGTGGCGTGCGGGTCAAGGCAGTTCCGGTTGAAATAAAAAATCCAGGACTTGCAGCAATAGCTTCGTTTTTTATCCCGGGTCTTGGGCAGGTTTACAATGGAGAAATATTAAAAGGATTGATATTCATGTTTATTAGCGGGATATTTTTTCTGCTGATGTTTGTATTGATAGGATTTATTTTATTGCCTCTGTTCTGGGCGTTCAATATATATGATGCTTACAGAACCGCAGAGAGAATAAATGCTGAACGAAAACCCTGATTAATAAGTATTTATTGAACCTGTATCCTGATGTTCACATTGTCACCTATTGAAAAAAATTCATCTCCGTATTTTTTCGGTATCACTTTGATTCTCGGCTCATTGAAAGAAAGGCAAAAAGCAAGGCCTGCACATTCAACTTCTCTATCCCTTACTGTTATTTCAAGTTTTGATACCCCCGGATGAAAAAATCCCGCCGGCCTGATAAGACCAAAAAATCCCCCTTCATGATTCGAAGGAACATACCCGTCAAGAAACCCGCCATCCATCGCAAATCCTTCGACGTGGCCGCATGTATCGTAATCCGCTGAAACCGTGGAAAGAAAAGAATAGTTGTCTTTTATTTCTTCAACCCTGCATTCAAGTTCAAGAGTTTTCGAAAAAGAAAGTGAGCTCCATTCGATCTCAGGCGTAAGGCGCAAAACATTAGAAGCACGCAGGTAATCATCTGGGGGCCTGACCTCGACATGCATCACAGGGTCGTTCCAGAAAATGAAATAACCGTTCTTTATGAAAGTCCCGATCTTATCACCAGCTGAAATATTTTCACCGACAGAGACGTCTGGTTTTACATGAAGAATCTTGATGGCATGCGAATCATGCTGCAGAGCTATAATATATTCCTTTGAATTCCTGCCCTTAAAGGGAGTTGGCGCATCAAAACTCCGGATATCGATTATTTTTCCATCCGCAGGAGATGCGGCTTCACCTCCAAAAGTTCCATAATATATATCGACTGCGCTTCCGGTCTTATGTGCTGCATAGGGGCTTTTCAAGAAGGAAAATCTTGAATTGCCGGGCGCAAAAATTTCAACGTTTTCATGGCTTGCTATCTTTTTCATTTTACCACGCCATAAGAGCAGCACATTTTTGGGATCTCAATGATATTCAATCCGAGTTCCTTGCAGGTCGCATAGGCGCTTCTTGAAGGAACCGCGATCCGGTCAATCCCGCACAGGATGGCATACCTGTCAAGCATTGAGCGGTACCTGCCACCAGGGCGCACACAGCTTAATGATATCGGGACATCGAACATCTCACGGGCCTTTATTATCACCCTGGCCACGTCCCCGATCGCAGGCGGAGCCACTTCTTCCATAGGTGTACCTTTTGTCGGGATAAATATAACTATAACCACTGCTTCGGGTTTGAATTTTTTGACTATTTCAAGAGCTTTCCATTCTCCTTTCAACTGGCCTTCCTGCAGGCCCACAATGATATGCGGGGCAAGCGGTATCCCGGCAGATGAGAGAAGGTTTAGCGATTCTTCATAATCTCTTACACAGGCATCAAGTCCCAGTATCTCATGTATGGTCCTGTCATCACCTATCACGTCTACAAGCGCCATATCAAGATAACCGGAGAGCAAAAGTGCTTGCGAACCATCAACGATGCCTGTATGGGCACTGATCTTGAGCCCTGTGCTCATTTTGAGTTTTTTAATACTGTTTGCAAATCTGTATGTGGGGACGCTTCCATCAGGTTCGCTTCCGCCGCTGAGAAGTATTCCGGTTTCGCCTTTCTCGGCCAGTTTGCACGCCTGGGAAAAGAATTTATCGCAAGATCCATCCAGCATATGACGCAGGTAATGCGAATTGCAGTGCAGGCATTTAAGGGAACAATCCGTGCCAGTCAGGGATATTGGTGTGAAAGGCTCCCTGAAAAAGTAGATACTGTTGCCTGAGAGTTCTATCCTGCGCTTGAATGCACTGACCATGTTCTCTCTTGTATCATGGTCTGTTTCCAGACCTTCGATAATGCATCTGGCGCGGTGGAGGTTGCAAGGCATATTTTTTAAAGCGAGGTTGCTGTATAAAGAGATTGCTCAATGATTCCCAGATGCATGAAGATAGATTTATATACGATGGAAGAATGGTGGGTGCTGATGGGCAGGTCAAATTCTTTTTTAATACACTAACCCCCACTCCCCAACCTGTCCATCTTATATTCGAAAGCGTTTTCTGCCGGAACCATTTCCCTTTCAGCTTTCCATCGGATGAGCGTATTCCGGCGCATCAGTATTAAGTATTAACAAGTTGGGAAGTAAACTCACCGCAAAGAATGCGAAGTTCGCAAATAAATTGCTTCTCCGCTTTGCGGCTTTGCGTCCTTCGCGATGATTGGAGTGCATGAAATATCTTATTAAGATTCCGGACTGCCATAAAGCGCCGCACTTGGAAGCGCCGCCCGGCCTCACAGACATTGGGCGCGCCGTTCTTATAGGGGGAGGCTGGCTTGTCGCCTACTCTGGCGGCGCCGCCGAAAGCGGGAAGCGCTCCAGATCACTAACTTGTCATTTTAGTTTTAATCGATAAGTAGAGCATTGTTAATAAAATTCTTCAAAAGTTATATAATAAAGCTTAGATAGTATTATAGACCATTATATTAATTGATGCAGAAGCAGAAATTTAAAGAAGAATTAGATACCTTAGATATAATTGAGAAAAGGCTTGAGATCATGGTTGGTGCCAGAGTCAGGGATAAAGACAGGATGATGCATGCGATGGAAGTACAGGATAGATTAAGGGGCAAATCTAAACACTGGAAAGGTACTGAAGAAATTAGAAAGTGGCGGAACCGGCGTAAGTGAAAAAAATGTTTGTGGTGGATGCCTCGGTCGCTGTCAAATGGTTTTCTGAAGAGGAATTTACCGAAAAAGCTATCGAGATAAGGGATAATTTCTTTAAGAGAACGTATGAACTTGCTGCTCCTGACCTTATACTTTATGAAGTTTCGAATGCCCTTCGGTTTAATCCGAATTACAATGAAGAAGATGTTATTGAAGCGGTAAACTCGTTATTTGATATGGGAATCAGTATTATTGTGCCGACTCCAAGAGTCATAAAATCATCAATAACGATGGCTTTCAAATATAAGATTACGGTTTACGATGCTTTCTATCCGGCGCTGGCAAATGAAATTGGCTTTACTTCTGTTACTGCCGACAGCAAACTTTATCAAAAAATAAAAAGTTTGGAATTTGTTAAACATATAAGCGGATTTTAAAACATTGAGACATCCAAAAAACCACCGCCGGCGGGCGCCTGCCAGAAGGAAAAACTTCAATCTGGGCGCGCCGCGTTCGAGATATGGTAGGCAGAGATGTGCTTTTAGAGGAATGGATTCTACGGGTAGTCCGTCCGGGGCGTTGGGGGTAATCTCATTACAATGAGTGCAAAGGGCGCAAAGAAATTGCGTCTATAGTTTGCGATCTTTGCATCTTTCGCGGTGATTAGAGTGCATGTTTCACCTTTCTGGCGGCATGATGAGAGGCGCTCCCGTTTTTGCTATGGAGAATTTTATCGGAAATTTTCGCAGGCTCAGGTGTCAAATTTTTGTCAATATCAAACTCTCTATTTCAGATAATACTTCGGCAAGACCCATCTCTCTGGAAGGTTTAACCGCAGTACTTACGTGTTTATGATGCGGAAAAGTAGGTATTTCTTTATGGTGTGCCGCATTATCATATCTGAATATCATATCGCCTTTCCCGTCTGAGAGATTGAATCTGTATTTTGGCCGTTCCTTCCCGATCTGGATATACTCCATAAAAGTAAGTATGTACCCACCTAAAAATAACAACCGCCCTCTCACCATTCCCTCATCGCTGCTGAATTCTTTAAACCGTAACTCTTCCTCTTTTACGTAATACTCAAATCAATCTCCAATTTTTCAATAAGTAGACGAGTTTTTTTTGGAATCTCAGAGATCACCCAATCATCCCCAATCCTGACATTAAACACTCTTGATAGATGTAAAA
>DATCUE010000077.1:0-6242 GCA_036567605.1 Candidatus Methanoperedens sp. | reverse complement strand
TTTCTGTATTTCCTCAAAAGCGACCTCGAACACTATTTTCGGTTCAAAGTCAACATGAATGCCTTCCTCTGAAATTATAAGTTCTTTGAATATATTCGTTAATTCGAGAAGCTGGTCATCCGTTATTCCTGTCGCAACCCTCCCGATTAAAAGAAACCTGTCGGTATCAGGATCGCGGCATGCCAGCAGGTAAGAGCCAATGAAATTCGCCCTTCTTCCCTCTCCCCATTCACCCCCGACGACCACGAGGTCCAGCGTTTCCATGATCGGCTTTAATTTAAGCCAGTTCTTTCCTCTTTTTCCCGGAGTGTAAAATGAATCCGGATTTTTTAGCATTACTCCCTCATGCCCGGCTGCAAGAGCCTCTTTATAGATTTTTTCAATGCCAGCCTGATCATCCGTAACCACCTGCCCTGCAATAATGCTCTTATCGCAAATTTCTTCAAGCTTTTTCCGCCGCAGGGACAGCGGCCGGTCAATGAGGCTCTCGCCGTTTAAATAAAGAATATCAAAAAGATTGAGATATAACGGGATTTCAAGTGCTGTTGCAGACACCTCGTATTTCCGCCTGAAACGCCGCAGGATTTCCTGGAATGCCATCGGTCTTTTATCTTTCCCCAGTGCAACGGTTTCCCCATCAAGAATTGCATTTTCAGCAAAGACGCTTGACTTCACGGATTTAACAATATCTGGAAGTGATGACGTAACATTCTCAAGCCTTCGCGAGTAAATCGTTACGTCTTTACCGACCTTGTGTATCTGGACGCGCGCACCGTCAAATTTCCATTCCACGGCCACAGTTCCCATATCCTCTATTGCCTGTTTTATACCCGGCGTGACCTGTGCAAGCATCATTTTAAGGGGTCTTCCAAGCATAACACCAAGTTCATGAAGACCTTCTTCCCCTTCTTTTTTCCCTGTATACGCCACGAGTCCAAAATCATTTGTAAGCATAACTCCGCGCTCAACCAGTTCAGAAGATACATTAAAGGCCTCTGCAATCGCATCCCTCACTATTCCTTCACCCACACCTATGCGTAATTCTTCAATCGATAAACGTGCAAGATATACGATTTCCAGTGGTCTGGCTGACCCGAAAAGATACTGGAGGTTCTTTATTTTCGCATCCTGTGAACCTTTTCCGGTAAGCTGCGAAATCTTCTGGAATCTCGAATATACATCAGTTATTGTAAGTTCTTCCTCTGAAAAAAAGCTCAACCGGGCTTTTCCCGATTTAAGCGCTTTTTCAGCCGCCAGCCCAACATCTCCCGTTTCCTTCACGAATTCTTCTATGCGTTTAACAGCGACAGAGGATGCCCTGGAAATGGCAGAATAAAGCAGGCTCGGTCCGATTCCAAGTTCCTTTTCGTTCCAGACGGGGAACACCCGACCCATGATAAAACGTGTTGCGATATCAAGTTCTTCATCATCTACCGATCTTAGGAATTCAGCTACTATGGAGGTCATTTCAAGAGAACCTGAAATACTTTCGATCTTTGAGCAAACCTTTGCGAATTCCTCAAAATGTGTCATTTTGGGCTCTTTGTGTTTTATATTGGTATTATGGTATATTAATTATAATAATGTTGCGGATATGAAAGAGAAATCAGATAGCTTTGAAAGCCACCAAAATCCCATAAAAACCTATCTAAGAGAAATACTATTAAAAAATTAAAAGAAAGGGATTCTTTGATCCCTTTATTTACTTTTTAGTCGCGTTGGTAATCGATGCCGCATGGATCTCACTGATATCAGTGCCATGGCAGTTTGTACAGTATTTCGTCCTCGACAGGTGTATTACTATCAGGTCGCCATTGCTTGGCTGAAGCGAATTGGGTGGTGCGGCATGGCATTGTTCGCAGACGCTATAATGACCCGGGCCTTCTCCCTTCTCAACTGTCGGAACCCTTATATTGGGCGGGAGCCCATGGCATGTGTCACATTTCAGATCGACAGTCCCGGACCCGATATGGATATTGTGAACCTGACTTCCGTGGCAGTTTATACAAAGTTTTCCGCCGTTCACGTGTGGAGCTAGTGTATTGGCATTTGTATGACATAATTCACATTTGATAGTTTGTGCCTGGACGGGAGCCGTGGCTATCGGTGTGGGTTCTGTGGAAGAAGGAGTTGCCGGAGCCTCAGTTACTGTCGGTGTCTCACCGGGTGTTACTTCCGGTTTCTTGATCGGCAATACTGATGGCCCTCCTAAAAGAAAATAACCTCCTGCGCCCACAAGTAAGAGGGCAATTATAATCGCTATATATATAGGAACCTTCGAATCCTTTCCGTTCATTCGATATCACCTTCGCTAAATAGTGTTCTTTTATGTTTTAAATGTTTTGGTATTATTTTTGTATGTTTGCAAAAGCCCGTAACAAAATCGCAGTTATCTTTAATACATTTACAGCGTTATTCAAGAGTTATGGCGTGCGAAGGATTCACTAAGAAATTCGATGATTATAAGAAAATCCGAAAACAAAAGAAACTTTTCGGGACTTTCGGTTTCAGGGGGATAGTCAATGAAGGGATCGGGGCTGAAAAAGCGAATCGTGTTGGTGCAGCCCTGGCGGTATATCTGGGAGCGGGAAAAACCATAGCGATAGGGAAAGATCCGAGAATCTCCTCTGATATGCTCGAGGAAGCGCTGATAGGTGGAATCATAGAATATGGATGCAACGCACTTACCCTCGGTATAATCACGCCGAATACACTTTCCCTGGAGGTCGCAAGACTGGCGGATGCGGGTGTGATGATAACAGCTTCGCATAATCCGCCTGAATATAATGGCATAAAATGTTTGAGCAAACGCGGGATGGGATTTTCACCGGAAGAAGACCTCGCTCTTGAAAGAATATATTCTGACGACCTCAAGAAGACGGCAAAAAAAGGAAAAAGGTCAAACGACGACGGCGCAAGCGAGAGGTACAGAACACATATAATCCAGTATGCAAAAAAAATCTTTCCATCAACACCCATGAAAATAGTTGTTGATGGCGGCGGCGGTTCTGCGTCATCTGTAACCCCCGAAGCCCTTGAAAGATTAGGTCATAGTGTAACAAGGTTCAATTGTAAATATGACGGCATGTTCAGAGAAAGAAATCCTGAACCCATAGATGCCAATCTTGAAAAACTCAAAAATCTCGTAAAGTCTGAAAAAGCGGATATGGGTGTAGCGCACGATGGTGATGGGGACAGGACGGCATTCGTGGATGAAAAAGGAATGTTCATACAGGGTGACGTTTCTGCTGCGATTATCGCGGACAAAATACTAAAGCAAAACAATGATAAAGAAAAAAAAATCGCTGTCACGATCGCATTTTCAAATGTCATAAAAGATGTTGCAAGGACACTTGGAGCCGAAGTCATTTACACACCCGTTGGCGAGCCATACCTTGCGCAGGCAAAACTGTTGTGCGGCGCGCAGGTTGGCCTTGAAGAGCACGGCTCTGTGCTTCTCGAATGGAGCCGCGAAGGCCCGATGCTTGCGGGATTGATGGCAGGGATACTTTCCAGAGAGGATATCAGTCTATCAGACCTTGTTGCCTCATATCCCAAATATCACCAGATAAAGGATGCAAAGACACTGCCCGCTGGTATTGACATCTACGTGCTGATGGACAGGTTGAAGCAGGAAATACCTGATGATTATGAGAGCATCACGGATATGGACGGCGTGAGGGCGGACTACTCTGACGGCTGGTTCCTCATCAGAGGAAGCGGTACCGAGCCGAAGGTCAGGATTTTTTCAGAGGGGAAAACGGAGAAGAGGGCACGGCAGCTGAATAAGGTTGCTATGGACGGTCTGGAAAAGGCTATGAAAGATTAATTTAATATAAAATGTAATGTATATTACATATCGTGTATGCTAATTTCAAATTCTACGACCGTGAGGAAGAACTTTCCCTCTTTGACACCATATAGACGATTATCCTAACAGCCATTTCCATAGTGGCACAAACTTAATCTCTCGGCCTTTATATTTTTCGACCCTTTCATAGTCATAAGTTATTACAAGTAGATCACTGCATTTCAATTCTTCACCTGCTTTCGCTAACGCACTCAATTCCCGTTCTTTTGTATTGAAATCATCAATATCATAGCATACCTGTATCAATCTGGCAATTTTTCCTCCCTCCTTCAAAACAAAATCAACTTCTTTTTGCGGATTAAAATAAAACAGGTTATTTTCTGTAGTAAACCCTCTCCTTATAAGCTCTAAGAAAACTACATTTTCCATAAGCCTGCCTTTACTCTCAATCCCGTTGATGACAAGCAAGCCGTTATCTACAAAATAAGGTTTTGGGATTGTCTGCTCTTTCTTTTTATAGGATTCAGAATACCTTCTCAGAGTAAATAGAACCATTGCATCTGAAAAATTATCGATATAGCTGTAAAGCGTGTTTTTGCTGACTTTAATTCCAAGTGACTTAAGGTAGTTATAAAATCCGTGAACTGAGAAATATGCGGAAGCTATCAGGTTTTTCAGAAGCAACTTCAAGACCTTGATATTTTTTACCTTGAAACGCTCAACCACGTCCCTGTAAATCGTAACATCCAATATTTCTGTCAGGATTTTCTCTTTTTCTTCTTCGAAAAAAACGACTTCGGGATAGCTCCCCTTTAAGAATTTATCAAGATGGTTAAGGATAAGACTTTTTTGCGATGAGGAAAGATAAGTCTCAATTTTAAATCCTTTAGCTCTAAGAAATTCCCTGAAGCTGAAAGGATAAACATAATAAGGAATTGTCCTTCCTCTTAAACTTGTAGCTATTTCTTTTGAGAGAAGCTTTGATGATGACCCGCTGATGAATATTTGGATGTTTTCGGTGTCCATTACTGAGCGAACAAATTTTTCCCATCCAGGAATTATCTGGATTTCATCAAGGAATAAAAAAACCTTCTCGTTTTTGTTTTCAGGATAGATTTCAAAAAAAAGCTCAAGCATGCTCCTTAAATCAGATAATCCGCAACCTATGAGCAGGTCACTCTCCATGTTTATATAAAGGAGCCTCTTTTTTTCTGTATCTTTATCAATAAGACCCCTCATGACCTGAAACATAAGATATGTTTTACCTGCTCGTCTCGGGCCAATGATTGAAATTGCTCTTCTTATCGGAGGTTCTGAGATATCGATGTCCCTCTCCACCAGTTCAGGCAATTTGAACTCATAGAAATCTTTTATTATCTTAATCCATGTCTCTCTCTTTATCATTGTATTATCTATAGGGAAACTAATTTAAATAGTTTCCCTCTTCAAAATACTGTATGGGTTAATGGGAGACAGGTGAATCTTATGAATACCTGAAATGTATATTTATTTTAGCGCTTTTATCTCCCGACTGGATTATTATGCCCTCCCCTTTTGTTGCAACAACTTTCTGGCTGAACGCCCGCGTCTGCTTATTTTCAAAAATGGAATTATAATTCCTGTTATACAGGAAATTATCATATTGTTCTTTCCCTGATACAAGATAAATATCAATATATTCCGACGAATCGATGTCTATAGATACAGGAACATCAAAATCGAACGGATATGTGGGGTCATATAAATACCTGAATGCAACATAACCCGGATTCAATTCTATATTCTCATTATGTTCCATACCTGCAAAAACCATCACCGCATAACAGGTCTTCTTTTCGCAATATATTCCCACTGCGCCGTCGCTGAACAGCTCGTCCCTGTCCATGATGGGCGATCTGTGTCCGGGACTGCTCATCCACCCATCCACTATGGTTTTGCTGATGTTTATAGAACCGTTCAGCCCTGACAGCATATAAAGGTTCTCAGCAGCTACAGTATAAAATATTTTGTTCTCTTTTAACCTGTCTCCTGCGTCCTTCCCCTCCACATCTTTGTGATGGAATCCCTCCATAGAAAGTATTTTGCTGTAATCCCCTGCTATTCGCGCTACCCTGTCGTTCCATTTAAGGGTTTTTATCCCGCCTTTTCTCCTTTCCTCATTAACAAGATTAAAAACCTCATGTTCGAGTTCCGGGATATCAAGAACCGAAGCATCAAAAAGAGCGCTTTTTAGCTCATCCGTGTGAACTGAAAATTCCATTCTTTTATAATTCAGGCTGCTGCCTGGGAATTCAAAATAGAATTCAAATGGCTGTTTATCATATGTCCCGTTCAGGGAAATAAGTCCTGGTCTTAATTTCTCAGGATTCGTTGTAAAATTGCCATTCTGGGTATATCCGAGCAGGTTATCATTGTTAAAGACCCTGCCATC
>DATCUE010000076.1:0-7226 GCA_036567605.1 Candidatus Methanoperedens sp. | reverse complement strand
TAGAATGTCGATTTTGTCATTTGAAGTTTAATTTAGTTTCATGCAATAATGTTATATTATGTCCTGCATGCAAAAAACTAATTGTTTTGAAATATTTCGACGAATCTTAATACATTCCTATAACTTTATTTCAAATTACTTACAAGCGCCTAAATTAAAAATCAGAATCAAAGGTAAACAAAAGTGATGCAAACATCATGAGTATACAAGCCGATGCCTATCGGATTTTAATTCGAGGTTCGTGACGTGACGTGCCTATCACAAGAAAGAATTAGATAGGGTTTCCCCGAGCTGCTTCTTCGATAAGCGTATTCCATAAAGCATCCAAGGCTAAAGGCCCCCAATCAAATCCACCTTCTCTCAAGGTATTCCTTACGTACGTCCCAAAATATGGATTCAATGACAACGACCAGAAGTATTCCTTATTTTGAACCTCAATCCAAACCTTCTTTAGGCAGTCTTTTGGAATATTATCCATTAAAAATTGAACGGCCAATTCTTTTTCTTCGTCACTAATTTTACCAAACATAATCCCACTTCCTATTAATCACCAATATGCGAATCCAAAAGCATTTTTTCAATTTTCCGTATCATTGGCAGGCTCTTATATTCCAATGGATTCAGCACTTCCAAGAATCTATCCAGTACTGTCTCAAAAGGTCTATCTTTAAGAATCATGTGCGATCTATCCTTTGAAAAAACGAAGTCTTCAGGTTCAAATACTGATTCCGTGACCATATCCTTCACTTCCTCATCTATTAAAATGCGGCTGGGTTCGATCATATCAAAAGCAAGCCGATTCCAGTGATTTTGTTCACTATAATGTATGAACCCTATTGACAGTTCAAAACTCCTTTCCAGCAGAATCTCTGACATTTCCTGAGCCAAAAGCCCATACCCGAGATTCAATACAGTATTTACAGGGTCTACCGCATTGACATTCATGTTTCTTCCATGTCTGCCTGTCCAGTTAAATTTACATGGTAAATTCCACTGCTCAAAATACCATTTTGATGCTCTCGCTTCCACAAACACTATTTCTCTTATATTTTTAGCTTTCTTAAGGTCTGGAATAAATCGTTTCATTCCCTGCGACTCAAGTTTCAGAGTCATTATATAATTCGCAATCTCAACATCCTTACCTGTGATCTTTGCTTCACATTGTTTTATAATCAAAGATGGTTTCTTATAATATGTCGGCATAAAACACGAATTAACCATGCCTTTGCCATCAACAAAGTATATTGGAACCTTAAATTCCTTCATAAAATCCAGAAAATAAGTTGACAGATATCCTTTTCCATTCGGCGTTATTATTATTCTTTCAAGTTTATTCAAATCTATAGGATAATCCGTTCTTATTCTTTTTTTCCGATCCGCCAGCTTATACCCCATTTTTTCAAATATACCATATTTCTCGATGAATTCCTGACTATGGGGTATTATTTCCGTTTTGATTTTCGTGAATACTGGGGCTCCATTTTGTTGCCTGAGAGCGAATGGCTGGTTGATTAATAGAGATCTATCTCCCATAATGTCACCCCGTCTTCATATCTGGCCATTTTCCTTGAAACCATAGTTTCTATCATGCCCGATAATAACATGGTCAAGCAGTTTGATATCCATCATTTTTCCAGCTTCAGATAGTTTTTTCGTTATTTCGATATCTTCCCTGCTTGGTGATGGATCTCCCGAAGGATGATTATGCTCCACGATTATTCTCGATGCTGATATCATGCAAGCCGTCTTGAATATTTCTCGCGGATGGACGATATTAGCGTTCAGGCTTCCAATACTGATTATTTCCTGTTTCAATATGCCATTTTTAGTGTTCAGATATAAAGCGATGAAAAATTCTCTATTCGGGTCTGCTATCATTGGTTTAACGGCTTCGACAACATCTTCCATGCCATTGATTTTTGGTCTTTTATCATAGGAATATTCGATTTCCCTGACTTCAAGTGATTTGACTTTTATCATGTAATTTTCGCCCCATTTTCAAGCCAACCCTGCTCCCTGATATTTCTGGCAAACATTCTTTGGAATGATTTGAATTCCTTGATTCTACCCGGGTAAATCATCCGTTTTCCATTTTCGATAAAAGTGCAAATTGTATCACTTAATGTCTGCTCGATTCGTACTGGAAACCAATATCCTCCATTATAATCGAATGCAAACACAGGGTCACTAATCAGATCGCCGCTCGGATGATGGTAGTAATGCCCGACAAGAACCTGTTCGCCTTCTTTTTCGACAACTAAATCGTCATAGTTTGGCATTCTGAGTTTGAGAAAATAGCTCTCCGATGTTGGATCGATGTTATGCTTCAGAAGTATTTTTTCGATTACATTTTGCATTTCAAATTTATTATTCTTAGTCATGATACCTGACCTCCGGTCATATGAAAAATAAAATTCCAAAAAAAATTGAAAGCTTTAAGCCAGCACTTCTGCGAGTTTCGCTTTCACAGTTTCGATATGATTAGCTCCCATCCCCCTTTTATCAGCCTTATTATATATTTCCAGTGAAAATGTTTCGAGCTTTCGAATGATAACTCTATCTTCTCTGCCTCTGGCAATAAGGGGTATATTTCCGAGAATGAAAACTCGGTTCAGAGCTATATCAAGACCATAGCTTTTTTCTGCATCGCTTCCGTAAGTCTTGAATTCGCTAAGTTCAGCAATGCCCTGTTGTCCGGGTGACATGTTCAATAGACTTGCCAATCTTGTTTCACCTTTTTCTATATCGAACAGCCATTTCTCTGCTGCCCCGAGTTCTTTCTTGCCGCCTGTCTTGCCGTTATTTTCTGCACTTATATCTACTATTTTCATCTTTTACATCTCCATTTATTTTTATCTACATTTTAGTGCCTTATTTTCTAATTTAAGGCAATATAAATATTGTTTTAAAAGTATAAATAGGTTGGTCTGCCGCTCGCATATTATATAATTTATAAAAAATTCTAAAAAGTTGATAGCAGGTTATCTAAACTCGGGTTTTGAAAAAGGACAAACTTCTCAAAATGATGATGCTGGGGTTGCCGTCGTGGTTGAGTAGGCTCTTAGGCGCAGAATATCAAATTGATGCTGTCTGAAAATATTGTGAGAAGTATATTATCGAAATCAGATCAAACTCATCATAAATTTATTATTGAAATTGACTTCACCCTTCCCCCTCACCCTCCTTCCCCTCCTTAGGCATTGGCGCTGGCGTGGGAGCATCGGCGCGGATGCTTCCACAACAACAACCACAGCCAACACCAATAGTTAAAATCTTTTGGAAAATGGATTTCAAAGAGCATGGTGGCTAAAAAAGGGACGATGAAAGTTGTTGGGGAATGATAGGCTCTTAGCAATTATTTTATTAATTAAAACTTGCAAGTTCAAAATTAGTTATAAAATATTTTTATCCAAGATAGACTAATGTTAGTGTCCGTTAACCTGCTGGGGCAGTATGAAACCTCACAAGATAGATATAAATATTCATCTGTCATAAACAATTTATGGGGGTAAACTATGGAAAATAGCAATTCACATAATATGCAGGACGAGGATAATTACACCTCAATCTGGCAGGATGGCGGTGAAATCAAATTAATACAACTCAAAAACGGGGTCTCACTGCGCTATCTTGAGATCGGCACAGGCAGGCCGCTCATCCTGCTCCACACTCTTCGCACCCAACTGGAATATTTCCAGGGACTTGTGCCGCTTCTTAAGAACGACTTCCACATCTACGCAGTTGACCTGCCGGGGCACGGCCGCTCATCCCTTGTTCAAAACGCGGCGTATGATGAACTCTTCTTTCGCCAAAGCATCATCGCTTTTATCGAAAAGCTGGATTTGAAAAATGTCGTAATTGCAGGTGAGTCCATCGGAGCGGTTTTAGCCCTGACCGCGGCCGCCGAAATGCCAGACCGCATTGCGCAGGTCTTTGCTTTAAATCCCTACGACTACGGCGAAAAGTTCGGAGGCGGCATTCGCCGCAGCAGATATGGATATATCATTGGTCTCTTTCGGGTATTCAAGTCTCATACCCTGGAAATCCGCAGCATCCTCAAGCTTCTGCTTTCAGGCGGTTTTGTGCATGCAGAAAAACTGCCAGATCACCTACTTTCTGAATTCAATCGCACTGGAGAACGTCCGGGTTATCGCAATATGGAATACCTGCTCTTCAAAAATTGGCGAAGCTGGTTAAACGCGGTCAATCTCTATGAACGTATCTTGGTTCCTGTTACGCTGGTGTATGGTGAAAGCGACTGGTCTCGTCCAGAAGAACGCGAAGACAGAAAAAATCGTCTTGCCCGCGCCAAGTTGCTCACCATCCCTGGTGCTGGGCATTTTTCTGCTCTTGAGGATCCTCAGCAGATAGCGCAAATTTTAAAAGCGTAGGCTCCACGGATTGGATGCAGAACCAATTGCCTATTAGATGACTGTATACTCAAATGCATCGGGTTTGGTAAGCAATAACCGTGGTACAAAAATTGGGGCACGTTTTTCTCAAATTTCATATTACTTCCTTGGCTTGATATTCTGGTTGAGGCTGAAAAAATTCGTAGGATCATACTTATTCTTCAGCACAACAAGCCGCTCATAATTCGCCTGGCCGTATGCAGCCATGACCCGTTTCTCTCCTTCATTACCCAAAAAGTTCACATACACTCCGCCGGTCGAGAATGGTTCCATTGAGGTGAAAAATTCACGCGCCCAGCGGGTATGCATCTCAGACTCCTCAGGATTAGACCATGTCCCGACGATATTTAGGACATATGCCGCATCACGGCTACCGAAAGGTGTCTCATCAGCACCAACTCGGCTCACCGCTCCCTGCATATGCTGGACGTGCACCTGGGACAGCGGCGATTGCATTCTGGCTGAGTGGTCGACGATTGTATCTATCGCACTATCGCTGATACTTTTCAGGTATGCCGCTTTCCAATAATTTTGGAGACCCGCAGGATAGGCAGCGTCCAACATGCCCTGCAAAGCGACATAAGGCATTGGACCTAACATGTCCACAAGGGGCGGACCAAATTCTCTCAGCGGCTGTACAACCTTTTCCCCCTCCCCAATGCTTCCTGAGTAACAGACTACTATGCCAATAACAGATGCGCCATGAAGATGTTCAGGTATAAAAGGAGCAGGAGGTGCTGTCAAGAAGGCCGCCATAGAAGTGAGTTCATCGGGAACCTTAGCCAGGTATTCGCGATAGAACCGTAGAACTTCTTTCGCCTTTTCTGCGGGATGGAGCACCAGACCCCCGATGACTTTGCCCAGAGGATGCAGCCGATACTCGAAGGAAGTGGCAATGCCGAAGTTCCCGCCGCCGCCGCGAACACTCCAGAAGAGGTCGGCGTTCTCAGTCTTGCTGGCAGTCAGGAATTTGCCGTCTGCTGTGACTATATCCGCTGACAGGAGATTGTCACAGGTGAGACCATAGTTCCTCATGAGCCAGCCGATACCACCACCGAGTGTGAATCCTGCAATACCTGTAGTTGAGATAAGACCTCCTGTAGTCGCCAGACCGAACGCCTGGGTCTCGTGATCGAATTCGCCCCACGTCAGACCTGCCTGAGCACGGGCTGTGCGGGCAGCCGGATCGACACGCATCCCCTTCATCCGCGACAGGTCAATAACTATGCCTCCATCGCAGACGGCGTTCCCGGCGACGTTATGACCTCCTCCTCGCACGGCTACCAGGAGCTTATTAATGCGGGCAAAGTTGACTGCACTGATAACATCAGCAACCCCTGTACAGCGAACGATCAATGCAGGATGCTTATCAATCATCCCGTTCCAGACCTTGCGGGCGGCATCGTAGCCACTATCCTCCGGCCTGATGAGTTCGCCCCGCAGATTTGCCTTGAATTCTTGAACAGCCTTTTCGTCAAGGGATGTGCCCTTACTTATTGTAATTTGTTTATCTACCATAATTTCCCCCTTTGAAGTCTAAACTCAATGCATTCGATTTGTATGTTCTCGATAGCTTCATCTTAAGTTAAACCCCCTTAAGGTCTCCATTTGCTGGAAATCCTTATAATGTTATTTGTTTTTTAGTATATATAAATTCTATACATGGATTTTCGGTTAAGGAGTTTTATTGACTTATTACTATTGTTTTTGGACAAAAGTAACTTTCCACACAATCCTAATTAAACTGGTCTGCCTGATGCATATTATAAAAGATTAAAAACAGTGAATAGCCAGAATTCTGAAATTGGAATTTATAAAAGGACTAAATTCTCAAAATGATGACGTTGGCTTTTTCCCGTACTTTCCACATTTCCCTTTCCCTTAATGGCGTTTGGCGTTTGGGGGTGCATCCGCGCCGATGCTTCTCTCTCAAAGAAGTCACAGATCAAGTGAAGATTATGAAGGGGAAGCCGCCTACCGGAAGGTACACGGTCGACCTGGATGCAGGGGCTGAGCTTAATTGTTCCCCATGCACGATAATTATCTACCTCCAGATTAATGGTTATATCTATGTTACACATCGGTACTGGCGGATGGGCATACTTCAATGTTCCGGGAATAGACTCCCTGGCTGCATACTCAAAGGCATTTGATTTTGTGGAAATTAACTCCACCTTTTATTCAATGCCTTCAATTGAGATGGTCAGGTCTTGGAGACGGAGAGTGCCGGAGGATTTTATGTTTTCGGTACGCTGTCACAAAGACCTGACTCATAAATACCTGCTTGCTCCGTGTCAGGCTAGTTTTGAAATACTCCTTCAGTCTCTGCATATTTGCAGTGAACTGAGGGCTGAAATCCTGCACATACAGACACCTCCGTCCTTTAATCCCGATGAAAGGCTGAAAGATATCAGGGATTTGTTCTTGTCAGCTGATTTCGGAAGTGTGAGGCTGGCCTGGGAAATTCGGGGACACATGGGACAGGGAACGGTTGGACTGATGCGAGACTTAGGAATAATACATTGCACCGATATGTCAAGGGAAATGCCTGCTATTGATTCCAATATTCTCTATACACGCCTCTTCGGGCATGGAGAACATAACCTCTACCAGTTCGACGACACTGAACTTGCTGAGATTGACAGGCGGGTGAATGAAAAAAGACGTGAAGATACCTGCATCACTTTCCACGGTGCGAGGATGTATTCGGATGCTGCACGGCTCAAGGTATATGAGAAAAGCGGAACTTTTCCGAAGGTTACGAAGGCTACCGGGCTGGCGTCGCTAAAGACCGTTCTTGAGGAGGACGCAGAG
>DATCUE010000075.1:0-80538 GCA_036567605.1 Candidatus Methanoperedens sp. | reverse complement strand
TAATTCCCGCAATTCAATAATGCCTAAAGCCGCTGCTTCTTTTTTCAGCTTTTCTTTTACTCCTGCAATCCTTGCATCTTTTAGGTGCATCGTATCCCTTCTCTTCATAGAACTGTTGCTCTGCTGCTGTAAAAACGAAATCTTTGTGACAATCAATGCATTTTATCTTTTTATCTTCCATGCTTAATCCTCCATGCCAAAGTATTGATAGGAACTATCAGATAATAACTCTTTCAATGCGTCAGACAAATGCGATTTGGCTATCGGCCATTAACTTTCCTCACAATCCTTCCAAGCATCCCGATAAAAGTGGCAAGCCATGCAAGCAGAGCTGCATATATGAAATACCGGGAGATCAGGTAAAAAATAACCAGCCCTGTAGCCTCTGCAAATACGAAAGTGCTCGTGGTATACATACCCAGAGGAAATACAAGACTCCAGTACTGAGCATCGTAACCGAGAGGGAACCGTTTGTACAGGTAACGCCATACGCTCAGAATTAACAGAAGGGGGATCCACCATGTTGCTGTTGCCCAGAATAAGAGGGTAAATCCTTTAAGGAAAGGAAGTACCTCCTGCAAAAATGCCCACTCTCCGGAAGCAAGGATAAGCCTTCCCCCTGCAAGAGTTGTGATAGCTGCGGCGCCCATATCCACCCAGTAAAGAGGTATGAACTCTTTTGGAGCAAGGTTAAAGAACATGAGCCTGTAAAAGACAAGAGTTATGATTATCAGGTACAGCATGGAGCCGACCAGGAACAGTACCAGCGAGAGAAAAAGGAAATATTCCTGCCATCCAATAAACCTGGAGGCGACCAGGGCGCCAAGAACAGCGACAGATTGAGTGGCTACGACAGAAATGAACCATCCCCCGTGGATCCCTGTTCCAAGATCGGGTTTTGATTTACCTGTAATGACGGCTGTAAAGAATGCATATATCAGTATGAGCCAGAGAACGGCTCCGGCAAAAAAAAGGGATATCGCAGTTGTGAAATCCTGTGCAATAAGCACAAACTGGTTCCCGAGAATACACGTACCCGCTACCAGTGTAAAAAATCCCGGGCCGCGAACGTGGGAAGTTAGATCCGAAATGAATTTGGGAAAGTGCCAGAAGAGGCGAAGCAGAGTGAGAGACCACAAAACCGCGTATCCCAAAATATTGATGAAAAAAAGTGCCCTGGCCAGTGAAGACATTCCCTGCAAATAAGATGCGATTGAAACTATCCCGGTTGCCATGATGAAGGCAAAATAACCCGGGTAAAGGTCGCTCACCTGGTATTTTAAGCTCTCTTTCAATTTTACTATCATGTTTTCCACTTTAAGATTTTCACGGATTACACGGATGCGCACGGATTAAAATTATCCGTGGAAACGCGCATGAGTCGAATGACTCATGCATGAACCATGAAAACCTAATTGGTATCATTGATTCTTATATCCTTGATATGAGCAGTGAAGGCTGCACGGATTTTGGGACATAGATCCTGTCGTGAAAACTAGCCATTATTATTTCTCGTATGCATGAATGCGTCCTTGAACGCGTATGGGAAATTGTTCCCTACGAGGATTATAATAACTGCTCATATCAGGAATAGAGAGTTATGGAAAAACAAAAAGAAAAAGTTTGTGGAGCAGATATTCACAAGAAATTCCTTGTTGCCACAATTCTTTCCAGAGATGGAAATAAAACTACAGAGAGATTTGGAATGAATCTCGATGACATCTTGAAGTTTAAGGAGTGGCTCATAGATAACAATTGTGAACAGGCTGCAGTGGAATCAACTGGTGTATATTGGGTTCCAATATATACAGCATTAGAAGGAAGCATAGATGTAATCGTAGCAAATGCCTACAAGATCAAGCATACACCTGGGAGGAAGACAGATATGCGAGATTCTGAATGGATTGCACAATTATGTCTCAACGGAATGATAGAACCTTCAAGAATTTTTCCAAGAGAAGACAGGGAACTTAGAACATTAACACGAACACGAGAAAACCTGGTCAATAATCGTACTCAGATGAAGAACAGGATTCATCAAGCACTGGAATCATCGTGCATCAAGATTTCCTCAGTTTTATCAGACATTTTTGGGAAGTCTGGAATGCAAATCCTGAATGGTTTACTTGAAGGAAAGAGCATAGATAATATCCTGAAAGGGATAACATCTAAAAAAATTCTTGAAAAAGAGCAGATGTTAAGAGAGGCCATAAAAAACAGCCTGGACCCTGCAAAGGTTTTCATGATACAAACATATCTTGGACTGATTGAAAAGATTCAGGGTGAAATCGAGAAACTTGACAAAGAAATCCTGACCAGAATCCAGAGGTTGAGAGAGGATTTAGAGATTGTAATGTCCATACCGGGGATGGGATTAACATCAGCAATAACGGTACTGGCAGAAATCGGAAACTATAAAGATTTTGAAACTGGCGATCAGCTTGCTTCATGGTGCGGACTCGTACCGAGCGTTTCCCAATCCGCAGATGTGCTTGTTACAGGCAATATTACAAAACAGGGCTCAAAACACATAAGAAGAATGCTTGTTCAGGTTGCTCAAGCTATTACCAGGGTAAAGAGCTCAAAATTGAAGAGATTCCTTCTAAGAGTACAGGCAAGAAGAGGAACGAAGAAAGCCATTGTGGCATTAGCCAGAAAAATACTTTGCATATTGCACCATCTCCTCTTGAATAGAGAGAAATATGTGGATGAATACTCAAAAGTCAAAAAAGTCAAACTGGATAGGGCTTCCTCCCCAGTCCAAATGACTGAACAAGATATGATAAATGTCCTTGTTAGAGCAGGATACACTGTCAAAAAATTGAATTCTGGAGGTGCATATACTTAATTCCAAGCCAAATTCAAAAGTAGTAGTACATTTGTGGTGTTGATTTTTCTGAATTTATATAGCTTAGGCCATAGAAATATTTGATATATTTTTACCCAGAAATTCATTCTCTGGACGAGATTTTTGTTGTTGAAGTATTCATAACATCGAATTTCTTTTATGGTGCGAACGGTTGTAAATTGTTACCCAAGATCTTTTCATGGGAAATCCGTGCAAATCCGTGTCATCCGTGTTCCTCCCAATCTTTTTCACTGTTATCTGTTGTTTCATTTGAAATATTGTTCCAGACCTACTTCAAGTTTTTCGGGTCCGATACCCCAGTCAGCACAGCCGTCACCCTTACATGGCCATCAAGGGATTCATCGACTTTTGCGCCCCATACGATACGGCCTGTGTTCGGCGCTTTCTGAAGCATTATCTCACCCGCCTGCGTGACCTCACCCAGGGTCATATCCTCGCCCCCTGCGATATGTATAAGGACACCATAGGCTGAGCTTATGTCGGCAACATCAAGGAGAGGAGCAGAAAGTGCCTGCTCAACTGCATTCTCAATGCGGTTCCCTCCCTCGCTTTCGCCTATGCCTATTGCAGATAATCCACCCCTGTGAACAACAGTCCTGAAATCGGAAAAGTCAAGGTTCACAAGACTCGCCTCTGTTATCGTCTCGGTCAAATTCTTTATAAAAACACCCACAAGCTCGTTCACAACACCAAAACCTTCCTTAAGAGGAAGATCACCTGCAGTGACCCTCAGTTTTGAATTGTCGATCACAACCACAGAATCGCAATTTACAGCAAGAGCTTTTATCCCCGAAATCGCTTTTTTGCGCCTCACTGCTTCGGAATTGAAAGGAAGTGTCACACACGCTACCGTAAGCGCGCCCGTCTCATGTATGGTCTCAGCCACAACAGGGGCCGAACCTGTCCCTGAGCCTCCTCCCAGGCCCGCTATTATGAAGACAAGGTTGGAACCCGAAAGTTCCTGCTGTATCTCATTGATGCTCTCCCTGGCTGCTTCGGAACCGCGTTCTGCAAAACCCCCGCAGCCCTGTCCCTTGTAAGCCCGTTCTCCCATGAGTATCTTTACATCGGCTTTTGTACCCAAAAGATGCGTTGCATCTGTATCCGCAGCAATTATTTTACCTCCGCCTATCTCTTTCTCGGCTATCCATGTCACTATATTGCAGCCTGCCCCGCCAAGGCCTATTACCGCAACAGCGGGTTTTGCAGCTTTTGCAAGTTCAGAAATTCTTGATTCAAGTGTCATAAATCCCTCTTTTTCCTTCGATTTTCTTTAGTATTTCCTACTATTATATCGTTCGTAATATTATATTTATCTGCTTAATCGCTCTTGTTAATATGAAGTCCATAGTGTTTTTTTTTGTCGGTTTTGAAAACTTATCCCACTTTTTCCCATCTATTGATAACGGTTGTGCATGGTATTCCCAAAAATAGACCGAAATCAATTTAAATATGCATTGCTATAATAGCAGATAGAAGTAAGAGGCAACTCGGACTGCAATCCGAGCGCCTCGGAAAACAAAGTCATGTTTTCAGCTAACTTTTGTTTTTCGAGTTATATAGCTTTTTGCCTCTGCTTTAATGAAGGAGACAATATAAAGAATAATAAAGGCAAAATCAGCAAAGGAGAACAAACATGACAAAAGAAAATCATTATGAAGGAATAAAACATATCGTTCATATCAGCACAGACATTGGAATGCATTGTGAACACTGTGGCGTGTCATTCGATCATGAGAAAATTGCCGAATCTATCAACCACTATATTGAACAGCATGGCTATAGGCTCCTGCATGTTGGCCCTGAAACAATATATGACGCGAACGGTAATCCTTGGCATACTACGGCTGCTGTACTCGGGGTTGAAAAAATCCTTCCAATTTGGCAGTCTAACATCATCGAAATCCGTATCAGTAGTCCTGAAATCCCAGAAAAGAACTAGCGTTAGTTTCCAATGAACTGGTGAAGTAACCTCACAACTGAGAACGCAAAGGATACAGAGAATATTGCTGCTGCCGCCCTTTGCGTTTTTTGTGTCTTGGTATGAAAAAACGAGGAATAAACAACTAACTGGTAAGAACTGATACGAACTCAAAACTTTTAGAGTTCGCACAAGTTCGTATTGAGTTCGTTGTTAATGTTCACTTTATTGCATTTTCATAATTATAATATTAAATGAATAATTATTAGCGTTGTTCCTTTCTGGAAACTATTAAGTAGTCCACAGATAGAGAAGTTATATTATGACTTCTCAAGAACAGAAAACCTGCAATGAAAGAAAATCCGTTGCGCTAAGTAGAGATGAAAGAAGGCACCTCGAAGAAAGTATGCGCCACAATGATAAATTGATGAAGCGATTAGCTCAAATGTAGTTAATACTCTTTTATTGGACGGCTTTTTCTTTTTATCCAGTTTTTTATCTTTTCAACAGTGCATTTATATTCTGCGATCTTAAGTAGAGTGCTGAGTATTTCCTCTTCACTTGCATGTATATGACATCCTCTTTCCCTAAGAATGAGATCAGCCACTTGAAAACCTGTCCTTTTATGTCCATCTACAAAAGGATGTCCAGTGATTATCTTATCCAAAGCTAATGCAGCTCTCTCAAATACATCATCTTTTTTATCGAGAAGATACACCAGGAAATCGATAGTTCCTGTGTTAAGGACGCCTTTTGTGCCTCCATATCTTTCAATGACACAATCATGTATCTCCAAAATCTTCTGAGTAGTAAGAATAGTCATGTGGATAGTTATCTTTGGAGTAGTACATAATAGTTTTTCTGAAGTAAGCAGTAATGCAAGGATAGGATTAGAACTCAAGAACTGACTTCCTACTACCCTACTTTTTTATATCACAAAAACGTACTGAGTGCATGGACACAGATTATTTAAAATTGATAGCATATAATATTTAAATTAGCATGAACTTGTGAACCATATCCAATAAGATTGCCAGAAAAATGAGTAAAATTGAGATCAATCCCAATATCAAATATCTTAAAGATACCCAGCGTGTATTCGACCCCGAAACCACACTCGCCAATACGACAGCGCTTCTTCCAAAGATCGGTGTGACCCGCATTGCCAATATCACAGACCTCGACCGCGTCGGGATTCCGGTTTTTTCAGCCATCAGGCCAAGCGCAGCCGCAGGCGCCATATCCATCTACTCAGGGAAAGGCGCAAACGAGACAAACGCGCGGATTTCGGCGATTATGGAAAGTTTTGAACGCTGCCTCGCAGAACAACCGGAAATAAGCATCAACCTCCCCGGAATCCCGCTGGATGCAGAAAGGACTAACGATACCTATGAATCCCTCAGCGAGAGTTATCCCGCCTTATACCCCGGCACTCTGCTCCTGCCCCAGCCGTTCCCTGAATCCACCAGCATTGAATGGGTAATGGGATACGATTTAATGAATGACATTGAAGTATTCGTCCCTGCAAACGCTGTTTTCCATCCCTATAACCCGATGGATGGGAACAAGCTTTTCAGGAGCAACACAAACGGGCTTGCCTCAGGGAACACCATCGAGGAGGCAGTGCTTCACGGCCTGCTGGAAGTGATAGAAAGGGACGCCCTGAGCATTGCCGAGTTCACAAGGAATCCAGGGAAGGAAATTATACTCTCAGAAAGCGATGGACTGAATTACGAACTGAAGCGGAAAATGGAAGAAACCGGGATAAAGGTCAAAGTCTGGCTGCTTGACTCAGATGTTGATATCCCGACTGTTGTTGCAGCGCTTGACGATACGGTTTTGAAGGATCCTGCTCTCCTCGTCATGGGCGCAGGGGCGCACCTGTCGCCCGAGATAGCTGTAACAAGGGCACTGACTGAAGCAGCGCAGAGCAGGGTCGTCCAGATACACGGCGCACGCGAGGATACGGACAGGGAGCGCGTGGTCCGCACATTTGGCTACGATCACATGAGAAAGATGAACGGCTACTGGTATGAAGAACTGGAGAAAGTAAGGATGGATGAACTAAGAGACAGTTCCAGCAATACGCCCGCAGCCAACATAAAAACCGTGCTTGAGCGCCTTGATAGTGTTGCGGATGGTGCAATAATCGTCAATCTTTCAAGGGGTGTGAAAATACCGGTGATCAGGGCTATAATTCCAATGTTTGAACTCTTTACCCTTGATCGCGAAAGAAAAGGAGATCGCATCAGGAAAAAGAAAAAGAGAGTGTCCGGATGAGAATCGTGGTGTACACGGGCACGAGTATCAGCCATAGCGAAGCAAAAAAGATACTGGATGCGGAATACAGGCCACCTGTGAAGCGCGAGGATATAAGGAAACTCATCAAATCCGCTCCGGATATCATCGGGATAGTAGATGGCGTTTTTTTCGACAGTGCTGCTGTGGCACACCGGGAGATCATTGAAGCGCTGAAAAGCGGAGTGAAAGTGGTGGGCGGGGCAAGTATGGGGGCGCTTCGCGCATCAGAGCTTGATTCCTATGGCATGATAGGTGTTGGGAGAATTTATGAGATGTACAGGGATGGCATCATAGAATCGGATGATGAGGTCGCTGTGACTTTTGATACCGATACGATGGAACCACTCTCAATACCGCTTGTGAATATCAGGATGACGCTTGAGCTTGCAAAGTCCACAGGTATTTTGACAGAAGAGCAGGCCCGCACCATTGTGGAAATTTCGCGAAAAATATTCTACCCTGACAGGAATTACAGGAAGATCATCACAGAAAGCATGAAGAATGGGATTATTCCAGAATCCGAAAAAGAGAAACTGCTTGATTTCTTTAAGAATCATGAAGTCGATGTGAAGCGCGAGGATGCTGTTCTTGTGCTTAAGATGATAAAAGAAATGATGAAATAACAATCTTTTTCGGATAAGATTTATATTCGGAAACCAAATTCATTGCTTGTTATGAAGTTAGAAATGCTATTAATACTTCTTTCAATTTCAGTTATTCAGGCCAGCGCCGAAACAACCCGCTGGTACGACTACGAGGAAGGCATTCTGACATCCAGCATTACGGAAAAGCCTGCGATCATCGACTTTTATGCCGATTGGTGCGGGCCGTGCATAGCGATGGAGACGGGAACATATCCTGACTCCCGCGTGGTTTCAGAATTGAGGGATTTCATCGCCATCAAGGTCGATACCCAGAAGAGGATTGATATCGAAACAAAGTACGGAATAGCCTATTATCCCACGGTCGTATTCCTTGATCCAAAAGGCAAAGAGATTACAAGACATATCGGATATCTCGGACCTGAAGAAATGGTGGAGGAGATAAAACAGTCACGCGGGAAATTGCCGAAGGAAACGCCGGGATTTGAAGCTCTCTATATATTGACAGTATTCATTGCATTGCTTGTCATCAAAAGAACTATCGGGAGAATTTCTTAATATTTTTCACCATCGAATCAAGCAGTGAAGGCACATCAATCAGCTTCTCTGCATTCAGCACTTCCTTCGGTTTTGCTGCAGTTGAGGGATATTCGGGAACGGCCATGCAGCAGGTCGCAGGCTTTGTGGAAGGTTCAAAGGTTCCTATTTTTCTTGCGATATCCGTAATCTCAAGTTTATCAAGACCGATAAGCGGATGGTATATCGGATATTCCATGCCATACATTTCAGCAAGCATGTTCTGCGAGGTCTGTGAAGCGACCTGCCCGAGTGAAGAGCCCGTGATGATGCCGTGCGCGCCCTCAAGCTTCAGCACCTCTTCCGCTATCCTGTACATCATCCGCCTGCACAGTACGCAGTTCAGCCTGTTATCACAATTATTCAGGAAAGCAAGGAGGTTATCCCCGTGTGGGGCTTCATAAATCGTGAATTTTTTGTGGGGAGACCAGTCCTGGAGAATATCGATGCATGCTATCGCCCTTTCGCGTGTTGTCTCATCCGAAAAAGGCTCATTATTAAGATACAACGGAACTATCTCACAGCCTCTTTTCATCATCAGCCAGGCAGCAACCGGCGAATCTATACCGCCTGATATCAAAGCCACCATCTTTCCCTGCGTCCCGTTCGGCAGGCCACCGACACCTTTTACCGATTCTATAAAAACATAAGATCTATCCTGCCTGACCTCCACGAATATCTCAACATCGGGATTATCAAGGTCGACTCTGATATTCTTATCGACCCTCTGGAATACCGCATCCCCGCAGGCAACGCCTATATCCCGTGATGTAAAATCATGGTCCCCCGCCCTGCGTGCCCTTATAGCAAAGGACTGGCCTTCACGGATTATATTTTCTGACACGTCTGCACATAGTTCGGCCGCCGCGGCGAGTATCGGTTCACATGTGATGGCAGGACTTACCGATACTACCCCGAAGACTTTTGCTGCGCTTTTTGCGGCATCGGTGTCCTGTGTATGAATAAAGACCCGGCCCATTTCCTTGCTAATCCTGGAGTAAGAACAACCGTCCGAGTTGAGCATTGCTTTTAAGTTCTTTACAAGTATTTGCTCATATCGTGCCCTGACATTTTTGCTTTTCAGGGCTATCTCGTCATATCTCACCAGAATTACATCATAATTTTTCAATACCTTTCACCTTTTTATATTCTTTTTTGGTCTTCATCATTGATGTCAAAAACATCATTTTAACCATAAAAAGCTTTATCTTACAGCTTTCAATTCAAATGCGGAACTCTCAATGTTGATACTTCGAGCTGGTTTCAATAAAAAAAGATGAAATGTGAATGGGCAAAACCCCATTCTCATTTTGTTAAATCAAATGTGTATTCCTTTCGGTCTCCGCTAACCATTATCTCAATTTTATAAGTTGGTTTATCGCTCATTTTAATCAAAGGATAACACATGCCAATTAGCTGGGATTTTCTGGCCTCAAGTTTAAATTGTAGCCCAGCAGTGCGTACGCATAGATCGTTCAATCCAACGTCCGTATCATACCTTGGATCTGCTTCGTTCCCGGCTTTGTAGATGATTACGTCTTTAACTATTTTTATGTCAGCGCTGGTTTCTTTGTTATTTTTTGCTTCAAGATTTATCAAGAAACAGGACTTCTTTTGCCCATTCTGGTTTATGCAATCATCAAAAGTTTTTGCTTCGGTCACCTGAAGCTCGAAGGGACTAACCTGTCCAACGGGGGTCTGGGCCGCCGGCGTCTGGCCCGCAGGTGTCTTCTCTGCTGGGACCTGACTCGCAGGGGTCTCCTGGGTTTTGTCTGCTGTATTTTTCTCCTGAGTGCCTGCACAGCCGGAAAATAAAACTAACATTCCGATAGCTGTGATTAATATGATGGATTTAAATCGTGCCATAACACCACAGGTATGTCAGATTACCTGATTTGTGATAAAACTTTCTAATTGCAATTTTTTCGCATAAAAAATGCAAAGATATAAGTAACGATTAAACATGGTGAAGTGAAAATGAAACAGATGGCCGATTATTCAAGGAACAGCCTGATACAGTTCATTAATCCGAAACCCGGGGATATCGAGATATGCGATGTCACCCTGAGGGACGGAGAGCAGACGCCGGGCGTGGTATTTACGAAACAGGAAAAGATAGCGATAGCGGAAAAGCTCGACAGCATCGGCGTCGAAGTAATTGAGGCAGGGTTCCCTGTGGTTTCATCAACAGAGGAGGCTATTGTCAGGGAAATAGCCCATCTCGGGCTTAATGCGAGAATCTGTTGTCTTTCCCGCGCTGTTGTAAAAGACCTGGATGTTGCATTGCGCTGCGACGTGGATTTTGTAAGCATATTCATAGCCACATCGGATTTGCACCTCAAATACAAGTACCACAAGACCTTCGAAGAAGCGCAATCATGCGCCCTTGACGTCCTCGATTATGCAAAGGATCACGGTCTCACTGTCAGGTTTGCCGCCGAGGATGCCACGCGTACCGATATCAATACCCTGAAATCCATCTTCAAATCGGCAGAAGAGCACGGCGCGGATTATGTAAGCATCGCAGATACGGTGGGTATATTGAATCCCAGCACTGCGTTCTATCTTGTCAGCGAGATTAAAAAAACCGTGAAAACAAAGGTGTGCATCCACTGCCACAACGACCTTGGAATGGCAGTCGCGAACACCATGAGCGGGGCCGAGGCAGGTGCTTTCCAGCTTCACACAACTGTTAATGGCATAGGCGAAAGGTGCGGGAATGCCGCGCTTGAGGAGCTGCTTGTTGGCCTGCGCGTCCAGTATGGTATCGACAGGTACGATGTCAGCAAGCTCACGGATCTGTCGGCTCTCGTTGAAGAATACTCAGGCCTTCCCATCCAGAGGACAAAACCTATAGTCGGGGCAAATGCCTTTTCCCATGAATCAGGAATACATGTTGCCGCAGTCCTTGAAGAACCGATGACTTATGAACTCTTCGCCCCTGAGATGGTAGGAGGGAAACGGGAAATTATAATAGGTAAGCATACAGGCAGCAAGGCATTGAAAGGTGTTGTGCAGAAAATGGGTTATAATCTCTCGCGCGAGCAAATGTGTTCGCTTCTTGATAAGGTCAAAAAATGCAGCGAGGCCAAGAAGAAAGTCACATGCGACAGGCTGACAGAGTTCATTAAAGAGCTTGAGTAGCTTTACCAAAAAATTTATAAGCCAAGGTCCGGATTCGAACCGGAATGTAATCGCTCTGCAGGCGATTGCGTAGCCATTCCGCCACCTTGGCACTCAAGACGGCTACATACACATTATAGATAATAAGATTATCGCATATCATTTTCCTGAAATAATTTCCTCATAATGAGAAACTTTTTTTGGAAGATACGCCGTCCATCCGGCTTCCAGATAGCTTTATATACAATGAAATAGTTGTGGGTATCGTGGGCAGGCAAACTTCTTTTTTAATACACTAACCCCCACTCCCCAACCTGCCCACTTACATCTCATTTTTTGAATCTCAAAAGTGTTTCACACACCATATTTACGGTATCCCTTACCGTTTTCAGGCCGGCTTCATCAGACTCGACAGGCTTCAGGGCAATCCCCCCAAAATGCGCTTTATCGCCAACAACAATCATGCCGTGAATATGCATCCACGAATGAATAGCCTGTATCGTGAATTCCTGTCCTCCGTTACGGGAACCGCCTACGGCGATAGCCCCACCCACTTTACCCTTAAGCAGGAACCCGTTCCTCCTCTGCACGATCGTCCGGTCAAACAAAGCCTTCAACTGCGCAGAGACACTGCCAAAAAATACAGGAGATGATACTATGAAAGCGTCGCTTTTCTCAAGCATCTCGTGGATTCCTGCCATGTCGTCGTCTATAGGGCAAACTTTTGCTTTCCTGCATACGCCGCAGTCCGTGCAGGGCAGCACCTCAATATCTGACAAGAATAATTTTTCAGTTTCAAATCCTTTTTCTCTCGCCATGCCAAGAGATAGTTCAATTATCATCTCGTTGTTCCCACCGGAAGTTGGACTCCCGGAGATGCCTGTTATTTTCATGAACGCTGTAACGATTTCAAATGATTTAACAGCTCCGAAACAGTGTGGAAAAGAGTTACAGACCTCTCCATCATCAGGTTTACCGTGCCTTCGATACCCAGGGTACGGAAATCCGTTCTCAATCCAAGTACAGGTATCCCGCTGGCAAAAGCATAACCTATCTCCCAGGCAGTGCCGGAGTCAACATCCGTTCCATCGATTACGGCCACTATCATATCTGATTTTTTGATCGCAGCCACATTTTTGCTAAAAATAATTTCCTGCCTTTTTTTTTCATCCTTGACATTGTTCGAGTCTTCCTGGGGCAGGAAAACCATAAAGCCCACTCTTTGTATCTCATCCCTGAGTTTTCTATTAAAATCACATTCGGCTTCTGAAAAAAGAGGTGCTGCCAGATAGATGGTTTTCATACCACAAACATCCTCCTGAAAGATAATAAGTTTTCTTAAGCAGCAAGAAAGTATTACTTGAATTCAAAAAATGCTTTTATGGTTTCATGAGTTTGAACCACTTGTACTGCGATACAACAACGCATCCAAGGACTCCAAGTACCGTCATATCCTTCAGGAAATTTATATTTGCCTCTTTTAAGAATACACCGAACATGTCGTTGATTTCTATTGCAGCGTTGATCAGGAAAATGATGCTTGCCAGAAACAGAAGCTTCCAGTTGTCATGCATAAATGAATCGCTAAGAAAAGCTCTTGCCCTGAGAAGCTTGCCGTTTTTCCCCATCTTTGCAGTATAGGCAATTTCAGCCATCAAATAAGCCCCTGCAAGTGCGAATATAATGGTAAGAACCTGGATAAAATATTCTACAGCTAACATGCTAATTCTTTTGGTTTGTACTGTATATAAACTGAGTTGTGAAATGCGTGTGAACGGGCAAATATCTATTTATCTTGAAATACAACAGGTAGCAGATGCCTACTATTAGTGAAAAGATACTTAGCAGGGCCTCCGGGAAATCCGTGAAAGCAGGGGATTTCGTCACGGCTGATATTGATTATGCCATGGCACACGACGGGACAAGCGTGCTTGCGGTAAAGGCCTTCACGGAAATGAATGCAAAGAAAGTATGGGACCCTTCAAGGATTATCATTGCTTTCGACCACATCACACCTGCAAATAACGAAACTGCTGCAAAGCTCCAGAAAAGCATAAGACAATGGGCCAGAGAGCAGGGGATTTCAAATTTTTTTGATGTGGGAGAAGGCATCTGTCACCAGGTGTTCCCGGAGCACGGGTTCGCCCTGCCTGGAAAACTTATCATAGGTGCAGATTCGCATTCCTGTACATACGGGGCATTTGGTGCATTCGCAACAGGCGTCGGTGCCACGGATATGGCCGAAATTTTTGCTTCAGGCAAACTGTGGCTGAGAGTTCCGCAGTCCATAAAAATAACCGTGAATGGAAAACCGGGAAAAGGTGTATCGGCAAAGGATATTACTCTTCACATTGTAAAAGAAATAGGGGCTGACGGGGCAAATTATAAAGCGATAGAGTATTACGGCAAGACCATAAACGAGCTATCTGTAGCTGAACGCATGACCCTGTGCAATATGTCGATCGAGATGGGGGCAAAAGCCGGTATAGTGCCGCCCGATGAGAAAACTTTCGAATATCTGAAAGGAAAGGCTGCTGAAAAATACACTCCTGTATATGCCGACGAAGATGCGGATTATTCAGAAGAATTCGACTTTGATGTTTCTGACCTGGAACCTCAGGTCGCAAAGCCTCATGAGGTCGATAATGTATTCCCTGTAAGGGATGTGGCCGGTATCCCTCTTGACCAGGTATTCATAGGCTCATGCACCAATGGGCGATATGAAGACCTGGAGGCCGTGGCCGGAATCCTGAAAGGCAAACAAGTAAAAGTAAGAACTATTGTGCTTCCTGCCTCGCGTTCAGTTCTCATCAAAGCCACAGAATCGGGCATAATTTCGACCCTCCTTAAAGCTGGTGTTATAATTGCCCCGCCGGGATGCGGCCCCTGCCTGGGCGCGCACATGGGAGTGATCTGCGAGGGCGAAACATGCTTATCCACTTCGAACAGGAACTTCAAGGGCAGGATGGGAGCCGGCGGTTTGATATTTCTCTCTTCACCAGAAACCGCGGCCGCAAGCGCGCTTAAGGGCGAGATCGCGGACCCGAGGGATATGCTTTAGATTGCCGGTAAAGTACATATTTAAAGTAGTCCATATCTATTTATTGGATTGTCTCCGGGGCGAAAATAAATGGTTGATGTAAGAACACTGGCTATTTCAAATCTTACCTTCCAGTTGTTGCTCATAATATTTGTATCAGGTGCAGCATATCTCGCAAAAAAAAAGGAACTTGGAACTCACTGCAAGGTAATGAGGGGAGCCATACTCGTGCAAATTATAGCAATAGCAGGCATCATGCTTCCCTCGATGTTTGGCTATGTACTGAATGTGCGAGATAGCACATATTTAAACATTGAAATCCTTACACATCACACCCTCGGGCTTGCTGTCATCGCGTTATGGGTTTATATAAACCTGGTTTTCTTGGGTAAAGTGAAAACGAAAATAAGGCTTGTCACATTCATGCGAGCGGCATTCCTGCTCTGGGTATCGTCGCTTTTATTGGGCCTGCACCTCTATACCCGGATATACTTATGATCCATATCCCTCTGGAGCCGAATATTGCGAAAGCTAAAGAAATATCTCTTTGTTTTGAGGAAACAGACGTCAGAGCATCCATTTATCCTGCTTCCAGAATCCAAAAAGGGCCGGTGCTTGCCTGCAACAATGTCGATTTATCAGAGGAGGGAGTCGGATTTGGTGTGCCTGTGCTGAAGTTCGGACATGAGACCATTTTCCCGGGTCATTGCAGCCTGACAACAGGGAAGGAAGCGGACTTTACAATTTTGAGCGTAGATTATTGCATGGACCTCGCTGAGAGGATGGCGGTCCGTGGAAGGAAAATAGATGCTGGGTCTTTTTACAGGATAAAGGAATATTTCTCATTGCTGCATCGTGTATATCCGCATCTGCGGGGAATACTCACACGGGCCTCCATCGCGTCGAGGCGTGCTTTTGACATCAAGACCTTGTTCGAAAAAGTAGAACCGATAGGGGTAGTGAATGTTGTTTATGTGATCCGCGCAAATGAAGGCAAAGTCCACGTCAGATTGGATACAAAGAGAGTAAAAAAGGAAGGATGTACAGGGATAATTATTATGAATGAGCAGGGGGCAAACCACTTTGACGCATACAGGGATTCAACCGGATTATTCCTTTTGCAGGATGAGATAGGGACATGGGATGAAACGTTTGCGGATGGGGCTTCATTCATAGATCCCTGTGATGGAGTATCGTTCACGCTTTCAAAGATCAACGGTTCAAGAATGTTCAGGGGAAGGGAGCTTGTGACAGACCGCCTTGCATGGTCGGGCCTTGCATACTCATTGCCCGGGTCATCTGTCAATTTCGCATACGACATCAAGATAGGGGTATGCACATGACCAGTGTACTCCTGATATACCCGTATTTCAATCCTCCTCATAACAGGTCAATATTCCGGTTTCCTCCTCTTGGATTAGGTTATGTTGCTGCAAGCCTTAGAAACGCAGGCCATGATGTCAATATCCTTGACTGCACTTTTATGGAAAGGAAAGATGCCCTGGAAAAAGCCAGAAATTCAGGCGCGGACGTTATAGGGATTTACAGCATGGTGACCATGAAAGAGGACAGCATAATGTTCGCAGGGCTTCTGAGGGATTGCTGTGACCTCCTTGTGGCCGGCGGCCCTCTTCCATCGTGCGATCCTGGATATTTCACGAAGGATTTCGATGTTGTGGTAAGAGGGGAAGGGGAACATGCAATGTTGGAATTGCTCAGTGCATACAGGGATGGGCGGGATCTGGGGTCTGTAAAAGGAATAGCATACAGAAGGAATGGCAACCGTGTCAGGGGTAATCCGGATGACATCGTTTTCACGGGGCAACGAACGTTGCAGGCGAATCTTGACGGCATAGTATTCCCGGCGAGAGACCTGTTCCCGAACGATATGTACATCGACCACTGGAAGAAGAGGTTCGGGCATGCCACGACCACTGTTTTCACGACCAGGGGCTGCCCTTTCAGCTGTGAGTTCTGCAGCAATGCGGTTTTTGGCGTCTCATACCGCGAGAGGGCGCCCGAAAACGTTGTGGATGAGATAGAACAGGCCCTTTCATTCGGGTATGATCGCATACATTTTGCTGACGACGTATTTACGCTTAACAGGAAACGCGTGCTCAGGATATGCGATGAGATAAAGAGAAGGCGTCTTCATTTCAAATGGGAATGCCTTGGAAGAGTGGACTCGATGGACGATGAAGTTGCCATGGCAATGAAAGAAGCAGGCTGTGACAGGATATTCTTTGGTATCGAGTCTGGTAGTGATCAGATACTTCGACTGATGAACAAGAAGATCACGGTAGATAAGGCTCGAAGGGCCGTTGATGCTGCCCGCAAAGCCGGGCTTGGTACAGGAGCTTTCTTCATACTCTGCTATCCCGGGGAGACAAATGATACTGTACTTGAGACTCTCCGTTTTGCTACCTCCCTCCCTCTTGATTACCTGTCTTTCACCATGCCTTATCCCCTGCCCCACACGGCCCTTCATGAAAGGGTAAAGAACAGGATTAAAAAGGAATGGAAGGCGCAGGAAGGACTCATTTCCGATCATGTGCTTATTTTCGATGCCGATTTCTCAGAGATTAAGATGAAGTTTGCAATCTTTAAAGGACAGGTGCAATTCAGAATGAATAAAATGTCTGGAAAGAATGGATTCTTCCTTAAAAGACTTTTTGAGATGCCGACCGACTCTATATTCAGAATGATGAAGTAGCCTGTGAAAAAGTAGAAATACCATAAACAATAATTATAAATTGTGGGAGCATGCCAAAACTTGTAATAATATACGGCACAGGCACGCACAATACCGAGAGGATGGCCCTGGCATTAGGAGAGGGAGCAAGGGCCGAAGGCATAGAAGTCAGTCTAAAAAATGTGAATGAAGCGAACAAGAAAGACCTTGCTGACGCAGACGCCATAGCGGTTGGTTCACCGAATTACAACCATGCGATGATGCCTACGGTCCATAAATTCTTAAATGAGCTTTCAGATATCGACCTGTCAGGAAAAACAGGTCTTGCTTTTGGTTCATATGGCTGGAGCCTGGAAGCCACACGGGAAATTAACAAAATACTAACATCCTGCGGAGTAAAAATGATGGCGGATCTGTGCGTGAAGAGAATGCCTGGCGATGAGGAGCTTGAAAAGTGCAGGAAAGCGGGAGTAGAACTCGTGCAAGAAATAAGAAGGAAGGAGGTGTTATGTGTAGCGTAGGAGATTCATTCGGCGTGGAGCTTGAAGGCGGGATGGAAGCGCACGAATACGTGTGCAATAACTGCGGAAAGAGCTTCAAGGGTATCGGTAGTAATCTTGTCTGTCCCAAATGCCGTTCAAAAGATGTGAAATGCATGGATTAAGATTATACCTGAAAGAGAAAAGGCATGCTGCTGTTGGAAGCAGTTAGTATTTAATAGAATAAAGCCTAAAGTAAAAGTAGAGTTCAGAGTCGGCTATTTAGAATCAGGAGTGAGATAAAATGGTTGTTGAATTAAAAGAAAATGTGCACTGGGTTGGAGTTGTGGACTGGAACATAAAAAATTTCCACGGCCATGAGTATTCAACCCACAGGGGAACGACGTATAACTCTTACCTTATAATCGATGAAAAAGTAGCTCTTGTTGATACGGTTTATGGCCCGTATTCACAGGATCTTATAGACAACATAGAAAAGGTAATTGATATCAAAAAAATTGAATATGTGGTGGCAAACCACGCTGAGACAGACCATTCCGGGGGGCTTGTCGAATTGATGAAATACATCCCCGATGCAACAGTTATTGTTTCGGAAAAAGGAAAGGAGAGCGTTTTCAAACATTACCACAGGCGCTGGAATTTCAAGGTGGTGAAAACGGGCGACACAATCAGCCTCGGGAAAAACAATCTTGTTTTCGTCACCGCACCCATGCTCCACTGGCCGGACAGCATGTTCACCTACCTTACAGGCAAGAATATCCTGATGCCCAATGATGCCTTCGGCCAGCATTACGCCTCTTCGGGACGTTTTAATGATGAGGTGGACGAAGTCGAGGTATATCAGGAGGCCATAAAATATTATGCGAATATACTGACACCATTCAGTGACCTCGTTACAAGGAAAATAGATGAGTTTAAGAAACTGAATATCCCTGTTGATATCATCGCCCCGAGCCACGGGATAATCTGGAGGAAAGACCCGCTGCAGATAGTTGAGAAGTATTATGAATGGGCTTCAGGAAATAACGACGGTTCTGTTGTCATAATCTACGATACTATGTGGAAGGCGACTGAAAAAATGGCGACAGCAATAGGAGAAGGGCTTGAGAAGGAAGGTGTGAAAGTCAAGTTGTTCAATATGGCGGTGTGCGACCGCAATGATGTGCTGACAGAGATTTTCAAAGCCAGGGGGATACTTATTGGTTCTCCAACGCTCAATAACGGCCTGCTGCCAACGATCAAACCCATACTTGAGGACCTTAAAGGGCTGAAGTTCAAGAATAAAGTGGGTGCAGCCTTCGGGTCATACGGCTGGAGCGGGGAGAATATAAAGCTAATAGAGGAGAACCTTCAGAAAGCAAAGATCGAAATCCTGCAGCTAGGCATTAAGTTCAAGTGGCAGCCTGTAAAGGAAGAACTTGACAGATGCATGGAGTTCGGAAGGAGTTTTGCGAAAGGCTTAAGAAGCTGAGAGTGAATTCCATTATCACTCAATTATTGAGTGGAGGAGGATAATATGGCAATAGACCCTGTTTGCGGGATGACAGTAGATGAAAAAACAGCGCCGAACAAGACGGATTATAAAGGCAACACTTATTATTTCTGCTCGCCCGGATGCAAGAAATCGTTTGAATCCGAACCTGAGAAATACTTAAAAGGCAAGCCCAAGGAGATGCCTGCGAAGAAGCCCTGGTGGAAGTTCTGGTAATTTCAAGCTTGATGAATATTTTTTCACTTTTTTGTACGAAGTATATTTCTCAATCTTTCAACAAATTCTTTTGCCGTTCTTAAAGCGCTTTCTGCCTCATCTTTTGTTGCAAAGAAACTTATGCTGTACTGATCATTGTGCCTTAGCTCCCTATAGTGGTCAAGAAGCTCAATCCATTTGCTCTCCAGCAGCTTCTTTTTCACATATTTCTCTTCCAGATACCTCGCTATGCAATAGTGGCTTTTCTCCCTGTAGCCATCGAAATAAAGAAGTGCTCGAGCCGAATGGAACATTGCAAGATAAGAGGATAAGACAGAAGAATTGAAAGCTTCAATTCTCAAATCTTTTTCAGCTTCTTCAAGCCACCTGAATCCGGCTTTTATACTCTCTTCAGCCTTTTCTTTCGAAGGTGGAATGTTCCTTAGCAAGCCTTCCTTTATGCAGCTCTCGAAGTCAAATTGTTTCAATTTCTTCACCGTATACGTTTATTGAGCCAAAAACCAGAGAATGATAAAACACTGCATCCTCTCTTTTTAATGTTTCTATTTTTTCTTTTGTCAGATAAAGCGGTTTTATATTTACATATTTTTTCTTTAATTCATTTGTAAGTTTTGCGAGATCCTCTTCGTTCGTCCTGTCGACAATAATCCAGATATCAATATCCGATTCTTCTGTATTGGTTCCTTTAGCGAAACTGCCGTATATGCCTGCGGCTCTTATAAATTTGAATTTTTTGAAAATATTTACGTTGAAGCTTTCGACATTCAGGAATATTTTGATTGCATGAGTATTTAAATTATCAAGGACTTGAAAACCTTTGTTAAGTTTTCTCAAAACTTTCTCCTTTATCAGTATATCAAAAAATTTGGAGACTAAACCTTTGCTTAATTTCAATTCTCTTGACACGTCACTCACCCCAAAAGTACCTGTCTTATATAAGACAAATTTTAGGATTTTTACCCTTTCTCTGGTCGAAAGTAATCTATAAATGTTCATAATTTAGAAACATATCGTTCACAATTTATAAACTTTTCGTTCACAATTTGAAAACATTACATTCACAATTTATAAACATAGCCATGCATGCTTTTGATACCTATGGGGGAAGTGCCAGAATCTTCCATGAGCCCGATATATTTGTTCTCAGGCATAAACAGCCTCCGCCATAATATATGGTTTTATCAGGGGTTACAACAGTCAATAAAAAATTTTTTATATCCTGGAATTAATAGTACGTTGGCGAATTCAAATTTGTATTTATTTTTTAATGTGACCATACATCTTTAAATTTCATTCCTTTGATATAATAAGATTCTCTTTCTATTGCATCATTTAATTTTTGGATGATTTCCTCAGAGAATTTCACTTTATTTTGTTCACATAATTTTTTTATAACCATATACATCTCATATTTCACAGCGTAATGGTCATACGTCTTTAAAGGAAAATGCACAAAATTGTTTCTTTGCATTTGTACGTAATCTAAAACATCTCGTATTCTTTTTACTTGTTCATTATCCAAATTCTTTTTATTCAAAAAGGTGATAAATTCTTGTTTGGCATTTTCATACTTACTTAATGATTTTTTCTTATCGTAGTAATTTAAAAAGAAACTATCAAAATTTTCAATCATTAAAATTGTTTTTATGAACCCCTCAAAAAAATGCCCTATAAGCGTGTAGTAAGAATCCCAATCTTTAATGGAACTCTCCCAATTTTCAGCTTTCTTAACTTTAAATTCTTCGAGTTCCAGAATTTGGGTTAGGCATTGTTCAAGCTGCTTCGATAGATTAGTTAAATAGATCTGCCTTTCACTATTAGATAATGATTTTATTTTATAGCTACCCTTATAAAAATCCCTAATTTCTGTAATTATTTCATCGAAAGAAAGATGGTGAGAGTTCATCTTTTAGGAGTTTTGGCCCTTAAAGGAAGTCTCATATCACAAACCCCGTCTCACTCTTCGGCAGCGCCCGTATCAGAATAAAGTTCCTCATCTTGGAAGGCAGCACCCGCGCTACCTCCTTCATCGTAACACCTTCAACGAACCTGATATTCTCTATCTGCTCGTGATATTCCTCATACGGCAGCTTCACCCTAACCCCGTTCATCTGGAGCGTGACCGGAAGGGGATGGAGGCTGTCTATTATCTCCTGCACCTGTTCCTCTATCTCTTTCTTGATGCGCGGCGGGGCGACTGCGGGCGGGTCCTTGGCTATTTCTTTTCGCATGTTGTCAAGCACCTGCCCTATCACTTCTGCAAGCTTATCCAGGGTTCGGAGCTCCTCTGAATGGCGCATGTGGTGCAGAATCCTTCCAAAGTTTCCCACATAGGCTGTGGCGTTGGGGACATCCTCTGTCCGCAATTCCGGCGCACCTGTTACGACTATCGGTATCTCTATCCCTTCATAGAGCCGCTTTGATTTTTCAATGATGCAGTGCTCGTAATTTCCAAGGATGAAAACCGCAAGGTCGTGCTCGTTTATAAGATCGCGTTCATAAGCCGAAAGCTGGCATATCCTTTTTCCCACGCCCCTTGCAAGACCTACCATATTGGTCTTGGAACCCTGCTTTCTTAAGAACTCGGCCACATCGCAGTCAAGGTGCGGAAGATGGTGGTATGCAAGCGTGGGTGCAACCGTTGCGATCTCAGTACCCGTAAGCGGAGCCCTTGTGACCTTGCCAAGAAGGTCTTTTGCTTTTGCCTCCACTATTGCCATGTCATTTATCGGGACAAGCATCAGCAGCACTACTTCGGTCTGCATCACGTTCTTCTGGAGGATATAACCCCCAAGATCTTCTACAAGTTCGACCATATGGTTGTGTTTGTACACTCCGCCTGTGTACATTACGGGTTCAAGCATTTTCTTCTTCCCTCCTCAATGAGGCAAGCATCTCCTTTGCTTTGGCTATCCATTCTGGTTTAAGGGTATCCTCGGAGGCCACAAAAAGTATATGCGATGTTGAAAGCTCATGTTTTCGCACCCTGAAACCTTCAGGTATTATCCGAAGTGCCACGGCATCTATAAGGCGGTCAAGCACTTCGGCCTGCGGCTCTTCGATTACAAGTTCCCGAAGTACATCCACTTCTCTTATAGGGTCGGTTTTCACTATTATTATTTTCTTATCAGGCTGCTCGATGCTCTCCTTGCCATATTTTTCCCAGAGCTTACTCAGCAATTTTACAGTATGTGCTTCCCTCTCCAATTCTATCTTTACTTCATCTTTGCCAAGGGAACCCATCTCCACTTTGGCAAAATCCTTGAGCCTGATGGCGGGAGTACCGAGGCGTAAAAGCGCAACAAAAATAAAAACGGGTTCGACCGGGTCAACAAATACCTTCAATCTTCCAATTACCCTGTTCAGGGAAAGGTCTGCCAGCGTATCCTGTATAAGTACCTTTGTCGTTCTTGCCCCCACGGTATCGGGGGATTCCACGATGAATGTCTCAAGCTGTTCCATTATGCCTCTATCTGGAAATAAAACCCGACACGAGCAGGGCCGCTCCGACCGCGCCTATATACTGTGCGTTCTCGGGAACTATGACCTTTACCTTCAGCAGTTCTTCAACAGCCTTTGGCAGGCCCTCTATAAGGGACGTACCGCCCACCATTATTACAGGTTCCTTTACGTCGATCTCCTGGAGCTGCTGCTCGAATAACTGCTCTGCGACGCTGTGGCAGGCAGCAGCCGCAACATCCTCGGGTTTGCTTCCGGCGGCAAGTGAATTGACAAGTGACTGTATGCCGAAAACAATACAGTAGCTGTTCATTTTGACGTTTTCCTGCCTTCCTTTTATTGCAAGGGCACCAAGTTCGGTAATTCCAACTCCGAGCCTCTTTGCCGTCATTTCAAGGAACCTTCCGGAGGCCCCCGCGCATATCCCGCCCATCGTAAACATGCCGGGGATTCCATCGATAACAGATATCGCTTTGTTGTCCATGCCCCCGATATCAAGAACAGTAGCAGTTCCTTTTTGTTTGTCGGCAAGATAGACAGCCCCTTTTGAGTTGACCGTTATCTCTTCCTGGACAAGGTCAGCCTTGAAATGCTCACCTATCAGGAAACGGCCATATCCCGTAGTTCCGAGTGCCTGGATTTCCTCACGCTTCACACCGGCTTCTTTCAAAGCATTGACATATGCCTCTTCGGCGCTCTCAAGCACTTTTATCGTGGGGACCCATCCTTTTCCGATTATCTTGTTGTCCCTCATGACCACCGCTTTTGTGGTCGTTGAACCGGAGTCTATACCCGCCGTCAGGCCGCTCTGTTTTTCCCTTGCAAGAAGGCTCTTCCTGCGTGCCGTCGTGGTGAGGGCTTCCATCCTTGTAAGAAGGGTGCCAGCAGTGGTTCTTTCGGTGAAAGAATAGCTTATGACAGGGATGCCTGTTTTCTCATGGATATACCTTCGCACCTCGCTCCTTACAATCGCAGCCTCGGCACACCTGAAACACGTTGCCACGAACACCGCATCTACATGTACTTTGCCCGTGACTATGGACTTTGCGCGCGCCATCATGAGCTTGAGGTCAGGACTTGCCACCTTCAGCCCGAATTCTTCTTCGATGGCTTCAATGTCTGAAATATCCACTTCAGGGAAGACCATTACCGCGTTTACCTGTTTGACAGCCAAATCGATCTCTTTCTGTATCCCGCTGTATTCGGCGCCGCACGAAAGCTGGGCTATCCTCACAAGGTTCTCGGCCTGGTTCATCTCTGTCCCTCCGCAGGTTTAAGGGATTTCAGGAACTCTGAAATCTTGAAAACGAATTCTTTCGCATCCTCTTCGGTTGAAGGATAATCCAATTCAAGTAATGGTATTTTTTTTGCCCTTATCAGGAAATTAACAAGTTCGTTCGTGCGTGCGCACCCCATGCAGCCGAATGAGGTCACTGGGTCGCGCACGATAATGGCAGCATCGGCTTTTGAGATGAGCGGATCAAAAAGTGCCATCCTTCCCCTGACACCCGAAGGCACTTCAACCGCGGCATATTTCAGTCCAAGCTTAGGCTCCTCCGGGGTAATGTTAAGCGGTGGGGAATCAAGCCCCTGGGATCTTACCCTTTTTCCAATCTCAGACATTATGGCAAGGGGTTCATGGCCAAATCGCTCAACAAGGTCTGACAGGATAAGGCTGTTCGTTGGATAAATAAATACTTTCATTGTGATGCCTCTACTTCTTTTATTATTTCTTTAAGTTTTTCTACATCAAGTTTGGTCTTTTTCTTTTTTTGCTGTGGAACTTCACCTTTATCAAGCGCCCGAAGCGCCAAAGCTATATGCGGCAGTATTTTATCTTCAGTCTCAAGCGTATGGAATCCCGGTCTTGCCCCGCCCCGCCTTGTCGCCCTGCAGCGATAGGGTTCGCCTGGCGCAAGTCCCCGCTCTTTTATGAATATGCCGTATGGGTCCATCTTCCTGATGTTTCCAAGGAGCGAATCCACGACCTGGCGCTCACCCGAGACGATTATTCCAAAACAGGTTTCTTTTATCATCACATCCGCATTTGATTCATAAAGTTTGATAACAACATCGCTTGGAAGTACTTTCTGTGAATTTATCACTACCATTTTTGTTATCGTGTCCATTATGAAACCTCCCTTATGTAAACAACATCCCCCGCTTTTATACCTTTGAGCCGTTGCGGCTCGATCACTTTTCCAATAATATTCGTGCATTCGAATTTTTCACCCGTCGGGCCGTACTTCTCATCATCCATGAGACGGACACCTATCATCCCGTAGCGTTTTGCGGCCTGGTTTGTTACCCCGATCTCTCCCGCAACTACTTTAGTCTTAGGTACATTTTCAGGATTTATTTCCTTATATGCCTCCGCTTCCTTGGCTGACCTGAAAAGGAATGTGTTCTCGTAAGTGAAGAATACAGGCAGGGGTCCCAGCGGCCTGTCTTTCAGGCGCAGGGAATGCCTGAAAAAGTCAAGAGTTAATGGGGCAAGGTCATCATATAACCTGACATCGATTATTTTATCTGATTTTACTCCAAGGCCTGTGACTCCCCCTTCTTTTATAATGCCAATAGTTGTATCAGGGTCCTGTTCGACTATGATCGCATCTTCTCCGGTGTAGCCTCTTTTTTCAAGTTTCAATCCCCGTTGATTCAGCATTTTTTCCGCTTCAGGAAAGCTCATCCCAAGTATCATGACCCTCTCAGGATTTGACAGGACTGCAAGTTTGCTGCCTTCACCTGCGATCTTAATAAGTTCAACACCAAGGGAAACGTGTCCTACCACGCTGTGGACTGCGCTTGAAGTCCTGTCCTCTTTATATATATACACACGTCCATTGCCCAGACCGTCGGTGCGTACCACGACCGACCCCTCGGAACGGGCATCCCAGTGCTCATACTGGCATCCCTCGCCTTTTAGTTCATCATCTGAAATGAATGAATTTGAGAAAGTATTAACATTAAAAATTCTTTTTCTAATCAGTGCTAGGAAATGCTCAGCACCTTCAGGAGCCTCGTTGACGAGATCAACCCTGAAATAAGTAAATATTTTCATTCCGTCTTCAAGTCCTGTTGAAAGGTCGATGGTTGACATTTTATCAAGAAGAGCTTCCCATCTTATAACCGGTTCGATTTTCAATAATTCGTCACCCTGCTTAAGTTGCATGAATATGCTCTTTCCGCCGATGACCTTTCCGATCACCGCGCCCGTGGGGCTTCCGTAATCTGAAATATGTTTGTCTTTTGCGAACATAAGATACGTGTTTTTTGCATCATATCCTCCTGTCCCCAAAAAAACATCGTAACGGTTGTATTTCTTTTCCATCCTTTCAGGGATGACATCTGTTTCAATGGGCCCGAAAGCAATAGAGTTACCCGTCTCCCAGTGTGCCTTCTTATTAAGAAAAGAAGAATAAAATTTATTCCACAGTGAATCATTCACAAGTTCGATCCTGAATTCACCTTTTGTTGTGAGGATCTTATATTCCGGGGTAGCTTCTTCCTTTTTCGCACCGGCTTTTAAGATGCCAACAGTCGTACCCGGAATGTATAACGCCCCGGCAAGTTCTATGGCATGTTCCAGTTTTGAACCGTCCTGTACGTCTAATCTTTGCCCATTAACCTCTATTGAGATCACGTAACACCTTTGACTTCCAGACTCATTTCAATTCTTTAACAATACCTTCCAGGGCTTCTTCCCGCTCTTTCTCTGAAAGTTTGGATAAAACAGCATCCGTATCCCCGATATCCACTATCTTGCCAAGACGCAGCAGTGCCGCCCTGTCGCAAACCTGGGCAACAAAATCCATATCATGCGATACTATAACAAATGTCTCCCCGAGTTCCTTCCTGGCATGGAGGATAGATTTGGCAACTTCAATTTTCGTTACAGGGTCCATTGTTCCTGTGGGTTCGTCAAAAACAAGTATTCTTGGCTCTTTGATCAATACCTGGGCCATCGCGACCCTGTGCCTTTCTCCTTCACTCAGCTCATCAGGCATTTTGGCCAGGATCTCAGTGGCTTTTCTCTCTGTGAAACCCGCGGTCATGAGGGTATGTATGGCCTTTCTTTCACCTAATTCAACAGGCAGGTCAAGACCGATAGATTCTGTCAGGTTGTCTATGACGTTCCTGTGTGGATAAAGGCTGTATTCCTGATGCAGTATCCCGATATATTTAGTAGCCCTTCCTTTCTTGTCAGGGCCAAGCTGAGTCATGTCGATCCATTCATCTCCGATTCTGATTTCAATGGAACCTGAAGTGGGCTTCAGTAATCCTGAAATGATTTTGGAAGTTGTGGTCTTTCCTGCGCCGCTTACACCGATCAATCCGAATATCTCGCCTTCATTTATATCGAAACCCACATCATTGACAGCCCTTACGATGCCCCTGTCGAGAGAGAAATATGTCATCTTAAGCTCGCGCGCGCGAATGATGGTTTTCCCGATTTCAACTTTTTCCTGTTCATCTACCTTCCCAACTTCATTCATAAATGCCGCGGCAATTTCATGAGGGTCCCCGATCTTTACTATTTTTCCTTCATCAAGCCACAACGCACGGTGCGAAAGCTCCTCGATAACTTTAGGCCAGTGGGAGGTGATTATGAGCGACATGTTGAAATTCCTGGTGGCTTTCAGGATGGTTTCGTGAACAATATCGGCAGTCTTGGGGTCGAGGGTTCCCGTGGGCTCATCGGCAAGCAGCAGGATCGGATTTTTCACAAGCTGCCTGGCAAGAACTACACGCTGTTTCTCGCCACCTGAGAGTTCTCTTGCGATATGCATCATCCTGTTGGAAAGGTTGACCTGGTCCAGCAGGTCAGCTGCCTTGTTGATTGCATTAGGCCCGAGTTCCCCTATTTCTTGGAGAGCGTTCATGACATTAACGATAACCCTTTCATCGCCGTATAATGCAAACGTCCTCTGGAGCATGATGGCGATTCTCCTTGTGATATCTTTCCTGAGGGGATCATGGAGGGGCAATTTTACGAAATCCGCTTCGATCTTCTCAAAATTCCCTTTACATTTTGGGCAGGCTGTTCCCACTTTGCCGGGCAGGTCAATAAAATCACAATTAGCGCATCTGGAAAGATGGTATATTACGCTTCCTGAGACATCGTCAAAAGCTTCAACGCCCCTTAGCACATGCATGAGAATGGATTTTCCTGCGCTGCTCTTACCCAGTATTCCAAGAATTTCTCCTTCCTTGATATCCAGATTTATATTCTTGAGTACATCAACTCCATCAAAACCGACACGAAGGTCTTTTATCTCGATAAATAGCGTCATGTTTTATTCTCCCAGGATTAGTTAGGTGGTTCATTAATCCGCATTATTATAAATTTTTGCATTCTACTCGCACTTGGTTAATTCGAATTTTTTGCTGTCGAGGCGATTTAAAATAGATGAAGCAGTACATAAATATAACGATAATACATTACATTATAAACAAAATAATCAACTATATCTTTCTCATCACTATCCCTTCAGCAACCTTGGGAAGGAAAAGCGTGGATTTCTGGGGAAAATTCTTTCTTTCTTCAAAGGCCTTTCTCTCAACATCCTTGATGGAAACTGGATTTAAGAGAAAAGCCACGTCGAACTCTTTGCTGTCAACCCTGGCTACAGCTTCCGCAGGACCCGGATTAAAAGAGACATCTTCCTCGGGTCTTCCCCTGATAACAGGATTGATGATCCAGTCGTGAAGGGCAATAAGGTCAAGCCCCACGGTCTCGCCCCTTTTTTCTGAGAGTTCCCTGACCGCTTTTTCATCAGCCCTGAGTACTCTGAAATCCTTCCCGTCATACATGCCCAGCCTGACATCAAATTCACCATTCTGCTCCCTCATTTTCTGGTAGAATTCTTCACCGTTGGCATCGCTTTTCATTTCTACATGGAATTTTTCATTTATTTTTTGCCTGAGTTTTCCGGCGTCAAAATTCCTCACAGCCCTGTGCCACGGCAATAAAAGAAGCGCCCTGTCATCCCTTTCCATAAGCATCATCAGCGTATGTTCGACTCCGTCGTTCTGTTTCATGAGGCGGGCAGCCGTGTACCTGTGATGGCCGTCAAGGATGAGGATTTTTAGCCCGGACGCCATGCTTATGATCTTTTTTATAATATCACAATCCGTAATCTCCCAGAGCAGGTGGCGGCAGCCGTTCAGGGTGACATCAACAAGCGGAGGCCTTTTGGGATTAGGCGCGAATTCCGGTCTTTTGAATCCGAGGTATTCTTCGAAAAGATTATTCAAAGTATGGCCTGGCATGCTGTACTCGGCAACGATTGGCGAGAAGTTCATCATTGATGCCTTCATCAGCCTGTAGCGCTCTTTTGTGTTTATCTCAAAGATATTCTCATGCCCTGCTATATTTCCCTTTCCGAGTTCTTCCACCCTGACAAGACAGACAAGCCCGAAGGCGAAATACCGCTCTCTCCTTTCTTTTTCAGGGAGCTGGGCAAGAATTTCGCGCTGCAGCGTGTACATGATACCGTAAATATAGAATGCGCACTTTTCTCTTTCTACAAGTATTCTGGAATCCATTAACCTGTCAAGTTCCCCTGCAGCATATTCAATGAATTCATCCCTGTCCATGTCCTTTCTTCTTGTGGTCACATGGATGATGTTGTTTTTCTCTTTTGCAAATTTTTGATAATTTGCGGCGTCTATGGTGTCATAAACAGGGCAGACAAGCCTGTCTATTGCCAATTCCGGATTCAATACAGTGGCCTTGAAGGGGCGAATTTCAACCATAGACCATCCTGAAATGTATTTTTCTGATAAATTTTGACACACAAAGGTCGATATCTAACTTGAATCTTTCTGATTCTGGAAAATCAATATGGATAATCATGGTCTCAGGGTTGCATTGATCTTTCCATCCTTGAATATCCTGGTGACTCCGCCGCTCTGGGAGACCACAATACCAAGTGTTCTGGTCACTGAAGTAATGGCCGCCACGGATGAATGTCTCGTTCCGAGCCCTCTTGGTATCGTTACCATTCCTGCATCGACCGTGATATACCGTCCGGCGGCTTCGACCACACCGTCTGCTGATATCACGAATATCCCATCCAGCTGGGCAAATTCCTTGATGTTATCCTTTATCTCAGGGTCTGTAATAATTCTTGATTCCCTGCGGTGCCCTTCAAATGGATTCAAAACGAGCTGCCTGGATCTGGCCATGATGCTTGCCGAATCACCCAGGACAAAGGCTGTGCCTATGGTATGCCCTTCTCTCCCTTCACGGCTTATTTCGATTGCGATATTCAATACAGCCTCAAAGACTGCCCTCTCCACACCTGTTCCTTTAAGCAGCAGCGGTATATCAAAAGCGGGAGCCTCCTTTTTAACTGGCTTTAAAGGATCAATTTTATTCGAGGTTGAGTCGATGAGGATATTTTTCTCAAGTGTGACGGCGCGATTATAATAGTAACTTGCAAGGCTTCTCATAATGCCAAGTTCTTTAAAATCCTCACACAGTTCCGAAGCCTGCTTGAATTTTGATGCGGCTTTAAGGTAAAGGTCTCTTGCCAAGGGATAATCTCCCTCATCTTCCGCTCTTTCTGCACTCTTCGCAATACTATTTCCTTCGTTCGAGAGAAACTTTGTCCACAGGATCCATCACCTCAGTCTCGGGTGAACAACGCGCCCTCATAGTCACGTCGTCTAATAATATAAGGCTAAAGGTTATGGGTAGCCAAAAGCTTTATCAATAAATCAATACCTTAAGGATAATCCCATTTGAGATTATCCGGTGAATTTTTTATGACCCAGAAGACAAAAGGTAAGAAGAAACGATTGGCAAAAGCCCATAACCAGAACCAGCGCGTTCCTGCATGGGTTATCGTGAAGACAAAAAGAAACGTGATGACCCACCCGAAGAGACGACACTGGAGACGCAGCACACTGGATGTTTAAGGTGATATTATATGGCAGACATTGAAAGGATCTATACCATCCCGCTTTCGGATGCAAGGAAAGTCCCGCGCTGGAAAAGAGCAGAAAGCGCGGCCCGGAAAGTAAGGGCATTTCTTGCAAAACATCTAAAGACTGATCTAAAAGAAGTCAAAATAGATAAGACCATTAACGAGAAACTCTGGAAAAGAGGTTCCATGAAACCGCCGTTGAAAGTTCGGGTAAGGGCGGTCAAATTCGAGGCCGGTGGCGTGCAGGCCGAACTTGCCCAGGAATAATTTTTTTTAGAAAAAGAGATGGTTTGAAGCGCAAAATAAATATTTCAGGAAGCCCGGTACTGGGCGTATTTGCCACATGTACCGAGGAGCTTGTTTTTATCCCTAATGATGTTCCTGATGAAACCATGCAGGAACTGGAAGAATCGCTTGGCACAAAAGCCGTGCGTTCATCCGTGGGTGGAAGTTTCATCCTCGGTTCACTTCTGCGCGGGAATTCAAAGGGCGTGATGGCCGCAGGTTTCATTCTTGATAAAGAGATCCGGGCTATCAGGAAGCATATAAAAACCGCAAGGCTATCGGGTGAATTGAACGCAGCGGGAAATCTTATACTTGCAAATGATAATGCAGCGCTTGTCCATCCCGACCTTTCAGATAAATCCATTGGCGTGATCAAAAAGATGCTGGGCGTGGACGTTAAGAAAGGAACCATCGGGGGTTTAAAGACAGTTGGCATGTCGGGGATTGCCACGAACAAAGGGGTTCTTGTTCATCCAAAAACCACCTCATCCGAGATAGCAGTACTTGAGGAATTGTTCAATTTACCCGTGGATATCGGGACTGTAAATTTCGGCTCACCGCTTGTGGGCTCAGGACTTCTTGCCAACAGCAAGGGTTATGTGGCGGGAGAAGAAACAACAGGCCCGGAAATTACCCGTATTGAAGATGCCCTCGGGTATGACTAAAGGCTCGGTAAAGTATATACGACAGCTATCTCAACCTATGATAATAGGGGAATTATCATATGGTCAAAGTCTACATAATCTTCTACACAAGGTACGGTAATACATTAAAACTTGCTGAAATGATCGCTGAGGGAGTTCGGTCTATCAGGGGATGCGAGGCCATTCTTCGAAGGACTGCTGAACTTGCCCCTGAAGAAATAATCCAGAAAGATGAACGCTGGAGGAGGATGCGTGAGATTTTGAAGAAAATCCCCGAGGCAAAGACAGCCGACCTGTTTGAAGCTGATGCTGTTATTTTCGGATCACCGACGCGTTACGGGAACATGAGCTCTTCGCTTAAGGATTTTATCGACAGGACGGCAGGCGTATGGCTAAAAGGCGGCCTTGTGGGAAAAATAGGCGCTGCATTTACGTCCAGCACTTCGGTCCACGGAGGGCAGGAGACAACGCTGCTTACGATGTTCATCCCGATGCTCCATCATGGCATGATTATCGCAGGTATTCCCTATTCTGAGGAGGAGCTATTTACGACAACTGCAGGCGGATCTCCATATGGCGCCTCGGTGGTAACAGGCACAATGGCGGATCAACCCCATACGGCAGAGGCTCTGGTGCTTGCAAAAGCACTGGGAAAAAGGGTCGCTGATCTTGCAATGAAACTTAAATTGGGCGAAGAAGCCGTGAAAACGCAGGGATAATAAAATGTTAAAAGTCTGTGCAGACCTGACTGATATCGAATACGATATCCTCAAGAAAATACCATTCGTGGAAGGGAAAAATGGCGAGAAGCTGAGGAATCTCCTGAGGTATTACATATCCACCATGCCCGAGTTGAAATCCTCAGAATACGCCCTGGAAAGGATTGAAAAAAAGAAAGAGATAGAAGAAATCGTAGCAGAGGTAGAAAATGAGTATGAAAGTACGGATGACCCTGTGGAAAAGTGGGGCGATGATAAAACGGGCAAACTGACCGGGGAGCTTGTTGAAATCAATGTCCTTGTGAAAGCAGATGAGAACCAGTTCATGCCTGCGTATAAATTCAAAAGCCTCTTTAAGATGCTTATTCATGATATCGCCACCGAATCAAGGGATATGGATGAATATACTGCTGCAATTTTAGCCGCAATCCAGCTGTTGATGGAATTCGGGGGAGGGAGCCTGAGCAAAGAAACCATACGCGATGCGGCAATTCTTATCAATGAAAAGTGGATGTATGCTTATGCGGGTGCCATGAAGAAAGCAAGGGAATTCATGAAAACTAAAAAGCTCTTCTTTTCAGAAGTTGAAATTGCTGAATCTTTTTCCACAATCTGATATTATAATTTCTTTCTGCTTTTCAAATAATATGCAGTTCCAACTACTCCGAGCACGGCCACCAGTCCTACCGCCAAGCCGATATTCTTAAGGGGTGACGCTGCTTCTGCGACCACTGTCAACGGCACCGTCCTGCTGAATATCAAGACATTCCCTTTCTGGTCGATACCCCTTAGTTCCACGTCAAGCAGGTACTTTTTTGGCGCAGCATCCCTGTCAACCGTCAATCTAATCACGGCATCGCCGCTTTCGCCAGGTTCCAGTTTTCCTATGAAGTCGGATTTCTCGCTGAACTCAAATGGTTGCGATGAATCCTTGAATACCCGCAAAGAAACGGTTTCAGCCTTCTCATTACCTCTGTTCCTTACTTTGATGAGGATGTCTGCCTTGCCCCCGGGCACCAGGTTTGCCGGAGTGGATGAAACGGATTCCACCACAAGATGAGGGGCTGGCTTGATGGGTAGCTTCAGGTCGAGAGTCTTGGTCCTGTACTGGTTTGTCTCATCGTTTTCATCCCTGTACGTTATCTCAAGACTTGCATCGTATTCCCCATCTGTCACGTTCTCGTCGATGTCCACGTAGAAAGTTGCTTCTTTACTGCCGCCTTTTTCGATTACGCCAAGGCTGTCTTCGTCGGAGTAGCTGTATGTCGGCTTAAAGCCCGATGGCAGCAAAAGCTTAACTTTGACATTCTCTGCATTACTTTTTCCAATATTATCTATATTGACGGATAACTTTGCTTCATCGGTATCGGCTATCAGCTTCTCAGGAGAGGTCACAAGCGCCCCAACTACGAAATCGGATTTTTTGGGGTCGATATATATGGGGAACTCTTTTTTAGTCCATCCTTCACCTGCTGTCCATCCGAGGGTCACATTATACGTTCCCTTGAGGGCATTGTCTGCTATTTTGAGTTTATAATGGAGGACATAGTAAATTTCTTTATCATTTGTCCCTGCCGAGGTACCCAGATACTTGTCAGGGCTGTCACCGGCCTCAAATAAGAACGGATACCCCGCCTCAAGGCGGAACCTCAGGTTATCCAGTGTTCCACCCATCGTGTTTACGACCTGCCATCTCAGGTCTATGTACTTTCCCGCTTCTCCCGGGTCGGGATCCTGGTACATGAAATTCATCTGTACTTTGCTTCCCGTTGCTCCCGTAATGGGAGCAGCCAAAGCCGGGTATACGGCTGATAGAAGGATTATCAGCATACCTATTATTATAAATGGTCTGCTTCTCATGTTCATGCCTCGAATCTGTTCATTAAATTTTCATACATATTTCTTATATTTATTTTATCAATTATGACTATAAGTGCGGGAACCACTGTAATTGCGGCAAGCATGCTTGCCACGACGCCGTAGCCCATTATCGTCCCCATATCGGCCAGGAAGGTCAGCTTGCCAAGGGACATGGCCCCGAAACCAATAAGTGCTGCAAGAGTTGTTGTCGACATGGGAATTATCACGTTATTCAATGAAACTGCCATCGCTTCTTCAGGTGATTTGCCTGGAAGCTCAAGCCTGTACCTTGTTACGACCTGTATCCCGAAGTCTATCCCGATGCCCATTATCATGGATAAGACTCCTGAGGTCTCGGAAGTCAATCCCATCCCGATAAATCCCACATAGCCGATTGCCCAGATAGAACCGAATATAATGGTCGTCATCGGAGTGAAACCATACTTTATCGAGCGGAAAAGCAGGAGTATTATAATCAGAATCCCAACAAGCGAGTAAGTAGCCGTTTTTGCCATATCGGGTCCAATGGATTTTTCCATGATCTGGCTTTCCATAATGCTGCCTCCGAGACTCGTTTTGATGCCGGGCGGTCGTGGCACCTGGACTATGATTTTGCTGAGTTCCTGTTCAAGATTATTAAGGTCAACATCATCGGTCGTTTTGATCTTTACAAGGGAAATGGCGTAATCTTTGCTGATATAACTATCAAGCAACCCGTTTTTATAAGTCATCTCCCGTATCTCCGTGAGGGATTGCGGTAAACGCTCCCCGTTGATGCTTTTCAGTACCGAGGCAGGGCTTGTGACCTCAAGCACATCTTCTGTGTGAAGCGCAAGCTGCGAAAGCTGGTCCATATACCGTATCACTCTCGGATCTCTTACATCCGATACCTCATCCGACCCGGTATATTGAGGATCGATTTCTACAACAAGATTCACGATATTTGTGCTTCCGAACTCGTCCTCTATTTTAAAAAGTGTACCTATTGATTCTATGTCCTTTGGAAGGAAATCCCTCATCTCTGTTGTGCGCGTTTGTATGGTACCTGCCATCTGGATTGCGAATACCGTGAGGAGAAGAACTAGTATCAATACGATGAACGGCCTGCGAGTCACAAAGCCCGAATATTTCATAAGGAGTTTTTGTATCATTCTATCTTCCCCTTATAATATGTTCATCTCTTCTGGCAGCAAGTTTTCCAAGCTTTCTCTGTGTGCTCCTGTATTCATAATCCTCTTCCAGCAGGATCAGTACAGGATTTGCAAAAAGCGCTGCAAGAAGACAATAGGCAATTCCAAGAGCCAGCGTCTGGCCAAAGTGCTGTATCATCGGCAATGAAGTGAAAGAAAGCACACCGAAACCAACTATGGTTGTCAGCCCGGAACCGATGACAGCAGTACCTATCCCGTGTACCGTGGTCTTCATGGATTCAAGCTGGCTAACATTTTTTGCGCGTTCTTCCTTATACCTGCTAACAACGAATACACCGTATTCAACGCCGAGACCCATGATCATCGAACTCAAGCCTACAGTGGCAACCGAGAGGGATATGCCCAGCCACCCAAGGGTACCCATGGTCCATATGAGTCCGAGTGAGAGGGGGATAAATACAAGAAGCCCCTGCGAATAAGATCGCTGCATCACGAAAAGCAGAAGTAATATGAGGATGGCGGCAACTACCAGGGTAAATGCTGCATCCCTTTTGAGAAGGTCAAAGATGGTCATCCTGAGAATCGGCGCACCCGTAATGCCGAATTTTACACCTGTGGGCTTTGGCGTGTACTCAATTTGCTGCTCGATAAGCCTGTTGAAATCCTGTATCTTCTCTTCCCCTGTGCCTATATCTGCCGTAACATACATCTGGGTCATTTTGTAATCGCGGCTGAAAAAAGCCTCTGCCTGGGGATTATGCATCATCTCAGTGATCTCCCCATCTGTGATGGTTTCCCTGCCCCTGAAAAAACTTGCGGGCGAAGATATACTGGTAACGCTTCCCTCTGCCCTCAGGTTGTCGTCAAGCAACATGAGAGCCCGTATCACTCGCGGGTCGCGAATATCCCTGACCGCATTCTTTGAGTCGACTGATTCATCCAGGTATACCGCTATTACAACGATATCCGCCCCCCCGAATTTATCTGAGAGCTTGTCATTTAGTTTAAATACAGGCATTTCAGTCGGCATTTCTTTTCTTATATCAGAATTTATGGTAAGGTCCTTCAGCCCGATGCCCAGTAAAATAGTTATGAGAATCACCATAACAGCAAGTAGCCTTGTATGCTTTCTCTGTATTTCCGCTAATTTCTTCAGATTTGTTTCCAGGAAATCGGGCATTAACTTCTCTCTTATTTCTTCCGTTCATGTATTTAAGATGTTCGAAGTAAACAACTCTAACGTGGTTTAATTCAAAAGTTTTAAATATGATGCAGAAAAAGTAACCTGCGTGATTGAAAAACTAAGAAAACTCGGGCTTACGGGTTACGAAGCTCAGGCATTTATTGCCCTTCTTAAACTTGGCGACTCGGATGCCAATGAGATTGCAGATACTGCGAAGATACCGATGGGAAGGATATACAACGTGCTCTCAAACCTCGAGGAATATCGCTTGATCCGTGCGATGGATACACGCCCGAGAAGATATGCATGCGTGGAACCCAGGGCTGCACTTGACAGGATTTTAAAAAATAAAAATGAAGAATTGAAACGTGCCAGCACAGAAATGGAGACGCTGGCTCATGATCTTGTTTCAGAGCTTTCCGGTGTTAAAACCACAAAGCTGACAAAATCCTTCTGGACGGTTGCAATAGGGGATAAATCTGAAGAACTTGTGCAGGAATGCATACTGGGCGCCCAGAATGAAATATTGTTTTTCATGGCTTCCCGCACAACTTCGGAAAGGCTGAGAAAAAAGTTGAGGATTGAAAAATATCCCGGGATTATCAGTGCCATTCATGAAGCGCTTGGAAAAGGGATAGAGGTTAAGGTAATTCTCAATAAAAAGGTTGATTTTAGCATGGTTGAAGATTCTTCAGGCATCAAAAAACTTATGGCTCACCTCGGGAATGAATTCAATTGCAGGCTCGCTGCAATACCTGCAACGCCCTTTCATATAATAGACAGGGAAAGCGTCCTGCTTCAGATGCTTAATCCTCTGGCCCCGGATGAACTGTTTGCCGCTGTCAACATAAGGGATTCAAAGCTTGCCGAAGAACTGAGGGAGAAATTTTTTACCATATGGGATAAAGCTGAAGAATATTCCGGGAAAAATGCCACGGAAGCCAAATGAAACATGCCGGTAAGCCCTGAAGACGACGGCAGGAAAGCATTTTTAAAGTGGCAGGACGCAATATAATGGATGCTTGGAGATATTTCAATAGGTGGCGTAACACTTGAAAACCTGTTAATTTTCATATTTATTTTGATTATAACGTTTATTGCAGGTGATTTTTCATATGCCGTAACCAGGAAGCTACTGGACGGAAGGCTTTCCCTTGGAAATTCAAAGCTAATCGCAAGAATAACGGAATATACAGTATTCATACTGGGATTTTCTTTTGGTGTATATTTCATACTCCAGCTAAAACTCACAGCCCTTGCCGCATCGCTGGGTATAATTGGCATTGCTGTGGCATTCGCATCCCAGCAGCTGATCCAGAATTTTATTGCCAGCATCTTAATCTCGATAGGGAGACCGATACGACTTGACGACTGGGTAGAAATCGGCGATTCAGGCATAAGCAGCATAAGAGATATCACTTTGATGCGGACGGTTTTAAGGGATAAGAATGGCAGGTTGTTTTATATCCCAAATTCAGTTTTGATGTCTTCTGTTATAATAAATTATACAAAATCAGGTTTAGTTGAAGTTCCCGTCCAATTGAAAGTTCCTTTTAGCTCGGACCTTGAAAAAATTAAAAAAGTCATTTTCGAAGTGGCAAATGAACATGAAAATATACTTCCTAATGTATTTGGAGAAGAAAAGGATATAATTACCAGATTGTTAGAGTTACCCAGCATTAAGATGTTATTCAAGGACAAAACGGATATGAACATGTTCGAGCCGAAGATATTGGCTTCCGAAATCTCGGATTCCGGCATGACGCTAAGCATAAGGATATGGATACGGCAGATCGAAAAAAAGGATGAGATAATCTCTGAATTTTTGGAGGAACTACTGAAGAGATTCAAGCAGGAAAAAATTGAATTAAAATAAATATTTTCATTATGACATCGCCTGACCCGACCTGCTGGGGATTTTTTCTATTCGGCACGCTTCCATTCGGGATCGGGACACTGCTTGTCATAACGCCGCTTGGCGGTATTTTTGCTTATCTCGGGAAAAGCGTGGTTCTTTTCAATGCCTCTCTGGCATATGCACTCGGCGGCACTGTGATGATTATCATGGCGCTGGGGCTTTTTGGATTATACCATCTTCCTGTGAAGCGCATTTTTAAACATCTGCGCCTGCCCGCTTCCTTAACCCCATTCGGAACATTAATGCTTGGTCTTTCCTTCGGCGCCATCACTGTCGGGAGAGTGGCGCCGATGCTTTTTGCGGTGCTTGCTGTTGCAGCATTATCAGGCTCTGTTCTCTATGGTATTACGATCTCGTTCTTCTTCAGTGCCGGAATGATGCTGCCACTCGTGCTAATCAGTTCCATCGGCGGCGCGGCAGGCAAGGCTGTCCGCAGGAAGTTGAAGGATGGAGGCATCTGGCTTGACAGGCTGCTCGGGGTGATATTGATGCTCACTGCGGGGTATTATTTTTATCAAGCAATGAAATGATAAAAAACGCCCCGACTGGACAGCATTAAGCCACGTCAAAAGCCTATGGATATACTACCACTTCAACCCATATAAGCCTTAGTCTTTAATATCTGGAAATCATACTAATATCAGTATGGTGATAAACGCATGGTTGAAACGAAAGAGAAAACATACACAGTACATGATGTTAAAGGTCAGCTTAAAGTAACCGTGCCTAAGGTGCTGGCTCAGGCTGTGGGAATAGGGAAAGGGGATAAGATCAAGTGGATCATTGACCGAGGGGAGTTGGTGATGAAAAAGGTTGTGTGAGCCTTGAAAAGCTTCAGGGTAAAGCTATACTCTCCCTTCTAAATAAATCGTTTATATCGCATTTATGAAATTATATTTTTAGCTCAATAATTTAATTTGAATCGAATGTATGGGTGGTAGAGTCACACAAACCCTGGAATTACGTATACTTGATATTGGTGGAAAATGTATTTTTCATTTCATTATTTTGTTATATATGATTTTTGCGGTTTCATTAGGCGATAGACCTGTAGTATTAATCTGAAATTCCCCATCATATTTAATTTTCTGAACATCATCATTTAATTTCTTGCAAACATTGAAATCTCTAAATTCCCCTTTATTGCGTGATTCAATTCTTCTTTTTAGTTCTTCTTCCGTTGTATAAAGACCAAATATGCTGACGGACAAATTATTGTTCAAATGATTTAGCTTTTCAAGATAATTCAGGATTTTATCTCCGCTAAAAGTGTCAATAACTATCATCGGGCGGAATCCTAATTTAATGAAGTCAATAACTAATTTTGTTGAGATATTCAAAATATTTACATGCTCATTCTGATTTGTCCAATCTGGGGAAATTACCATAGAACGTAAATCATCAATCTCCATTCTTACACCTTTTGGGAAAAACTGCGATAAACTTTTCGCTGTCTGCGATTTTCCAGAGCCAGGAGCGCCTCTAAGAATTATTATGTCAGGATTTTCTGAAAGCATAATTAAGCCACAGTTTTCATTAAACATACTTGATAATTCTTACCGATAATCTTAAACTCCTCTTTAAACATTTTCTTAAAACAATCAATTGCCATTTTGGGATGAAGGTTTGATGTCTTTGGAAATTCTTTCCATTCATAATCATCAAATACCAATATTCCGTTCTTTTTTAATCTGTCCCAAGACAATACAGCATCGGACATTACATCTTTGGCAACATGAGAGCCATCAATATAAACGAAGTCGAACATTTCATCGGTGCTTTTCAAAAATCTCTTTGAGGTAGTTTGAAATATTTTCACCCGTTTATCAAACCCGACATTATTCATGAAATGATTTAACATTTCGCTGTTGTCAATCTTTTGGTGTTCCATGCTTCCTGAAAAAGTATCCACAACTGAAATACAAGAATTTTTCTTAGTAAGAATATTATCCAGTAGCCATCTCGTAGCCATTCCTTCGTAACAACCTATTTCAAGAAAAGATAAATGTTCCTTGTTCTTAAACTTCTTCAACCAAATCGTCCAACTCGGAATATTGTGGCTAAACCAATCGTAAGTATACATTTTTTCCTTCTAGCTCAATTGAAAAGAAGTGTTTGGGGCTTGTTGCATGAGAGATTCTTGCAAGGATAATTACAGGTTTTCATAATTTTTGAAATCTCAGTTGAACGCTTCTTACATAATATTGGAATTATATCCTCTTTTTCAATATTGCCTAATGGTTCCTTTGCAATAGGAATACGATAATGGTCAAAACATTTCACAACATCGCCATTAGGATAGATGCAAATATTTTTACGAGCGACACAAACAATATCATTCTTAGTTTCAGAAATTGGTTTAGCTTCATGCCAAACACCTCCAAAATCCATATATGGTTGAGAGACATGTCGAATACCCATGTCTTTACAGAATGCAATAATTTTGGGAATATCATTTATTGTTTCTTGAGCAAAAACCGATTGTATCTGTAACTTGTCACCTAAAATTTTTTTTGCTAGATGCAAATTATTCATTATTGCATTGAAATTATCTCTACCTCTAAATTCAGGCCATTTTTCTTTATCTAATGTGTCAATCGAAATAACAAGAATATGACCTAATTTAGAGTATCTATTCAGGAAATCTTCATTAATTAATGAACCATTTGTAACTGTTAACATTGAAACATTAAGTCTTTTTGATTCTTCTGCAATTTGAAGAACATCTTCCATAAATAATAATGGTTCACCACCAGTTAATGTTACCTGATATAAATTATGATGTAATGATCTTAAGCAATTTAAGAAATCTGATATTTTTAGATGTTCGCTATCTGGCTCCGGATTTTTCCAAATTCCACATTTTGAACATCTTTCATTACAGCGCCTCGTTATCATATATATTAATTCATTCCCTTTCACTCCATAGAAACGTCTTATAGGAGTTTTGTACCATCTGTATATACTCCATTCTATTGTTTTTAAAAACACTAACGGTAAAATAAGGTGCTTTTTTTCTATGCGCTTAGCGAAAGGGCGTATTTCTCCTAAGTAATCATAAATTACATGGAATATGCTCGGGTGGTTTGCTTTTCTTCTATAAATTAGGGTCATACATATTTCCTTTGTAAATTGATTCTGATGCATCCCAAAGTAAAACTGTATGACCTTCATACAGAGTTGCACTCGAACTCTTATATTTTTTAAATAATTTCACAAATCTTTTAAAGCCAGTAATTGAGTTTTTATACCCGTAGTCATGCCATAATTTTGCATTGGCGCAAAATCCAATCTTATATTTGCTCCGCAGACGTAAACATATATCAACATCTTCACCCGCTGCTGTTGGGAATCTCTCATCGAATCCGAACTGTTCAGCAACAGTGGATTTCATGCCAAAATTCAAGGAAGGCATGTACCATAACTCTTTTTTCTCTGGCAAGAGCCACTTGCCACTTAAGGTTCCATTTATTTCATGATAGTAATCCAACAAAGTATTCCCATAAGAATATGTCATACCACCAACTGCACCAAATTCTGTCTTTTCTAAGAATGATGTCATCTGCTCATTCCATTCCTTATCCAGAATACAATCATGGTCAGTAAATAATAGATACTTTGCGTTGAGTTTTAATGCTTTTTCAATTCCGATATTCCTTGCCCTTGCAGGTCCCCCATGATCAGATAATTTTATGTGTTCAATAAAATCAAATTGTAGTTTATAATCAAATGGGCTTGCATCTTCAACTAAATAAACCCCGTCAAATTTCCTTGTTTGATTTTTAACACTAATCAATAATCTATTCAGGCAATTAATGTCCCGTTCCGTTTTTATATAGCATGGGATTATAAGTACACTCATATTCTATTTTCAATTAATGATTTATTATCTTTCCATAATCACCATCAGTCATGATATGAATGATAGTATTTATAGTATTTAAAATTATTTTTTATGGATTTAAATGAGTGCTTAAATTTCTGAAGTATGAGACACATCAACCCCTATTATTTCCTAATTTTCGACTATATGCTATTTGAAGTGAACGGTTCTATATGGTGAGCATTGAGAGCAAATGGTGGGATTAGGTATAAACATAACCGAGCCCTCGGCTGTGGGAATAGGAAAAGGGTAAGATCAAGTGGATCATTGACCGAGGGGAGTTGGTGATGAAAAAGGTGGTTTGAGCCTTACCTTGAAGAGATTCAGAGTGATACCTTCCCTTCCAGATAAACCGTTTATATCGCATTTACGAAATTATATTTTTGACTCGATAATTCAAAACTGAATTGGATTGGCAAAATGGTGAAATAATCCGCTAAGATACCCCCATTTCCTGTCGAATCTGTATTCCTTCTATGGCAATCTTTCAAGGGTAATTCTCCACTTGGAGCACTCTTTAACATCCGCAGAGACTTTTGAATTCTTGTTTATCCAAGCGTACATCTTTTCCAGGTCACTTATATTCACTTCAGGACATACCTTGAATTCCACACCCGCAGTTGTGTAATAATCCTCATCCTCTATATGATACCTTGGATGCAAATTTGTGGTTGAAATCTCAGGATTAAGTTCGCCTTCAAAAGTTATCTTTGTATTTTCGCATTCGATTTTTGCAGCTTCCATTGTTTACCTCCATATCTAATATCTTGATTTTATAACACAGCTCATGCTTTTGGCTGGGGATGAAAAAGCCAAACAGCAGCAGGATGCTCAAGAAATTATGCAATGTCTGTTTTCCAAATTGACAGTATCGGTTATTCTATGAATTTCTGAACTGATAGTGTAATTTATGTGTAATGTCGCAGATAACTCTTTACTATCTTTGATTCCCTTTAAGAATTCAATCTGGTGGGGATTTAAGGCTACAGAAGTAGAAATTATTGAACTCCTTAACAGGGCTAATATACCAGTCACTAAATTGTTAAAAAGCAAAAAAAAATTAATTGAGTTCGCTGCAAATTCTATAAGCGGAATAGGTCTTTATCAACGAATCTCCAATCACGATACTTAGAACCTATTCAAAATGGTGTAATTCTTTAAATAGGCGGTATGACCGCAGCATTTCCTATCGAACCTGTATATGCAGGTTTGGAGGCAAACACCTGATAACCGAGGACGAAGTTTAAAATCCCTAATTTATTCAAAGCATTTTTTTTAATTTTTCGAATTTAGAATAATAATATGCAACTGCTATTGATCCGATTAAGCCCATTATAACACTGCCCCATGTTGTCAAAGAATCCGGCTCAATGGGATCGCCTAATTCATCTACAGGCTTAGCTCCAACTAAATAAAGTGAGTACATTATTCCAATAAATCCTAAAATAAGAATTATAGAACCTACATAGTACCCAAATTTACATCCACTACGCTAATAAAGCCGAAGGCGTTGAACGTGGTTAAGGTACGCCCCGACTGGGATTTGAACCCAGGTCTTAAGATCCGCAATCTCAAAGGATATCCAGACTACCCCATCGGGGCCCGGCTACCAATTCATCTGTGACATATTAAAGGTTATCGGATTTGAGGTTTCTTTTTTCGAGTTCCAGCAATCCGGTTTTGATATCCACTCCTCCCGAATATCCCCCGATACCGTTTTTTGCCACTACCCTGTGGCAGGGAATAACGATCGGGATAGGATTATCCGAAAGCGCCCTTCCCACAGCCCGGGCAGATTTTGTCCCGATCCTGTCTGCAAGTTCCGAATATGTTATCGTCTTTCCATACGGGATTTTTTGGGTTTCATAAAGGACTTCCTGTGCAAAAAATGAAAGCCCCGATACATCAATGTCAAATGAGAAGTCTTTCCTGTCACCTTTGAAATACTCGTCCAATTCAAAGGTGGCTTTGTGTGCTTTTTTCTCAGTTAATTTATCTTTATTTTTAATGAATTTTACAGATCTCAATTTTGTGTCATAATCTATTTCAACATAACGATCCAGAGGTTCTGCAAAAATAATATCCACACTATCGCCTTTTGAATAATAACAATTCCAATTGTAATAAATTTATATGCTAACCAAAGCATTTATCAGGTTTGTTACCAAATCTATATTGAATGTCAGACCAGTTCTATAATATCCTCACTGAAATCCTGTCGCACAAGCAGATGTCCATCAGCAGTATCGCCCGGGAATTGAAGAAGAACGGTTACGACCAGCACAGGTTGATCCTCACAGGTTATCTCCGTGCACTGTACGACCTTGGATATGTCGAGGAACTCGACATACCCCCATCAAAAGTATATGCATTCAAGGCAGGCCTGAAACGTGATATATACAGTATCCTTAAGGAACACTTAAAAGACATCGATCCTCCCGAAAGGCTGGAAGTCGCTGTATTTATTATTTCCTCACTTTTCCATCGGCCATGCTTCAAATATGAACTCGGGCTGCTGGGAATCGAACCACAAAAAACCGCTGTGGTAAAGGAATCAAAAGATACCAGGCTGAAAGAGCACAGGGCAGCCGTGACGCGAATAAAGATACCTCAGGATGATCCGGCTTTTGAAATAAGCGGGGATTCCGGTGAAATACTGCATCGGGGGAATAAGGTTTTGATAGATATTATCAATGAATTAATCGATCTTGATGGACTGAAAGCGAAATTTCAGCAGACAAAACTCGCATAATCAAAAAATATTCAAATGTTCACAATCACTTCACAATTTGATTTATATACAACATTCACTATCAAATAATTAATGATAGGCATAAGTGACTTTTTGGAAGCCCTCAATGAAACAGTCATGTTGCCTATATCAATACTAATTTTTTTAGTATTGATATATATAATTACTTTTCTTTGGACAAGAAACCCGGATATCATAAGATCGAGGATCTTTTTAAATTTCCAGAATTTCAAAAATGCATTCTTATTATTCGTCATATTCGCTTTTGTACTGGTCATACATATAGCGTTGATATATCAACCCCATCTTTTTTATTTCATTTTTCAATGTTCTCCTCCTGAGGCAGAAATTTTGCAGCGTTTTTTCGGATTAATTCTCGCTTTGATTATGATGACTTTTGTGTACTTGATTTTTAGAAGTATAAAATAAGGACAAGATATACTATTGATCACAGCGAATAAACAGGTGTTTGTATATGGAATGTATTGAAGCCATTAAAGGAAGAAGGTCAATAAGAAAATTTAAAGACAGTATTATAAAAGAAGAGATTATTGAAGAATTACTGGACGCTGCCCAGATGGCACCTTCTGCCGGCAACCTCCAGGCGCGTGATTTTATTGTAGTTTCGAATAAAATCACAAAACAGAAGCTGGCACAGGCGGCGCTTGACCAGTCTTTCATTGAGCGGGCGCCGGTAGTGATCGTGGTTGTCGCAAATATTGATCGCTCATCCCGTATCTACAAATCCAGGGGGAAGCTATACGCGATACAGGATGCAACTGCGGCCGTGATGAACCTGCTCCTTGCCGCCCACACAAAAGGGCTTGCAACATGCTGGGTTGGCGCATTTGATGAATATGCTGTCAGCGATATACTGGGTATTCCCCCGAGCGCCACGCCCATAGCGATAATCCCCGTAGGATATTCGGATGAAAACCCGGCTGCTCCGCCCAGGATGGGGCTGGATAAGGTCGTTCACAGGGAAACGTGGTAATTACAGTTCTACCTGGTCGATCCAGTTGATCTTCCCGGGCAGGAATTCTTCGGGGATTTTCTTATTTTTCAGGGATTCTATTATGGATATGACAGATTTTACGACAGCAAGGGCGTTTGCATTTGTAGTATCTATCTCAAAGACTTTATCCGACCTTTCAGATGATTCCACAAGAATTACGTCCAGCGCCTCAGCATTGGCATTTTCTTTTACCTTCTTGAATGAATATTCCTTCCTTTTGCCAAGGCGTTTCCTTAAAGCCATCGGATGCGCCCTTAGAACTATGATAGCATCGGAAGGTATGAAATGGGAAAGATGCCCCTCCATGATGATATCCCGCTCTTGAGACCTGCTGATCAGTTCTTTTACTCGTCTTTCAAGTTTTTCAAAGTCAGCGATATAAGAATCACTTTCTTCATCTTTGCCTGAGTGAAGTCCCTCATCAAGGATTAATTTATTGATTTCGATGATGCTGTAAAGTTTCCTGTATTGCGAGTGCTCGCTTATAATCCCGCAGACCGTGGTTTTCCCGGTGCCCGGCGTACCTGTCAGGGCAATTATCATAAACCGGAACCCCGCTTTACCCGGCATCGGGATATGCTTCGCATATCCAATGTTTTACCTGAACTTCCGTAGAGTTCAATCATAGGACGGTGCTCAGGGCATCGATGACTTTTTCATTCTGTTCTTTCGTACCCACCGTTATCCTGATAAGAGACTTACCTGCTCCCCTGAATGATGTGCAATCCCGCACGATTATACCTTTTCTCAGAAGCGATTCCGAAACTTCGGATGCTTTATGCGGTAACACATCTATCAGGATAAAATTAGCTTCCGAGGGGAACACCCCGCACAATGGCCCGAGCCCGGACGCAAGCTGTATGCGTCCTTTTTTCACGGTCTCGATGCTTTTTTCAAGATATTCCCTGTCCTTGAGTACGGCGATACCGGCAGCCAGCGACATAACATCTACAGAGAACGGGGTCATGACTTTCATATATTCCCTGCATATCCACCCAGGCACAATTGCATAACCCATGCGCATCCCTGCAAAACCGAAGGCTTTTGAGAAAGTGCGGCCGACGATGAGATTTTCATATTCCCTCACAAGTCCGGAAAGGCTACTGCCGGCGAATTCCACATAAGCTTCATCTATGAACACTATCGCATCGACTGATTCCAGGATTTTTCTCGCATCTTCTTCGCGAAGTGAGTTCCCGGAAGGATTGTTGGGAGAACAGAGAAATATTATTTTAGTATTCTTGCTGACTCTATCGGATATCTTTTCCGGGGAGATGCCAAAATCCTTATCCCTTTCCACGAATACAGGTTTCCCGCCGTTTGCAAGTGTTGCGATCTCATAGTATGAAAATGTGGGAATGGGTATTATCGTTTCAGCCCCTGGTGACATGAAAAGCCTCATTATGGTATCGACTATGCCATCCATGCCGTTTCCGGACACGACTATATCATCCGGCGGATAACCGATGTAACTACTGAGAGCTTTTCTTAATTCAAAAGGATCAGCAGGAGGATACAGGTGGATCTTTCCGGCCTGCTGCCTGAGAACGGTCATCGCCAGTGGCGAGGGACCAAGGGGGTTTTCGTTCGAGCCGAGTTTTATTATTTTCTCAGGTTCAATTCCGTATTTCTCGGCGATTTCCTCTATGGATTTTCCTGGAACGTATTCTTTAATCTGTTTCACATTCGGACGCAGGAGGTTCTCAAATCTCATCCAGCACCCCTATAACTTTGTCCAGCTGCTCTTTCGTGATCGTAAGTGGCGGAACAAAGCGGAGCACGAATTCAGATGTGCAGTTAAGAAGAATGCCGCGTTCTCTTGTCTTTTTCACAATATCCTCACATTTGATCGAGAGTTCCATCCCCACCATCAGTCCTTTGCCGCGGATCTCCCTGACATAATCCTTATCAAGCGCCTTCAGCTTCTGGACCAGGTATTTGCCTGTATCTCTGGAACGCTCAACAAGCTTTTCTTTTTTTATTACTTCAATATTCGCTATAGCAGCGGCGCAGGCAAGTGCATTACCTCCAAAGGTCGATGCATGATCCCCGCGTACAAAGCTGGACGCAACATCTTCCTGAGCAAGCATCGCTCCCATGGGGAAACCTCCGCCCATAGCCTTGGCTGTGGTCATGATATCTGCACGTATACCTGAATGCTCTGAAGCGAACCATTTACCAGTTCTTCCAAAGCCTGTCTGGACTTCGTCAATAATAAATAAAACATTTTTTTCATCACAGAGCTCACGCACTTCTTTCAGGTAATCATCCGAGGGTATAATTACGCCTCCTTCCCCCTGTATGGGTTCAAGTATCACGCCTGCTGTGTTTTCGTTGATGGCAGCACGTATCGCGTCTGCATTATTATAAGGAACAAATACTGCAGGTGCGAGGGGCTCAAAGGGCTTTCTGTATTTTTCCTTATGAGTGACGCTTAGCGCTCCGCGCGTCCTTCCGTGGAAAGCATGCTCTGCCGCAATGAACTCTTTTTTTCCTGTGGCTTTGCGCGCAAGCTTGAGCGCGCCTTCGACCGCCTCTGTCCCTGAATTGCAGAAAAAGACACGGTTCATGCCTGCAAGCTTCACAAGCTCCTCTGCAAGCACGGCCTGCTGTTCAGTATAATAAAGATTCGATACATGGATCAACTGCTCAGCCTGCCGTTTAATCGCCTCCACAACTGCCGGGTGGCAGTGACCCACATTATTCACGGCTATGCCTGCCACGCAATCTATGTATTCTTTCCCGTTGACATCTGTCACGACAGCCCCGCAAGCTTTTTTTATCGCTATGGGCTGACGCGTATAGGTATCGAATATATAATTATCGAATTTCCTGACTATATCATCATATTTAAGAGCCATATAAATTCCCGGTATTATGTTGTATCCCTGGAGTCAAACAGGCTTTTATCATCGCTCATCACGGTTTCAGCCGGATATACGATGATGCCTTTTTCTTTGATCTCGTATGGATGCAGGGTTTCATCATGCTTGACGCCTCGCATCTTTAATATTTCGATTGCTTTTACCCTGCTTCCCTCCATCCTGAGGACATGCAGCCTTATGACCCCCGATGATAGATATTCTTCAATACTGAAGGGCTGCTTCCCCTGTATTTCGCTTGACATAAGGGTTGTACATTCAAGGAACTCAAGGTTCTTAATGAATTCAGATACGGTATGCCTTACTTCCGATTGGTCGGATGCTATCTTGAGGGATGTTATGGAATCAATGAACAACCTTTTTGCGTTTATCGCCTCGACTTCTGCCTGTATCTGCCTGAAAGTATCCCCGATGTTTTTTCTCGCGGCGATGACGCTTACCGGGCTGTTTTCCAGGGTCTTGACGAATTTGGTATAGGTGAAGGGATTGGCATAGATAAGTTTCATTTTTTTCTGTGATACGAGTTTTTCGATATCCCAGCCAAATCTCCACATGTTCCTGATTATCCTTGAAGGTGTTTCTTCCATTACTACAAGCACCCCTGGCTCATTACAGTTCAGGATCCCCCCCATAAGGTATTGTACTCCGAAGGTGGTTTTTCCCGTACCCGGCCCGCCTGTCACAAGGATTACATCGTTCTCAACGTAGCCACCTTCTATCAATTCATCCAGTCCAGGAATGCCAGATTTTACTCGACCCATTCGTTTCTTCTATTACTATGGATTTATCAATATAAATAATTGACTGAAAAAAAGATCAAGGATGTGCAATGAACCTGTTTTTTGTGAACTCGCCGAGTATGAGTTCTTTTTCAGGGATATCCCCTTCCTTACACTTTTCCTCTCTCCATGCCTCTATCGAGCGGAATATGAAGAACATGCCGTCCTCTTCTTTTGAGGCCGCAAGGTTCGGGTCATCAGCCCTATCGAAAAATTCACGGTATCCTTTCAGGACTTTCATTATAAAACAAAATGCTTTATAGGTTAATGAAGTTTGTGCAGGTCAGGAGACCATCCGCTAATTAGACGGGAAGATAATATAGACAGATGGTAAAAACCTGTTCTGCTGATCCAGCAGTGCCCTGAATTTCCCGACCTATATAAAAATAACAGCTACTGAGACACAGAGACTCATTTATGCTCCACTCATTGGGTGTTGAAAAATCACGTTAACTTTATTATTATCTAGTTTTAATTAATGGTTGTGGTACTATGGCTAAATATAATTCAAATATTTTATTAATATTTATTGCAGTTCTGGCAGTTATCACTTCCGGGTGTACAAATGGCCAGGATGTCACATCAGCATTCAAGGCTTTACCCGAAGTCCAGCAATTTTTGAAAGAACATCCAGATGCCAGAATAACAGTTACCTACTGGTCAAAAGAAGAAGTGGCAAAATCAATCCAGGAAATCAGCGGGCAGTGCGATAAATCCATAACTCCTGCAGATATGTATAAAGCCACTATAAATGAAGGGGATTTAGTTGTTGTCTCCTGGATTAATGCTGAAACCCAGACAGTTGTATGTTCTGCAACACAGGGCAGCGGCGGTTCGCTAACAAAAACTCCATCACCAGAACAGACGTCTTACCTTGAAACGACTCCAATTGTAACCATAACGACAAACTCACAAATCAGGGAAACCGGTACAGCTTCACAAACGGTAACTCCGATTCCGCAAGAGACTTCCACCATGTTAATAGCGCCGGTTGCTTCTATTGCAGCTGCAAATAACCCAAATACACCAGCCGCTGATCTGATAATAGAACATAAAGGCGGAGATTCATTGCAAGGGGGAGAATGGAAGTTATCGATCGTTCCATATGGGGACCAGCCTGCGTTCGTAACTTCATCTGCAGGCAGTGATTTTTCACTTGGAAACAGAATTATTGCAGCGTCTACAACAAATCAGGCTGCGGGTTTAACAAATAGTGCTCTCACAGGAATCATATCGCTATCACCGGGCGCCAAATATGATGTCAGATTTGTCCACATACCATCGGGTGCGGTCATGGTCGATTCGATTGTTGAGGTGAGCGGCACGAACACTGCCTCTCCAAAAGAAACACCTTCAGTGACACCCCCAATTGCGGGAATTCTGGCAATGAACAATCCCGATACACCTGTTGCTGATTTGAAGATTGAACATTCAGGCGGTGATTCCCTGAAAGGTGGAGAATGGAAATTATCAATAGTTCCCCTCGGAAATCCACTGGCATTCATAACATCATCTACCGATAGTGATTTTTCAAGCGGGAACAAAATCATAGCGACAACAACAACAGAAGGTGCCACGAGTTTAAATAACAGTGTTCTAACCGGTGTGAAGAATTTGAAATCCGGCACCAAATTCGATATTAAACTTGTTCATATTCCCTCAAACGCCATGCCTGTTGACATGGTTGTTGAAGTGAGATGATGCCAAAATAATTACGTTACCTTTATTATAGTTTAATTTAATTAAATATATAGTACTATGCCCAACCAGTCAAAAATGTTATTATTTGTGATCCTTGGTCTGGCAATTTTCATTTCCGGCTGCATAAGCGAACAAGATGCTACTTCAACAATCAAAAAAAGCTCTCCCTTGCAGAAGTCTGCTTCCAGGATTATTGTGGAACAGGTGATTGGTGACAGAACTGATAGCGCCGGCGCTGTCAATGATAGCATTCAAAGTTTGATAATCCGGATTAAACCTGACATCAGCACAACTTCGCTTGATTTAAGCGAGATAACTATAACCATAAAGGACAAAGATAATAAATATGATCTGAGATTTTCGAGCACTGGTAATGGCACTGGTGCATTTTCTGCTTCAGCAGTGAGGGATGAAGACGGTTCATTCAATAGTTCATCACCTGTACTCAACAGCGGTGATCTTGCTACCATCCAGATAAATCCAACTGCCTTTTCATCGATATCGCTACCTGTAAGAAAAACGTTCTGGATATCCCTGACTCCTGATCTTGGAAAGGCTGTGAACCTTGAGATTATTACGCCGAATTCCTACGGGATTAACAGATTCGTGAATCTGTATCCCTGACAGGATACCATTTATAAAATTACAACATCCCCTGCGCTCTCAACCGCTATCTCCTTTGCATTCTTATATTCCGATACTTTGCCTGTAATCCTCACCCTATCCCCGTTTTTCAAAGAACCGTAAACCTGTTTCGCCCCGTTATCTTTCGGCACGAACACCTTGATCTCCAGATCTGAAATCGTAAGGATAAGGTTGTCCCCTGTTCTTGTCATCTGCCTGGAAAGTACCGTGCCTTCCACCTGCACGCGTTCCCCGATCTTTGAATCCCGGGAATAAGCTTTAGTCTCTTCCGAAAAACCAAGATAGCTGATAATCAGGGAAAGCGCGGCCATGATAAGCAGCACCACGACAATTTTTTCTTCTTTTTGCAGCATGTCACATCGTGAACATGAACTGCGTTGTTGTAGAAAGTTCTTTCCTTATTTTCGCAAGATGAGGATAATGGATTATCATTGAATCCCTGATCTCGCCATTTTTTTCAGGAATTTCCAAAATCTTTTTTAATATCTTACATTCAAGTCTGCCTGAAATCTTAATATTGCCCCTCTCCATCGAAGAACTCATTTCAAGATAGAGTGGAAGTCGCAACGCTCCGTGCTCATTTTCAGATATGATCGATGCAAGTTTTTCAAGTTCTTTTTTATCAAAAGAATGGGTAGTACCATCCTGATTCTTTACATTTGGCCTGTCTTCCAAAAGCAGTTCCTTGAGCGTCTTCCTTTTTGCAGGAAGATGCCTGTTGAGTGTCTGGATAAATTTTAATGAAATCCTTTTATCTAAATCCTCTTCTTTCACTCAACGCTCTCGAACCTGCCTTTAAGCTTCTCCATCACCCTGGGTAGCGTCGTATATTCCATGTCCTCAAGTGGCAGCCTGTGCGGCTCAAAAGCCCCGTGGCGGCGCATGTATTCCGTAATCTCCTGCGCCTTCTGCCGTGTGTAATCAAAGGCTGGATCGTCGAACATATCAACCGGGCCTACGAGCCTTCCGTTGCTTAGCTGGAATCCCGCTGCTATCACCCGCGGAGGGCCATCAAACCGGGTGCATCTTGCGTCCTTGAACGAAACAGGCATCAACGGGCCGTTATGGGAGCCGCGCATCCATCCGCTGACAAGATGCGGAAAGGCGAAAGCCTCAAGTATCTCACCCACGGCAGGCAGGCCCGACTGCCCGCGCACCAGGGCTACGGGGTCGTCCTTGCCCACGTATTCGCCCGCTATCTGGTAGAGCTTTTCAGTGCTCACAACTGCCGCAGGCTCATCAGCAGGCAGCTTTCCTTCCTTCGGAAAAACCCGTTTTATCACATAGCGCGATTTTGCACCTATGAGCGCAAGCATGGAATACATCTCTTCTGGCGCGTTCATGAAAACCCGCTTGTGTTCCATTATGTCCCATACCTCGAACCTGAAACCGTTATGGCAGCTCGGATCTATCACAAGGCCGGCAGTGTTTTCAGGTGAAGCGAACATCTTGTAAACAGGAAGATTGAACGCTCCCGGCTCCGTCTTATCCATCATGAAAGCGATTAGCGGTTCAGCCTTACGCTCCATGAATTCCATCTCAGCCGAGCCTGGCCCCATTCCCCTGATATTTCCGGAAAAAGCATCGCTCAGCAGGTCCTGGCCAGCCCCGTAGAGCTTAAGGTCTTTTGCCACTTCCGTAGCAGCCTTGAACGTGTTCCATGCCAGTTCGTGCACCTCGCTGTCATCACAGCCTCTGGTGTGGCTCATCAAAAGCTGGAGGTCGTCGCCTGCGGCGAGAACGTGAAAATCTATAATCAGCTTGCCCTTCTTTGCCTTTTCAAGCTCTTTTTTTGCTGTTTCGATCAGTGCCGGGTGCACGCTTGCATGACCCGGGAAGCCTCCAACGTCGGCTTTAATCAAACTTACTGTGATTTTCATGTGCTCCTTCCTTTTTTACTTCAAATTTAACATATTTCTACTTATTTAAGGAATATTATTTATCTATCGACTTCAGGGTTACATTGAAGATCAAGGTCTTTCCTGCAAGTTCATTGTTCCTGTCCATAATTATGTAAGTCTCATTGAAATGCACTTTTATCATGCCAAACATGGTAGGTATCTCTGTGTCAGGAATAGCATTGTGTTTTAGAGTAATATTTTCGTTAGTAACGTCAACCACAGTTGTATTCCAGGGTGCCCCGGGGAAGAAATTGACGGTGGTATTTTTCTTGGCATCATGCCTGATAGTAATATTTTTTTCGTCTATTTTTATTACGGTCTGGTTCCAGGGAGCACCATCTGATATGATCTTGTTTCCCACTGAAAGATTATACAGCAACGTTGCATTGGTGCCGATATCCTCCAGGGTCAAGTTGATGTTCGTTCCAGGATAATTGATGCTGTCACCGATTTTATGGCCGGCGCCGAAATTTCCCTCAAATTGGGCAACAGGTATTTCAAGAACCTTGGGGATCTGAAGTGTTGCCGGCTCAATTTGAATAACAGGCATGGTTTGAATCAATTGAGGATTAACGGGGCCATATGCTTTATCAGGCGTGATAACTAAAGTTTTCGAATCGCCAACCTTCATTCCCACGATGCCCTCGTCGAATCCTTTTATGACCCTTCCTTTTCCAACAGTGAATTTAAGTGGTTGATAATCGGGTTTGATAATACCATTCTGTTCGCCTACACCCTTGAAGGAAGTATCGAATACCTTCCCATTTTCCAGGCTTCCTGTATAATCAACGGTAACATTATCGCCGTTCTTCACTGTTTTCTGGCCTACACAACCGCTTAACAAAATTGCAGATGCTAATAAAAGAATCAAATATTTTTTCATAATATTCACTTACTCTCACAGTGATGATAACATATAAGTAATTTGTGATATGCACTCCTGCTCCCCGTATTCGAAAGATATTTCAGACTGATTATTCATTAGAGAAAGATATGGAACTCACTCCATTTCTCAGACCCGTATTAATAATAGCGGCCAGCCTGATAGTGGCCGCAGTTATAAATGTAGTGCTAAAAATACTCATTAAAAAAGCTGAAAAGACAGGTACAAAACTTGACGATATCATTTTGCATGCTATCGGAAGACCCCTTTACATACTGGTCATTGTTGTAGGTGTTTATTATGCTATCCACCAGACCCCTTATCTTGGGGATATGATAAACCAGTTCGATAAAGATAACCTGTACAGGCAATTTATCCTCACGATTTTCGGGACCTGGGTCGTGGCCTTGCTTGCAAAGAAAATAATAAGGGAATACGGTTACGAGTGGGCATCAAGGACAGAAGGCCAGATAGATGACAGGCTCGTTGCACTTGCGGATATGTCCGCAATGTACCTAATTTGGCTTATCGGGATAATGATTGCCTTATCGGGAGTGAACGTCCAGATCACGCCCATCATCACAGGCATGGGAATTGCCGGCCTGGCTATCGCCCTGGCGGCCCAGACCATTCTCTCAAATGTATTCGGCGGCGTGACAATTACGATCGACCAGCTTTACAAAGTGGGAGACAGGGTTGAATTTAGCGGGGTCTATGGCGATGTCTCTGAAATAAAACCCAGATATACAAAAATCAAAACACTGGATAACTTCATAATAACAATCCCGAATTCCAAGGTGATCAATGACAACATAATCAATTATGCCGCCCCGGATACCACAGTGAGAGTAAAAATACCGGTCAGCGTCGCATACGGCACAGATCCGAAAAAAGTGGATGGAATCCTGCTTGACATCGCGACTAAGACGCCAAATGTGCTTAAGGAGCCAAAACCGTTTGTCCGCTTTATGGAATACGCTGCTTCTTCGCAGAATTTCGAGCTGGTTCTCTGGATCAAACATTATGATGACAGACACCCTGTTCTTGACAGGATTTACAGGGAGATGTTTATCAGATTCAAAGATGAGGACATAGAAATACCTTATAACCAGATGGATGTACATATAAAGAAAGAATAATGATGACCGTGGAAGTAAAACTCGTAAAGGAGATGGGAATCGAACGCATAAGATGTACATGCGGGACCGCAGTACTGCCAAAAGACCCGGAACCCGAACTCAGCCGGATGGTCAAGAAAATCGCAACTGAAGAAGGGGCAAAATTCTCCATAGTAGATGCCTGGGTCCATCCCGGTGTAAGAGAGGATTATAAAACATCGAGTCTGCCGTTTGTGATAATCGGAGGAAAATCCTATCCGGTAGATGAGAACGTAATCCGTGAGGCGATCAGGAAGGTAAAACATGAATGATGATGAACTTGCACAGATAAGAAAAAAGAAACTTGAAGAGTTGATGAAAAGGCGGCAGGACACTTTGAGGCCAAAACCTCCTACTGTTATTGAAGTGTTCACGTCCCCAACATGCCCGCACTGCCCGAATGCCCTTTTGATGGCAAAACAGCTTGCATTGCAGATGCCCGGGATCCAGGTCATGGAGCTTTCAACCGCAACGCCGCAGGGCATGGCAAAAGCCGCTTTCTACGGTGTCCAGGCAGTACCCACTATATATATTAACGGCAAACGCGCCTTTGTGGGTGCGCCGCCATCCATTGAAGCATTGCGGCAGGCCTTGAAAAGCTAAATTTCAAAAGGAATACGCTCAATAGATCCGGTCAGGCTGCTGAACTCCACGCCCCCTTTGACGCCTGATATCTCAATGCCGTCAAACTCATCACTACCGCATAATATGTCCTGCTCAGGATGCGTCCCCGGTGTAATGCTGCAGCTTATCCGGGTCTTGCTCCCGGCCGAAACCACTATCTTAAGCCGGCTGGATGCGGGATGTTTTTTTGGCAGGACAATAAAAGGAGAACCTACCTCGCGGATCATATAGAGGACGCATTTCAGGCCGTTTAGGACCTTTTTATCAGTTCCAAAGCCTGAGGCAACGAGAATGTCATCGGGCTCAAGCGCGAGTACTATCTCTTCTTTCTCGGTTTCAAGGAAGAACCGGCCGTTTTCTCCCACTTTCACTATCCCGAGGGCACCTTCTTTTCCCCGCAGGAGGAGCATTTCATTATCTTTTAAAGGAATCATTCTTCTTTGAACATCGGGCTAACATTACCCGATTGGCAGGAAGGGCATATTACCTTTTTCCCGACACCTCTGAACTCATTTTTGCAATCACTGCACTTGTAAAATTTCGCATTTAGCGCCGTAATCTCAATATTGAACGCATCACCAACGCTGCACATGCTTTTTCACCTCCGTATATCATGATTTTATATGTTTAATCTTGTTTAGGATATATTAAGTTTTCTTATTGCAGATAGAGTATGAATTACCCTTTTCGTCTTCCCAATCTCACCGCTTCCAAATATACCTCATCACTCATTCTGAATCCTGTTTTTACAAGATCTTCAAGTGAGTTCTGATAATCTTCATAAGTAAGCAGCTTTTTTCGAAGTGCTGCAAGCAGAATAAAGAGAGTCCCTCTGGGTCTCAATCCAAGTGCTTTAGCTGCATTTCTGGCATGTGTCTGGTCCAGCAGGACAGGAACATCAAGCGACCGGGCGAGGGATATTGCCTGTGCTTCGCCGGGATCTATGCCGAAATTTTCCAATACTTCAACAGCTTCAATATGCTTTACGTAAATCCAGCCATCTTTCACCGCTTTTTCTACAATAAAAGCATCCGGATGCTCCTGCTCTTTTCCCCTTATGACAACCTCTGTGAATACTTCCTCAGGGATTGAGACTTCTCTAAAAAGTTCTTTTAGCAGGCTGAGCTTCCCGATCTTTGCAAGGTAAATCAACACGGTGGAATTGCTGACTATCATAGTTCTTCTGCTGCTTCGGCGTCTTCTCTCAGATCGTCCAGACTGTACTGGAAAGGTATGCCTTTTCTGGAGGCAATCGCTATCATCTCACGTAATGGTATTCCAACTATTCTGGCAGCCCTTCCGATGGTAATCTTTCCCTGTTGATACTGCGCCAAAGCATGATCTATCAGCCATTCCTGTACTGCACTACTCAGGAGGCGACGTACCACGGTTGATTTATCCAGGTGTTCTATATTAGAGATTCTCTCGATTTTCTTTCCAAGGTCTTCAGGCACGCGAGTAGTAATTGTAGTTCCCATATTTGTATTCAAAAGATAGTGATTGCATACATAAATATCTATGCTTCACTTCTTATTAATAGTTCATAACATCTGTGAACGCCAATATCAAAATTGTAGCTTACCGCTTTAAGTTGTATTACACATTGGTCTCATTGGGGTATCTTCTACCACGACACCACTTTATCATATTCAAAAAGCATCTCAACTATCCTATCGTAATCCACGCATTCATGCTTTTCAACGCCCCTCGCATCCGCATCTGCAGCGCAGGCATATGCCTTCAAAGCAGGCGTTGCGTATACGGCATCATGCATCAGTAGCAACGCGACATCATGCTCCCTGCTCTGGGCCATTGCAATCTCTATAGGGGTCGTATCGTATGGGTTCCGTATGATATGCAGTATTTTCATGATCAAAATGGTATTACAATATCCGATTCCGTTATTGTTTTCACAAGCTCTTCGCGCCCGACCGGTTTCACACCTGGATTGAGAGTTGTTATCCCTCTTTTTTCAAGTGAAAGACCATCTGCAAGCATGGCACATTTCAGCATCGAAAGCGCCTCAAATTCCTTTTTGGGGGGCTGAAAATTAATGAGTTCAGGTTTGGTCGGCGTGGCCGTATAAACACCGTCATCCATGAAGATCACAGTGACCCTATCCTCCCGCAGCGTCAGTCCCACGCTCATCCGAAGCGCTTCTGCGTTCCGCCTTGTATTCAAAGGAAGGTTCCTTACGATGACCGTGATTTTTTTCATCACTCACCCGAAAGATATGAACCTGTCAACCTCTGATGCGATGCAAGCATGGTCGTACTGGCTCCCGAACAGTATGCCATCGACCCTTCCCACTTTTCGCTGCTCGACGTTGAGCGCGCAGACTGCAATGTTGACGCCTTTTTCCACAAGTTCTACGAATTCCTTTTTATTCACATTATAAACGCCATCGTACATCAGGAAAATAGATACATCGTGGCCTGCCTTCCGCGCCGCCGTGCTTATAGAAATGACGGTATTGGTATTTTCATTCTCAGGGCTTGTGGTCAGCAGGATCCCGAGTTTCATGCCTTGCGTATCCTCACTTTCCAGAGATGATCGCCTTTCTGTTCAATCCCCATTATCTTATGCCCTTCGTTTTTCAGGCTGCGGGGCACGTTCTCCACGGCGGGGGCATGATCGAATGTAACGACGAGTTCTTCGCCGCTATCAAGTTCTTCAAGTTTGAGTTTCGTTTTCACAAATGTGTAAGGGCATACCTCGCCCTTCAGGTCAAGTTCTGTTGCCATTTTTCTCACCAGATCCTGCATGATTCTCCGTATATCTCTTCCTGGATTGATGTAATCTTCGGCTCTTCACCGCATACTGGGCAGTTCTTGTTCCATCTCATTTTGATTTCATCAAAGCTCATGTTGAGCGCGTCATAATAAACCAGACGCCCGATGAGCAGTTCACCGATCCCAAGAAGGTATTTCACAACCTCTGTCGCCTGGATGACGCCGATTATACCGGGCAGCACACCGAGGACACCTGCTTCTTGGCAGCTTGGCACCATCCCCGGAGGGGGTGCATGCTCAAAAAGGCACCTGTAACACGGCCCTTTATGCGGTATTATCGTTGTTACCTGACCTTCAAACCTGTAGATGCTTCCATGCGATAGGGGTTTGCCCGTTATAACGCATGCATCGTTCACAAGGTAGCGGGTCGCAAAGTTATCAGAGCCGTCAACCACGATGTCATAATCCCTGAAAATATCTATTACATTATTGGCATTCAACCGCTCGATATAAGTTCTTACCTCAATATCAGGATTGAGGTTGTTTACGAACTGCTTTGCGGATTCTGCTTTATGAACTCCAACTTTTCCGCCGTGAATGACCTGCCTCTGGAGGTTGCTCAGGTCAACCGTATCATCATCTATAATACCGAGTGTTCCAACACCTGCCGCTGCAAGATATTCTATAATGGGTGCACCGAGCCCGCCTGCGCCTATGCATAATACCTTTGATGAGAGAAGTTTTTTCTGTCCCTTCCCGCCAACCTCGGGTAATATGATGTGGCGTGAATATCTTTTTATCTGTTCTTCGCTGAATCCTCCTAACATTTTGTATCACCGATTATTACTGGTAGTATTATTTACACTCTTGAAGTATTACTACGATAAATAATTTGTGGTATTGGCAAGATAATCCGATCCTCAAAGTCCGGAGCAGTTTTTAAATAAGAAAATCACATATAGCATCTTGAATTTATCTATGAAAAATAAAACAATCGTGACAGGCGGGGCGGGTTTTATAGGAAGCCACCTGGTTGATAAACTCATCGAAGGCGGAAATGAAGTTACAGTCATCGACAACCTTTCTTCCGGCAGGATGGATTTTCTTGAACATCACCTCAAAGACCCGGACTTCAAATTCATTAAACTGGACCTGCTGGAGGCCGGAAAGCTGCTGGAGGCACTGGATGGTGCAGATATGATATACCATCTTGCCGCCAACCCGGATGTAAGATTGGGTGCGGAAAATACCAGAGTCCATCTTGAACAGAATGTCATTGTCACATATAATGTCCTTGAGGCGATGCGTCTATCGGGGATCAGGAAGATCGTTTTCACATCCACGTCCACGGTCTATGGGGAAGCAACGTGTATTCCCACGCCTGAGAATTACGGCCCCCTGGTGCCGATATCATTATACGGCGCCTCAAAGCTTGCCTGCGAGGCTCTAATAACCTCATACTGCTCGACTTTTGATATGAATTCATGGATTTTCCGTTTTGCAAACATTGTGGGGAACAGGGGAACCCACGGGATAATTGTAGATTTTATCGACAAACTGAGAAACGATAAAACATCTCTTGAAATCCTGGGCGACGGGCAACAGCGAAAATCATATATCCATGTTTCTGACTGCGTGGATGCTATTTTATTTGCAGTCAGCAACAGCAATGAAATGGTCAATATATTCAACATCGGTTCAAATGATACGATAAATGCAACAGAGATAGCCGGCATCATAGTTGAGGAAATGGATTTAAGAAATGTCAAGTTCAGATACACGGGAGGAAAGCGCGGTTGGAAAGGCGACGTTCCAAGAATGTTGCTTTCTATCGACAGGTTAAAGAAACTTGGATGGGAACCTTCCTATAATTCCAGGGAAAGCATTGTTGAGACGGCCCGGAGTTTGTTAAGGGATCTGTAGATGGCTAATTTATCCTGTCCCAGATGTGGCAAAAACACAGATACCTTTTATGCCAGTGTATGCGGTGAGTGTTTTATTTTAGATAAGAAATTGATCGAGTGCCCGCCTGTCGTTTATTGCCGGATATGCCCAACATGCGGTTCATTTTTCAGGAAAGGAAAGTGGATTTTAAGAGAAGATGAGAAAGAAAGCATTTTTGAGTGCATAAAAGATGCAATGAATGTAGATAAGCAGGCAAGGAATCTTGATCTTACCCTGACACCGAGAAAGCTTGATCATTCAAGATATGGTGTGCATGTGGAAGCGACCGCAGATATCGAAGGGGTGCGCATAAGCGCCGCTCAGGACACCGAAGTGAGGATCAACTGGGAAACATGCGAGACCTGCAGCAGGATTTCAGGCGGGTATTTTGAAGGTATTGTCCAGGTACGGGCAGACAAAAGGGTCCCGACACATGATGAATTGAAAAAATCCCGACACGTAGCAGAAGAAACATCTGCTATTTCGCAGGAGAAAGGAGACAGGCTTGCTTTTATTGCAAAAATACAGGAACTTCCCGAAGGCATTGACATATATGTAGGGTCGGCAAAGCTTGGAAAACAAATATGCAGAGTATTAATCGATGCATTCGGGGGAAAATTCATTGAATCGCCCAAGCTTGTCGGACAGAAGAATGGTGTTGACCTGTACCGCATCACTTATGCCCTGCGGCTTCCTGAATTTGTCCGCGGCGATATAATCAGCGCAGATGACAGGATAATTGAGGTAAAAAGTTCAGGCAGGCATATAAGCGGTATTGACCTTGAAACAGGTAAAAGGTTTATCGAGAACTTCAATGATATCATAGAGATAAAAAAACTGGGAAGCAGTAAGAATGCGGTTCCTGCTGTGCTTGTTGCTGATGAAGGAAAAACTATCCAGGTAATGGACCCTGATACCTTTGAATCAATAACCATCAAAAAGCCTGAATTTCTTGGAACAGAGCCTGGGAATGAGATAAAAATTGTAAAGACAGAAAAAGGGCTTTTTGTGCTGCCGGGGTAATTTTCTTAGAGATTTCTGAATATTTTTATGAGCTGAAAGCTGTGAATTATTCTGTCTATAATATTTAGGAAACTATTAAATATTTGTCGTGTGTTTAAAATATCAGCGAAGGAGCAGTTCTTAATATGGCTGTAGATAAATCCAATTTTGAAAAAATTACTTTTGCGATATCAATACTAACTGGATTATCATTTATTTTATTTAAAATAATTGATTATTTTAATAATAACATTGTAAGGTACAGTCCAGATCTACAAGCAATGATTTCTTTCTTGGTAACAGGATTATTAATTGAAATTACGATAATTTTATGTTTTTTAATATTAAAAGGATATTCAATATCCTTAGGAGATAAAGAGGATAGTTCAACAAGAATAACTGAATGGACTAATTGGCTCTTTAAATTATTTTTTAAAGGCTTGATCGGATTATCTGTTTCTTCAGTTACATTACTACTTCTTATAGTAATATATAATATGTTTAATGTATACGAATTTTTTAAAGATCCTAATAAATCTATTATTGGTTATTTTTTTAGCTTCGCTACAGTGATTATTATTATATATGAAATATTAATTTCAACTGGTCTTAATAGAAAAATTATTTTTGGCTATATAAAAAAATTTTTGGAATTTAAATATAGAATATCCCTCTCTTTGGCCTTTATACTTTTTGTATTAGCTCCTTCATATCTATTAATGGGTTCCTATTCGATAGATGTTTTTCCACAATCAAATGCTGATAGCGATATTCTAACGATCGCAGTAAGAGAAACCGGTAATTCCTATAATAAAATTTATATAAATTTATATAAATTCAACTCTAGTAGCGAAATTTTCTGGTCTATCGATAATATTACAATAAATAACTCTAAAGAGGCTTTATCAAACAGGATATCCATCCTCGGAAAAAAATATAATGGTGTATGGTACTTGAATATTAATACTTCCATTTTACAACCTGGAAATTACCTGCTACATGTTGAAGTAACAGACGATTTATTCAAAAGATACCTCGGAGTGGAGGTTTCTAGAAAACAAGCTGATAAGCTGTTCTATATCCCACCAAAAAGCATGAATTACTCATTTAACCATTCGCAGGCGTCATAACAACTCTGGTTCGTTATAATAGGTTTCTATCCAATATATCAAAATCTTTAGACAAACTCTTAGATGAAAAAACAAGAAATAAATACCCCGGACTCCAATAACATTATGGTGCCGGGATGAATATATCATGCGCGTCTCTTTTCCTCTGGGAATACAGCGTCTATGAAATAATGGAGATATTGCTTGATGCCGGCATAAAAGGTATTGAGTTCTGGGCAGAAACACCCGATTTCTGGAGGACAAGGGGTGATGAAACGTCACAGGTTATCCTTGAAGAAGCCGTTTCCATCATGCCCGGGGGATGCACCCTGCATGCGCCGATACTGGATCTGAATCCGGCATCATATAATGATTTCGTCCACGAAGCCACCATAAAAGAAACATTATGGTCTCTTGGGCTTGCAAACAGGATAGGGGCAAGGTATGTCACAATCCATGCAGGCAAAAGGACGGTACACAGGATTCCCACCAACGAGGATTGGGAAAAATTCTTCAGGTATCTGGACATCTGTAAGAAGAAAGCTGATAGCCTTGGTCTTAAACTTGCGCTTGAAAACAGTATGCCTGAAATCCAGAACATGTGCTATGCGCCAGCCGAAATGAAGGAAGTTTTGGAGAGGGTTACAGGGCTTTTTTTTACATTTGACGTAGTTCATGCCTTTATAGTTTCTCCGGAGAACGCCCTTTCTTTTGTCAGAGAACTTGGCGATAAAATAATCAATGTGCATGTAGGCGCACCGCATGATGGCCGGCCGCATTTTCCCTCGCACCTCAATAAGAACATGGAAAAGGTATTGCAGGCGCTTCGTGATGCCGGTTATAAAGGAGATCTTACCATTGAAATCGATGATAAGGTCTATTCCATGCCTATGTCAAGGGAAGAAAAGATAAGGGAACTGCGGGAAGAGAGAAAATACCTGGAATCAATATTTGATGGATAAATCGCTGTTTCAAGGCTTCCCAGGCAGCCTGACATACACGGTAGTCCCAATACCTACTTTGCTTTCTATCCGGATTTCACCATTATGGGCATCAATAATACTTTTGCATATATAAAGTCCAAGACCTGTACCGCCGTATTTCCTTGTTATGGAGGCATCGGCCTGGTAAAATCTCTGGAAAAGATATGGCATCACATCTTCAGGTATTCCTATACCAGTATCCGATACAGTTATATCCACACTATCCTTCTCTTGCCAGGCCCTTATCGTAATTTTACCTCCGGCATGTGTAAATTTTATGGCATTATCTATGAGGTTCAGAAATACTTCTGTCAGCCTGTCCTTATCCCCCATGACTTCAAGGCCGGGAGGCACATCCTTTATCATATTAATGTTCTTTCTCTCTGCCGGGACCTTCATATCGGCCATTGAAGCGGTTATTATTTCATCAATATTTGCAAGTCTGGGCTTCATCTTGATCTCAGGCCTGCCCATCTGCTGTATGCTTAAAAACAAAAGACTGTCTATCAGCCGGGTGAGCCGGTCCGTATTCCTGATTATGGCTTCAAGGGCCTTATTTTGCGTTTGCGTAATGGCACCGAGTTTATCGTCATGCATCAATTCGCTGTACCCACGGATGGAAACAAGGGGGGTCTTGAGTTCATGAGAAACATTCGAAAGGAACTCGCTTTTCATCCTGTCCAGTGATTCAAGTTCCTGATATGCCTTATGCAATTTTCCGTAAGCAGTCTTTGCTTCCTGGTATAACCTGGCATTTTCGACAGCCACCCCTATCTGGCCTCCTATAGATGCCAGCACATCAATATCTTCTTTTGAGAATACCCTGCGCCTGCAATTTGCAAGATTCATGGCTCCTACCACCCTGCCTTTGGCAATAAGCGGTACACCAACGAGCGTAAATATGCCTTCTTTTTCCAGATAAGGCAGGAGGTCGCGGCTGGGATAATGGTCTATGTCAGTATACAAAGGCTTCATAATCTGGACCGCACCCCCTGCAACGCCCTCACCCACCTTTATTTCGGATACAGCCCTGAAAAAATCCTCGGAAATCCCTTTGGCTGTTTTCAATTTCAGCATTTTTCCGCCTTCATCAAGCAAATATATCCCACCGGCACATGCAGATGTAACTTCAATGGTTTTTGCAAGTGCCTCTTTGAATATCTCATCAAGTTCAAGGGACTGGCTCACCACCCTGTCAATCTCAAAAAGTGTCTCAAGGGTCCTGTCATGATGTTTTAGCTGGGAATATAATCTTGCATTATCAACGGCCACCCCTATCTGGCTGCCTATGGACGACAGGAGTTCGATATCCTCTTTTGAGAAGAGCCTGTGCTTGCGGTTTGATAGAACCATCGCCCCGACGACTTTTCCTTTTACTATGAGGGGAATTCCGGCAAGGGAAGCTATGCCGTCTTTTTCCATTAGAGGAAGAAACTGTTGGTGCGGATAGTTTTCAATGTCCATGGTTACAGGCTCGCCCGACGCAACAGCCAGTCCGGATACTCCCTGCCCGACTTTTAATTTTGATGCTGCCTGCGCAAGTTCATCTGATATGCCGGTAAAGGTTTTCAGGACAAGGGTCTCCCCATCTTCCTGCAGTAAATAAATCCATCCTGCATCCGAAGAAGTTACCTGGATGGTCTTGTTTATGGCCTCTTTCAAAAGTTCATCCAGATCCAGGGATCGGCTAACTACCCTGTCTATTTCAAAAAGCGTTTCTATGGTCTGGTCGTGGCGTTTGAGTTCTGAAAATAAATGGGCGTTCTCTATGGCGATTGCCACCTGGTTCGCAATCGTCAGGCTGATATTAATTTCCTCATCAGTGAAATCTTTAACCTGGCCGAGGCTGCTCAACTGCATTGTGCCAAGGCTCTTCTCTCCCAGGACCATAGGCATCACCAGGACTGTTCTCATGCCCAGTTTTTCCGCGATCTCTTTCTCTTTTGGAGACAACTCTGCGATTCCTGTATCGGCAACCAGCACATAGTGCTTTGCCATATATACCTCATTCAATGTAGGGCAATCCTTAAGAGACAATTTTTCTCCCAGGGACGATTCTATATCAGCCTTTGGACTATATTCAGAAGCTACGCTGCCATACTCAGCTCCCTCTTCTACAAGTATAATCGAACAATAGGAGACATTGACTATCCTTACGGCCTCCCTTACAGCTATTCGAAGGATTTTATTTAGATCAAGACCGCTTGAGATGCTCTGGTTTGTTTTGATAAGTGCCGCGAGTTCAAGGTTTCTCCTGTTCAGGTCCTTCGTTCTTTCCCTTACCTTCTGATCCAACCCTTCATATACCTCCCTCAATCTTTGTACCATGGCATTAAAAGACTGTGCAAGTTCTCCTATCTCATCCCTGCTCTCAGGCTCTATTTGGACTGTGAGATAGCCTTTGGCTACTTTTTTTGAAGCATTTGATAAAGTTATAAGCGGTCCTGTAAATCTTTTGCTGAGAAAATAGGCCAGAACAGCGACCACTCCGAAATAGAATATACCAAGTGCAATAGTTCTCTGTTCAAATCCTGTCACCGGTATTAATGCTTCGGATGAATCCATCTTTACCACCAATCCCCAGCCTCCGACAGAAATATAGGTATAAGCAGCAAAAACCTCTTTTCCACGATAATCAAGCGCAAGAACCGTACCTTTCCCTCCTTTCGCGGCAAGAACTGCTGGCAGGGCAATTTTTGAATCCAGTGGATATGTAAGATTCAAAGCTGCACTCGCATTGTGGCGCAAAGGATTCAAATAAACGACCTCATTTCCCCTTTTCTGGACAAGCAGTGATTCCCCACTTTCTCCAAGCCCTGTATAATCACCTGTGACATCGTATATGAAACGCGGATAAACCCTGACTGCAATAACGCCTGTGAGTTTACCCGTGCTCCTATTTAATACAGGAGACGATATAATATAACCTGTTTTGTTATCATAATAGCTTATATTACCAACATAGAGTTTTTCTTCAGCTGTCTTAAAAAACTCATCTTCAGAATAGCTTGTGCCTATTAACCGGTTTTCAGTAGAAGCAACGACTGTCCCGTTTATGTCCAGAGCTGAAATTTCATAAAATTCCGGGATCTCTTTTTTTACCCTTAAAATGTTGAGATTAAGATTGGTTGTGCTCCTGTCGTCTATCTGCTGCAAGAAGTTGGATGACGCAATCTCTCTTACCTGTTCTGTTCTGAAATTCACGACTGTTGAGATATGGGTTTTCTTTGCCTCAGCAAGCGCGCTCAGATCATCGAATATTTTCTTCTCCAGCGCGTCTTTTTCTTCTGAATAATTGATATAGCTTATTATTGCATATGGCAGTATCGATATTAATATTAAAGATAGTACTAATTTCTGGCTTATCCTCATTTTTTCACGGTTCTACCAGCTTTTTGACCCTTTCAACAAGATCCATTCTCCCGAAAGGCTTGGTGATATAGTCATCGGCTTTAAGCACATGCAGACCGAGCATTTTATCGATGTCCTGGTTCCTGACCGTGAGCATGGCAACGGGCAAATCGTCGTATATTTCCCTTATCCTTTTGAATACCTCCCACCCATCCATTTCAGGCATCATTATATCAAGAAGCACAGCATCGGGCTTTTCAGATACCAGCTTCTCAAGGCACTCGCTGCCGCTATAAGCAGTTATCACTTCAAAGCCCTCTGTTTCAAGTACGAGTTTTACCAGGTCCACAGTATCAGGTTCATCATCTACTACCATTATTTTTTTACTCATCTGTCTTGCCTCCCATATTTTTATTCAAAAGCTCGTCCTTCAACCACCACCAGTATCTAAAAGATGCAGTAATAGCAATGGTATTCCCAATTATCATAAGGATAAATAAAATATCTGAAGAAGTGTCTTTCTGCTCAAAATATATTTGCCAGCCTTGAGGAAGTGTTAGTATTAAAGCCAGGATAGCGATGAAATAAAGCAGGTAATAACTTGGAAGCCCCATTCCCTCGCACATCCTTGCGCTGAGGTGTGCCAGTACTATATATAGTATAAGTAAACCTGAAATACCTGTAAAGAAAAAAACAAAATCCTGCATCATTTCTGCCTCCGTGTCATGACGTTATGTAACCTGATGCTGGCACCCGCAAGCATCACGCCCCCGAGGCCAAAAAACAGGTTTCCCCATACAAAAGAGGAAGTCAAGTACTGTATCGAAGAGGCAATATACAGGACAAGGGCAATTAAAAAAAGAAAGGGATATGTTCTTCTTTTAAAGCTGCGCTGGTAAAATAGTGCTATGGCGTAGGATAAAAACAGTATGGGTATCAATGAAATTATCCAGAATACTATTAAGACCGGGCTCATGACTTTTTATCACCAAATATTTCCCTGAATACAGCGGCAGGTGGTCTTCTTGCCGTGCCTACAAGCACATTTTCGTAACCCTTCAGTGCAACTTTTACTTCTATTCCCTTATCTGTTATTTCAAATTCCCTTATCTCTTTATCATGGTCCGAGCCGCGGGATTTCAAAACACTTAAAGCCTTTTTCATCTGCCCGTCCACTTCCACATGCCGGAGCAGAATGATAATATCTACACTGCCAGAAAAAGCTTCGTGGGTTAATCTGATCGCCCCGAAAAGTTCCGGTATCTCGCTTGTTAAAACTGCTGTAATACCCTGTGATAAAAAATAATTTACAAGGGCATGAATGTAGTCTCTTCTTTTTATCGAATCGGGTAGAGCTGTTTCTAAATTTTCGATGCCATCAAAAAAAACCCTTTTAATATTATATTGTCGTGAAGTATCCTTTATCAGCATGGCGTGCTCATCTGCATGAAACAGGGCCGGAGAGAAATACAGGAATTTGACCATGCCTTTTTTTTCAAGCGTCTCAAAATCCAGTCCGTGAGACCTGGCATTTCTCAAAAGCTTCTCAGGCCATTCCTCGAATGTGATTATCAAACCTTCTTCTCCTTTTCTTGCTCCCTCGTAAATGAAATGCATACCGAACATCGTCTTCCCTGTACCCGGACCGCCTGAGAATAATATCACGTTATCTCTTAACAAGCCCCCTTTGAGCATCCGGTCAAGACCTTCGACACCCGTACTGATACGTTCCACCGCTGCCGGTTTTTTGAATTCGGTCTCAGGCAGCAACCTTGGAAAGACGACAACACCATCGTCGTTCAATTTATATGAGTGCCTCCCCGAAATATAGCTTCTTCCCCGCATTTTTACAACAATGAGATAGCGCTCGGTCTTATCCCCTTCGGGTACTTCGGAAATGTGCAGGATACAGTCCACGAGGTAGGAGAGCGGGCTATCTTTCAGGCTTTCGAGAGTAAACTCGCCTGTGAGAAGAACAAGGAGGTTCCAGCTTTTCATTCTTGTGAGGAGTTCATAAAGAAAAAGACGCTGCTGGAATTCGGTCTCTTTTGATTCGGCAATCACAGTCACAGGATCGATGACAAGCCTGCTGGGCTTATACATATGTATCTTTTCTTCGATAAAATTTATTACATCAGTAGCGCCTTTTTTAAGCAGGTCTTCCTCGATATTGAACAGCCTTATTTTCTTTTTTTCAAGCAAGGAAAAATCAAAAAAGGAGTAATTGGATACAAAGCTTTCCATCATGGCTACAGGTTCGGAAATGGCTGAAATAAAGAGACATGTCTCCCCTTCCCTGGCCGCATTGAACAGCGACTGCATGGCCATTGTGGTCTTGCCTGCTCCCGCGGTGCCTGCCACCAGGATAGTTGATGGATGATTAAAGCCATCTTTAAGAACAAGATCCAGGCCTTTTATACCTGTAGGTACTGTTTTCATTTTACTCCTGCATTTCTTCAAATACAAAAGTATGTATGGCGTTATACCTTACTTATAAGTTTTTACAATTGACAGCCCCAAGTTGGGAAATTGAATTCGAGTGAGGAGAGTAAGCCCCTTTATGTTGGCGCAAGGAGTAATACCCCTGTCGCGCCCTGCGGCATTCAGCTATGCGCCGTACTCGGACAGGTCTGGACTGCCCTTTCTGTCCCATTTCGGCTTGCACCCACGGGGATTCGCCGTTCCATCCACATGCGCATGACCTCGCCCTTTCGGGCTCATCGCATTTCTGCGCTGCGGTATCGTTTCTGTTCCAGAGCCAGGATTCTCACCCTACACACTTGAATGTGTCCGCGGTCCAGAAGGTGAGGGGACTTTCCTCAGCAGCAATATGCTACCGGCAGCCGCCCTTCCTCTCTCGATCCATAAAACAACCTGCTATCCTTTATAATTACCGATAACTTGATAATTAAAAGGGCATTTAAGGATTCAAGGTGCAAATAGATGAAAAGAGACCTTATGGATATCCTGTGCTGCCCGATGTGCAAGGGTGACCTCGTGCTTGAAGTTACGGAAGAGAACGAAAAAGAGATCGTCAAGGGAACGTTGTACTGCGGAAAGTGCAGCGAGTACTATCCCATAGATGATGGCATCCCCAATATGCTACCGCCGGATTTGAGGGAATAGGAAGAGCAAATCCCGAACAAAGGGGCATTTTATTAGATTTCCTTTCTTATCCTGACCCCCCCAGCCTTCTTATTTTTTCAATTCCACCTTCAGTTTTGGCAAGACGCTCATAGAAATTGTTTGCAGTTTCATTATTCACTATTTTTATCAGAGTTTTCCCATCTTTTTAAGAAGTTCCGCGTTCAGCACGCTTGCGCCAGCAGCGCCTCTTATGGTGTTATGTCCCATGCAAATGTATCGGATACTCGGACGTATCCTTCCAACCGATACCGTCATCCCACCGCCAAGGTTCCTGTCCATTCTGGGCTGGGGGCGGTCTTTTTCTTCCTTTACCTCGATTACGGGGGTGGGTTCAGTTGGCAGATCCGACAGTCCCGGGTCAAAATTGAGGAACGCATCTTTGACCTCTCCTGTTGACGGATTATCCGCCATTTCCACCCAGACAGCTTCGGTATGGCCATCCATTACCATTACCCTGTTGCAGCTTGCGCTTACCGCAAACGGCGCATCAACTATCTCGTTCCCGTTAAATTCACCCAGAAGCTTCCTTGTCTCAGTCTCCACTTTTTCCTCTTCTTTTTCAATATACGGAATAACATTATCAAGAATAGCCATTGAAGCCACGCCGTCGTATCCCGCACCTGAGATAGCCTGCATGGAGGCAAGATATATTTTCTCGATACCGAATTTCATAAGCGGCTTCAGGGTAACTACCATCATTATGGTCGTGCAGTTTGGATTTGTGACAACGTAGCCATCCCATTTTCGCTCATCCTGCTGGATATCTATAAGCCCGAGATGCTCAGGGTTCACTTCAGGGATGACAAGCGGGACATCTTTCACCATCCGGAGAGCGCTTGCATTGCTTGCAACCGCAAAACCTGCTTTTGCAAAGTCGGGTTCCACGATTTTAGCAAGGTCTGTGGGAAGGGCAGAGAAAACTATATCGGCATCGACTTTCTTCGGTTCGACCGGCACTACTGTCATGTCTGCGACATCATCCGGGATTTTACTTTCAAGCCTCCAGCTTGCCGCATCGCCATATCTCTTGCCTGCGCTCCTGTCGGAAGCAGCAAGCGATGTCAGTTCAAACCAGGGATGTTTGCTTAACATCTCGATAAATCTCTGGCCTACGTTGCCTGTGGCCCCGAGTACTCCTGCCCTTATTTTTGACATAGCAGACCTTGCCGTTTATCTTATTTTAATTCGAGATTATTCCATTGTGATTGCACTGCTCGGACATGAATCAACACATGTCCCGCATTCTGTGCACTCTTCCTCGTCGACTTTTGCTTTCTCGTCCTTCAATGTTATTGCACTTGCAGGGCATTCGTCAACACATGTTCCACATCCGGTACATTCGTCAATGTTTATTTTCGCTACCATTTAGGTCACCTTTTGCCCTACCCATTGAATAAGTGAAATATAAAATTAACGGTTTACAACCGATTTTCATTACACGAATGGAAGCCTACTTATAGTGCATCGTCTTTTTATGGGAATTTATGTTATCCGCAAGGGTTGAACATTTCGTTGAGTCCGTCATCCGGGACATGACGCGCCTTTCCCTGAAACACAACGCCATCAATCTTGCGCAGGGATTCCCGGATTTTCCCGCACCCGTTGAATTAAAACGCGCCGCAGCCACTGCGATAATGGATGATTATAACCAGTATTCCATTACATGGGGTGCAAAAGACCTTCGTGAGGAAATTTCCCGAAAAGCCAGGGAGTATAACCACATTGATGCCGACCCTGAGGGCGAGATCACTGTAACATGCGGCTCGACCGAAGCCATGATGGCTTCCATGCTTGCCATAATAAACGAGGGAGATGAAGTTGTGGTTTTTGAACCGTTTTATGAGAACTATGGTCCAGATGCTGCGGTTTCCGGCGCTATCCCCCGTTTTGTGACCCTGAACGAGGATAACAGCATCGCTGAAGATGCCCTTGCTTCCGCTTTCAATAGGAAGACCCGTGCCCTTATCCTGAATACCCCGAATAATCCGTCTGGCAAGGTCTTCACGAAGGATGAGCTAAAACTGATCGCCGACTTATGCGCTGATCATGATGTCATTGCAGTCACGGATGAGATATATGAATATATCCTTTACGACGGCAGGAAGCACATTAGTATAGCTTCGCTTGATGAAATGAAAGACAGGACGATAACTATCAGCGGTTTCTCAAAAACTTACAGCGTTACGGGCTGGCGGATTGGCTATGCGCTTGCAGAGAAGACATTGACATCCGCGATAAGGAAGGTGCATGACTTCCTGACCGTAGGCGCTCCGGCGCCGCTGCAGCATGCCTGTGTTACAGCATTGAGATTTCCGGATTCGTACTATAAAGAGCTTGTAAAAATGTATGATGGGAAAAGAAAGCTTCTTTACGATGCACTAACGAATGCGGGATTCAGGTGCATTATGCCTGATGGCGCTTACTATATACTGGCGGATATACCCGATGGAGTGAAGATGGACGATATGGCTTTTGCAAAATACATGGTAAGTGAAGTCGGCGTAGCTGCGGTCCCCGGAAGCAGTTTCTACAGGAGTGAAGAAGGTAAACACAAATTACGTTTTACTTTTTCAAAAAAGGATGAGACCCTGATGGAAGCCGCAAGAAGGCTTGAGCGCCTGAGAATATGATAAAGCCGATTCATTCCCATTATGATGATTTAAAAAAGATAACTTTATGTAACATTAATCACTTTCAAACATATTGAAAACGTATGTATGAAAGCTTGACGACTTTTATTTCAGGCATTACGGTGATTTTCGGTATTTTTGGATTGTACCTTTTCCTGAAATTCCTGTCTGTCTGGAAAAATACAAATCCCGAAATCATAAAAGAACGGGTGTCACGTTCAGAAAGGTTTTTAATGAAAAATATTCTAGCAATTTTCATAGTAGGATTGTTGATAGTGTATCATAATTTCATGGAATTCCTGGGATTGGGATATCCTGATTTTTATTTTGGCTATCTTGCAGTTCGTTATCCCACGCGTCTTATTGCAGTCACGGAATTGCTTCTGGCCCTGTTGATTACGGAATGGCTGATGTATAAATGGATCGAGATAACAAGAAAATAAGTCGGGTCTGAACGTTGAGTTAGAAGCCAATAAAATAAGTGTTCGAAATAAAAGAACATTTCGTCTCTGTTCTAAAAAAAGGTTTGTTCATGCACAGTTCAATTAGTTTTTAACAGATTGCTATTTTCAAGGGATTTTATAATCGGCCCGACCTCATAAATGTACTTTCTGGATACTTTTTTCTTTCTTAGCAGGCTGCTATCTTCTGATAATTTCTGAACCAGTTTTTGTATTGTTACCCTGTCTGAGCCCATAGCATCCTGAAATTCTTTGTCGCTGGGGGAAAGAGGTCCTTTCCTGGATAGTACAGATAAAAGTTTTTGCTCATTACTTTCCAGTGAACTGAATGCTTTGTATTCTATTTCATGTAAAACAGGTAATACGTGAGAAATTCCGTATGTTCTGACGATATAATTTTTTCTAATTAATACTTCAAATATCCTATTTAAGGTATTAAACGCCCATCTGATGTCGCCATAACTAATTTCATGTACTTTTTTATAGACCGCTTCATCGAAAGGTGGGATATAATTATTATTGCTAAAATATTTCAACCTCTTTTCTATTGCTTGTTTAAAGTCATTAAAGGATAATTCATTTAGAGTAATACTCTCTCCAAATATGGATCGTGTCCTCCCACTTGAAGATAATTTTTCTCGAAGCCCAGGTTCACCAATACATATCACTACATAATTGTCTGTAAATATCAAATCCCTGAGCAATCCGACCAGATACAAAGCTTGCTCCAGGTCACATTTTTCAGATTCGAGATCGTCTATCGGTAGTATTACTTTTTTATCCAAATCAGATTTGCAGATATCTCCGATTTCTGATAAATCAGAAAGCATATTTAAATTTGTATATTTGGGCGAGTGTTGCTCACTTTTCCCAGTAGTTCTTGAATGACCAACAAAACCATATAAAGAAGCTGCTGTATTTTGTTGCCTTTGAATTGTCACAATATTTTCGATTTCTGTAAGTTTCTCCTGTGATTTAAGACTCAGGTCTGAAACTCCCTTAAGGGAATTGACAACCGCACTTAGAACTGTAAGTAAAAATGATGCTTCTGTAGTATCCTTTGTAATGGTGATTTTATTCGTAATAATATTTGATTCATCATTTTGCTCCTGTCCCAAAGCACAACGTCCAAAAAAAGAAGACTTTCCAACTCCATAATCGCCTTCAATGCAAAACATGCTTGTATTCAATTTCATGGATTTATAAAATTCTTCTATACTTGTCTCTCTATCAACAAATAAGTCGAAAAGTATATCAGGTAATAGTTCGTGGTCATAATACGGATTTGAAACAAAGCCCCATTGATTCAAAATATCATCCACTTTAGCTACATGGTGACCGTTAGATTTCATACAGATATTAATAAGTGTTCCAAATATAAGAACATTTCGTTTCTGTTCTAATTATGGGCTTGTTGAATAACAGTTTAACAGAGATTTTAACATATTAACTAAATTCTGTATTTTTAAGATATATCTCTCGTTTTGCGTTAAAAAAATCTGTTCCTATAAGGGTTATATTAACAAATTAACATTTATCAAATAATAGAAAGATTTATTAACGATTAGTGTTAATATGTTAATCTATGGAAATTCGTGATGCTGTATATGGCGATATTGAGCTTTTGCCTGCGGAGGTAAAACTTCTTGATACTTTCGAAATGCAGCGACTGCGCAAAGTCAGGACATTAGCGTTAGTTAATTTAGCGTATCCGACTGCTGTGCATACGAGGTTTGATCATAGTATTGGTGTGCGGTATTGCGTACAGCACATAATAGAAAGAAGTCATTTCGACTTGCCAAAAGAAGAAAAAGAATTATTATTTAAAGCAGCACTTCTCCATGATATTGGTCACCCTTGTTTTTCTCATATAACAGAGGAATTAGAAGATATTCCAAAACATACAAAATTCGTGGAGCTCATGCTGCAAGGGAAATATAGGGATATTGTTGTTCATAACAAAATTTTAAAGGAAAGTGAAGCCCATAAAACTACTTTTGTGGCAGATGTTTTAGATAATACTGAGGCATTTGATATTTTGAGATTAATTGATAAAAAATATGATGAAAATTATACTAAGAAATATCTTGCAGAAATGATCAATGGTTACATCGATGCAGATAACTTAGACTATGTAAGAAGAGATGGATATTTTCTTGGGCTGCCCTATGGAAATTTTGATGATCGTATTTTTTCAAGTTTCAGACTTGTTCAAACTGCAACTGGTAAAGCATTAACATTTTCCGAAAAAAAGGATTCCATATCATCAATTATGAATTTCTTAAGAGCCAGATTTGAATTGTATAGGGCTGCATATCGACATCATGCAGTTGAAATAGCTGATGCTATGCTACTTTACGCATTGGAGGCATGGACTCGTGATAATTCTGATTCGCTTTTTATCCTTGGTGATGATGAGCTTTTATCAAGAATGGCATCCGAATCAGAAAAAGCAAGAGAAATGATATTGCGGCTTCAATCTCGACAGCTTTACAAAAGAGCATATGTAATAAATAGTAAATCATCTCCTGGTGCAAAAACTATGGCAGAAAGTATAAAAAATGTTTCAAAAGAACGTCATGATTTTATCCAAAAATTGATTAACGAAACTAAAATCAGATCGGATGATATATTATTGAATCTTTCCAGGCGCCCCGTTTGGAAAGAATATGGTAAAATATCCATTGGAACTGAAAAACCTTATGAACTTAAAGACATTGCTCAAAGTGAACTTAATATTTTGGAAGACTTGTATGGAACAATCTGGAATTTTTCCATATATGCATCAGAGCCTTCTTTATCTACAAAAATTTTTGAGTTTTGTACAAATATTTTTGGTTATAAAGGGGAATTTCAACCTAAAGCAATAATAGCACCAATTTTTTATGATACGGTTTCGCAGGTTATTGCTGATATTATTAAAGAAAAGAAAGCAAGCCTGAAAGTTTTAAATCAACTTAATTCTGAACGAAAAATCAGTTCCGATGATATAGGTGATATTTTGGGCATAAGTAGATCTACAGCTTCTCATTACCTAACTTATATTGAAAAGAAATTTAAAGAAAGAGGGGTCAATTTAATTAAAAGTAAACGAATAAATTATAAAAAATTCTGGGGAATTGGAGATCCTGCGGTATTTGAAAGGATAAAAAGTGAAATTAAGGATTATGTACTCTGATAAACAACTTCAAGAAATACGAAGAATAGCAAAAAATTGTATGATGGAGTTTGGACCTTTAGAATTGGAGGATCCTTCAGATTTATATCCTCTCGTTCGAATAGCTTCGAATGAGAGCGCTGATCTCCGCTTTACAAAAAGTGTGGTTCTGGTAACACAAGAATTCAATATTGTATCTAAACCGGAATTATTGCCAACAATTCATTTGTATGGCCCTGAAAATCTCGGAAATTATGAGATTATTCATTGCCATCCAGTTATCCGTCCTCGGAGTGGGAAGGGAATAGAAGCGCTGCAAAATCCAAAGATAAATCTTAACGAAAAATCGAACTTTGACGACATTGCCCGTATTAGGGAATCTTATAAAGGATATTTAGGCCATTTACAGAATGCTTTTAGAATCACAAACAATTTTACAACAGACGATTTAATAAATTTGTGTTATGATTCTGTACTTAAACGACCTAACATCAATGGGAGCCATAATATCCTTGAACCCGATGAAGGAATATGTGATGTTGTTTTATCATCTATTTGTAGGAACGCTTTAAGGATGATGCGTCATAAAACGTATAAAGGACATAGATTCATACCTCCTCCAAATGAACCAAAATACTTGAATACAATTGCCAATCCTTGTGACCAATATTTGTTCTGCTGGGACAAAATTCCAGGTAGCAATGATGTCCAACTCATAGAATTTTTATTACGGAACTTTCATGTGAATTGGGTAAGAATGGCAAAAATCGAAAAAAGTGAGGATAACAAAACAATTAATATCTCTGATGGGCAAAATTATCTTTCTCTCAGACTTGATACTGAAGGAGCAAAGGTTAATCTGGTTATAAACGACGGCAGAACAGATGAATATATTGCAAAGATGGAAAATGGCATGTTGAACATATATTGGAATATTCAATGTTTAAAAGATGGTTCATTGAATAATATTACTACATTTTTAGCAATATACAGTTTAAATGTTCTTGAGCTTCCGAGCACAATAGACCATATTTGTCTAACATTATCAACACGATATCAACATAAATCCGAAGAACTGGATAAATATATAATATATGAGTATAACAGTCTAGGTGAATATAGAAAGTTACGTGTAAGTAAGCCTACCGCGCCACATATAGAAAAAGCTCTTGATATTGAGAGGGAAGTAGAGACAATTAAGAAGAGAGTGTATCAAATAGTCGAGAAATCTTTAGCTGTGTTGGAAAAAAATAAATCAATTGTTAATGAGGGAAAAAAAATAATTCCAAACGCAGACTCATTGATGGTACAAACAAAAAGTGGCCTCCAAGAAATTGAAATGCCTTCAGTCGAAACAATAAGGAAGCGTAAAAATAGTATTACAAAGTTTAATTCATATTTAAAGGACAAAAGAAGTGAATGGAGAAATAACTAATTTTCTCTTGGTATTCGCTTTATGCTGTGCAATTCCAATCATCAAAAGCAATATAACAGCTTGAGGATTTAAGTATTTAAACTTTCAAGTTAAGTTACACAAAATGAGAATTGTAATAATCGACTATGGACTCGGAAACCTGCGCAGCATTGAAAAAGCCCTTCAATATGTGGGCGCAGATGTTGAAATCTCAAACGATCCCTCATCGATCGACCGCGCAGATGCCCTGATACTGCCGGGTGTCGGTGCATTCCGTGATGCCATGATGCATTTTGCAACGCTTGAGCGTGTGGTGAAAGATGCCGTGGATGAGGGAAAACCGCTTCTCGGGATATGCCTCGGTATGCAGATGCTCGCTTCGGAGAGCGAGGAAGGGGGATTGCATAAGGGTATCGACATAATCCCCGGGAGGGTGATACGTTTCCCCGCCTCGGAACTGAAAGTGCCTCACATGGGCTGGAATTCACTCATTATAAAGAAGAATATTCCTATGCTAAAAGACATAGAAAATGGCACATATGTATATTTTGTGCATTCCTATTATGTCAGTACTGATAATAGATACGAGGTCGCGCTTTGCGATTATGGGATGAAATTCCCTGCAATAATCACAAACGAAGCAGAAAATGTCGTGGGCACACAGTTCCACCCTGAAAAAAGCGGCGCCACAGGATTAAAAATGCTTCGAAATTTTGTGGAGAATTATGGACATTGAAGGGTATGCCAGGCGCGGTCTCCTGCGCAAGGACAGGAATCTTAAGGGGAAGCTCGCTGACAGGATACTTGAGATAAAAAAGATATCCAGGAAACATGCCGAAGAGATTGCTGGCGCCGTTATCGTGGAGGCAAAGGCTACCTTGAATCCGCAAGGTGATCTACTGAAGCCGATAAATTCAGGTGTAACAATGGGCGAATTCGGAGTGGGCTCTCGCGGCATGGGAGATTTCTACACCCATGAAAAGATCGCAGAGGTGATAGGTAAGACCTCCGCGGTTGTTGATTCATCCCATCTTGATGATTCCGGGGCCGTGCGTGCCGGAGGCCAGTATCTCGTCGTCACCATCGACGGGATGCATTCCCGTCTCTCGGATTTTCCTTTTCTTGCGGGTTTTCATGTGGCGCGTGCGGCTCTTCGGGATGTATATGTCATGGGTGCGCGGCCTGTTGCGATGCTTTCGGATATCCACGTAGCTGATGACGGGGATGTGGGAAAAATCTTCGACCATATTGCTGGCATCACCACAGTGTCGGAGCTTACGGGAATACCCCTTATTACAGGCAGCACGCTCAGGATCGGCGGGGATATGGTCATCGGGGAGAGGATGACTGGAGGTGTGGGAGCTGTTGGCATAGCAGATACTCTCACATCGCGAATCCAGGCAAAGCCTGGGGATGTTATACTTATGACAGAAGGGGCAGGCGGCGGGACGGTCTCGACGACGGCACTTTATTATGGAATGCACGAATTGGTGGATGAGACCATAAACATTAAATTCATCGATGCCTGCGAGGCGCTGTTCGAGGCTGGATTGATCGGGAAGATACACGCGATGACTGACGTGACAAACGGCGGGGTGCGGGGAGATGCGAAAGAAATTGCCAGAACCGCTCATGTTAAACTTATATTCGAGGAAGAAAAACTGCGCTCGCTTGTGAATAATAAAATCATCGAGATGCTTGATAAGCTCAATATCGATTACCTGGGCGTTTCGTTGGATGCCTTATTGATAATCACGCCGCCCGCGTATGCGCAGGAGATTCTGGTGTGTATAAGGAACAAAGGCATAATCATTGATATTGTTGGAAAAGCAACTGAAGGGGAAGGGGCGGAATTGATTGTCAATGGGGATATTCATGATTTTACGCCGCGCTTCAGGGAA
>DATCUE010000074.1:0-11396 GCA_036567605.1 Candidatus Methanoperedens sp. | reverse complement strand
TCCACAAGGCCGAAAACGCCTTCTTGTGCCGCATATTCATCAAACCTGTCCACGTAGTCAGCGTGTTCGATTGAAGAATATATCGCAAAAGGAACAGGCTCTCTCGTATGGGTTCTCACAGAAATGGGTGTGGGATGGTCGGGCATGACCATCATGCAATAATCCCCAAAACTTCCTGCCTCATTTAAAATCCCTCCCACGACTTTCTCATCAAAGTCTTCAATCGCTTTTATTTTGGCTTCGATATTTCCCATGTGCCCGGCTTCATCGGGTGCTTCCACATGGACAAACACAAAATCCCGCTCTTCAAGGGATTTAAGGGCATAGGCAGCTTTACCTGAGAAGTTCGTATCCAGATATCCGGTGGCCCCCGGCACCTCTATTATATTAAGGCCGGCGTACTTCCCTATGCCTTTCAGTAAATCCACAGCCGAGATTATGGAGCCTGAAACGCCAAACGTGTCCCTGAAAAACGGCATGGATGGGGCTTTTCCCTGCCCCCAGGGCCAGATGAGGTTTGCGGGAGCTTTGCCATCTTTTATCCGTTTCCTGTTGACTTCATTAGCCTCAAGAATGTCCCTTGACGCCCGGATAAGGGAAACCAGGATTTCCGAATCTTCCCCGCGCGGAAGTACATCTTCAACCGATTGCCCTACTACATCATGGGGCGGGGTACATTGCGTTTTCTCTCCCCGTTCCATTACAAGCAGGTGCCTGTAACTCACACCTGCGTGAAATTTGCAGAAATTACCAAGTTCGCGATCTACGGACTCGATAAGAATGCGGGCTTCGTCGCTTGAAATATGGCCTGCACTGTAATCCGCAATATTTCCGTCCTTCACAGTGATAAGATTGCATCTGAAGGCTATATCCTTCTTTTTGAGATTTACACCTATGCTTGCTGCTTCAAGAGGACCGCGCCCCGAATAATATCTTGCAGGATCGTAGCCCATGATCGAGAGATTTGCAACATCGCTCCCGGCAGGCATATTATCGGGCACGGTTCTTGCAACTCCGCATCTTCCATGTTTTGCGATAAAATCCATGTTCGGGATATTCGCTGCCTGGAGGGGCGTCATGCCGCCAAGTTCCTGGATTGGATAATCCGCCATCCCGTCTCCTACAAGTACGATAAATTTCATGACATCCACTAAAGAAGAGCTAATACAATAAAATATCGGTTCACTGAATTTTCAAAAAATACTTATTAGCTTTTTAATATCAAAGCAAGCAATAAAACCACAACGACCACGAACTGTGGCATTATGTACCACTTTACCATTTTCTGAATTCCCATAACGTGGTTGTTCAATTCACTCAATTCCTCTGTAAGCTTTATCATGGATTCATCAACTGCAATTGGAGAATCTGGTTTAACAGGCTCCCCGGGAGAGACCACCACCTGCGCTTGCACGGCCTGCTGCTGCGGTTTGACTGACTGGTTGACTGTGTATGTTTTCTTTGGTTTCGGAATAACCGGCCTTACCTTTTCTATGGGCTTAAAATTAGGATCTTTTCCTCTTCCCAAAGTATGGAATATCTGGTCTTCCGTTACATCAAGTATTGACATTATGTACCCTCGATATTTTAATGGTATTTACTTATATTGTTGTAACTGTTATATAATTCTTTGTCCATCAAATACCTGATTCCGGCTGATAATCTGTATTCATAATAATCTTTATCTGTTTCCAGCCCGAAACCAATGTATTTTATCAGGAGGTAAATCTTTGAAATTTGCCGCAAGCGAAGCGATGCTTGCTTATTTTAACAATCTCGAGTCCGGGCTTTCCCGCGCCATCGAGCTTGCCAATCGCGCGCGTGCAAACGGCGCCGACCCGACACCATCCATAGAGATACCGATAGCAAAAGACCTGGCCGACAGGGTGGAGAAACTCATCAATGTCGAAGGAGTGGCAAAACGACTGCGAGAGCTTGAATCCACTATGTCCCGCGAGGAGGCTTCGTTGCAGCTTGGTTTTGAAGTGGCAAGCGGCAAGATAAAACAGTTTGAGTCAAAGAAGGATGCCATCGAAGCCGCAGTCAGGATATCCATGGCCGTCCTCACGGAAGGGGTGGTGGCAGCGCCCATAGAAGGCATAGCGAAAATAGACCTTGCAAAGAACGACGACGGCACGGAATACATAAGGATATATTACGCAGGACCGATACGCAGCGCTGGCGGCACTGCGCAGGCACTCTCTGTTCTTGCCGCAGACTATATCCGGGGAAGCATGGGGATCAACCGCTTCATCCCGCGACCTGAAGAGGTGGAAAGGTACGTTGAAGAGATAGGCACATACCACAGGAATGTCCACCTTCAGTACCTGCCCACAGATGACGAAATAAGACTTATCGTAAGTAACTGCCCGATCTGTATAGACGGTGAGCCCACCGAAGAGGCTGAAGTGGAAGGCCGAAGAGACCTCCAGCGCATTGAGACGAACAGGATACGGGGCGGCATGGCGCTTGTCATCGCAGAAGGGATTGCACTGAAAGCTCCGAAAGTGAAAAAGCATGTGGATAAATTGAAGCTTACAGGCTGGAACTTTCTTGAGAAATTCGTGGTCACGATAAAAACCGACGATGCCTCTGCGCAGTTAAAACCCAAGGACAAGTATCTTCAGGACCTGATCGCAGGCAGGCCCGTATTCTCGTATCCCTCAAGACCGGGAGGGTTCAGGCTCAGGTACGGCAGGGGGAGGAACACGAGCTTTGCCGCCGCAGGTATCAATCCTGCAACGATGGTATTGATGGACGATTTCATAGCCGCGGGCACCCAGATAAAAGTGGAACGGCCTGGAAAAGCGGCAGGTATAGCGCCCGTGGATACGATAGAGGGGCCGACCGTGCGTTTATTTAACGGGGATGTTTTGAGGGTGGACACGGCAGAAGAAGCTCTCAAAATAAGACCAGCAGTCCAGAAAATCCTTGACATCGGCGAGATACTGATAAACTACGGGGATTTTCTCGAGAACAACCATCCTCTTGTACCGTCATCATACTGCCATGAGTGGTGGATACAGGAACTTGCAGCGAAAACTTCCATAAAAGAATCCGGAGATATGAGGAATCCGGACCAGAAAACCGCACTTTCCATATCCGACACGTACAAAGTGCCGCTCCATCCCAAATACACATATCTATGGCATGATATCAAACTTGAAGATTACACAGCACTTGCCGAGTATATCCAGAATTACGGGAAATATGCCGGAAAGCTATCTTTTCCTGTTGATGATAAAATAAAAACCATCCTTGAGGCACTCCTTGTTCCGCATATTGTCCGTGACAAAAATATTCACGTTGAGGAGCCGCTGCCTTTATTAAGATGCCTGGGGCTTGACGCGAACCTGAAAAAGACGTGGACTTCACCCGGCTCAAATCTCATGGACACTATATCGAAGGTAGGCGGTATAACCGTCCGAAACCGCGCGCCAATCAGGATAGGAGGCAGGATGGGGCGGCCTGAAAAATCGGACAAGCGCGAGATGAAACCTGCACCGCATGTGCTTTTCCCCATCGGCGAGGCCGGGGGACGGAGGAGGTCGATGCAGAGCGCGAAAGAATACGTTGATGATGACGATAACGGCGGGGAACGGAACAATGAGTTCAAGACAGGTCTGTCTGTCCAGAAAGGAAAGGTCGGGACTATAAAAGTCCAGATAGGTGAACGCATCTGTCCGTCCTGCAAGGAAAGGACATTCAAGAACAGGTGCTCATGCGGCAAATTCACCCAGCCTTTCCTCAGATGCGAATCGTGCGGCATAGAGACGAATAAATCGATATGCCCGAAATGCAAGAAAGAGACAACATCGGTCACCGAGATGGATATAGATTTCAAATCGGAATGCCTGAATGCCCTGAACAATGTCGGGGAAAGGGACACGCTGGAAATAAAATGCGTTCTCGGCCTGACTTCAAAGAACAAGACGCCCGAGCCACTTGAGAAGGGAGCGCTGCGGGCAAAGCACGATGTCGTGATGTTCAAGGACGGAACGGTGAGATACGACCTGTCCGATCTGCCCCTTACACATATCAGGCCGAGGGAGATAGGCGTCCCTGTTTCGAAATTGAAGGAACTCGGCTATGTTAACGATGTATATGGGAAACCTCTTGTTGATGATAACCAGGTACTTGAATTGAAAGTTCAGGATATAGTGGTTTCAAAGGACTGCGCGGAATATCTTCTTAAGACCTCACGGTTCATAGACGACCTTCTTATTAGATATTACAAAGTCGAACCTTATTATAATCTCCAGGACGTCGACAGCCTTATAGGGAAGCTGGTGATAGGGCTTGCGCCCCACACATCGGCGGGCGTGCTCGGGCGCCTCGTCGGGTTCACGGGCGCATCTGTGGGCTACGCACATCCCTTTTTCCATGCAGCAAAGAGACGCAACTGCTTCCAAGGGGATGAAAAATTACTCGTTTACAGGGGAGATGGTTTTGAGCTTTTAACGATACACGAGCTTGTTGAAAGCAACCTTGCCAACAATACCGAAAAGGATGATTTCGGAACCGAATATAAAAAGATACGTGGCCTGAAAACATTTGCTTTCAACATAAAAACCAAAAAATTCGAACTGGCTGATATAACCCACGTTTCAAAGCATATTGCTCCTGATAAGCTGATTGAAATAAAAACAAAAAGCGGCAGAGGGATAGTCGTGACCGAAGATCATATGTTCCCTGACAGGACTGGAGCAAAAGTGAGGGCGCAGGAAGTAGAGGAAGTATTGATACCCTGGAGCCTTGAAAGACCCGTCGTCGAAACCCGGCAAAATATAAACCTGCTTTCGATAGCAGACGCGCAAGACATAATGATAAGGACGGACAGCGAGGTTTTCGATGAGGACATATCTTTTTCACGGATATGTAACGATCTTGGAATGAATTACAAGACATTTACGAATTATGTTTACAGAAAGTCATATCCACTTGAGATCGTCAACAGATTCAATCCTGATGTGATCGATGCAGGAAATTATATGCTTGGGAGCAGGAGAGATAAGGTTTCCATAAAGCCCGACATAGCTTTGGACGAAGATTTCTTATTGCTGTTAGGATTTTATTTAGCTGAGGGATTTATCAAAAGGAATCAAGTAAATTGTCACCAGGTATCTATAACAGCTACCAAAGAATGGGCAAGAAGCCTATTGAAAGAAAAAATAAACAATGTTTTTGGTTTGTCTCCCAGTATTTCAGGAAACCATGTAACGATATGCTCAAGATTTGTCCTTGAACTTTTTGAAGAACTGAATGTTGGTAAAGATGCGAAATCAAAAAGGGTTCCGGACTTTGTGTACGCCCTGCCCAAGGACAAGATTAGTGCATTTTTAAGGGGTTATTTCAGCGGAGACGGATCATGCTCGCTTCAAAGCACGCTGGAAGTCAATGTAACCTCAGTGAACAAATGGCTGATAGACGGCGCGTCCTTCCTCCTGATGTTTTCAGGGATCAAGCACTCTATTTACGAGGAAGAACGGGAGGTAAAAAGCGATATCATCCTGAAACACTATGGGCAACCCAAGTTGCTCCATTCGTATAAGATAAGGATTTACGGCGGCGAAGCAAAAAAATTCATTGAAGATATAGGCTTCCTTGGTGAAAAGCAAAAGCACGCCGAAGAATTGCTTGAGAAATGGCTGGCCAAAAAAGGAAGTTCAAGAACCAGTTTTGATGAAGATGTGTTCATAGATAAAGTCGTAGAAAAAAAAGAGATAAACTGCCAGGATAAATATGTGTATAACCTGACGGTGGATACCCATCACACCCTCATTTGCTCGGGGATTACCACCTTCCAGTGCGACGGGGACGAGGACTGTGTGATGCTCCTTATGGACGGCCTCCTTAATTTCTCGCGCTCGTACCTTCCAGACAAGCGCGGCGGCCAGATGGATGCGCCGCTTGTGCTGACCACGCGCATCGATCCCAACGAGGTCGATAAGGAAGCGCACAACGTGGACGTGCTTTTTAAGTACCCACTTGAATTCTACGAAGCCACAACGCAGTTCAAGAACCCGAAGGACATCGTGAAGCTCATGGACACCGTGAGTGGAAGGCTTGGCACTCCGGCGCAGTACGAGGGTTTCGGCTTCACCCACGACACGGCAAATATCGCAGCCGGCCCAAAGAACAGCGCGTACAAGACTCTCGGGACGATGATAGAGAAGATGGATGCGCAGCTTGCGCTGGCGCGAAAGATAAAAGCCGTTGACCCGCAGGACGTTGCAGAGAGGATAATAAATTCACATTTCCTGCCCGACCTGATAGGGAACCTGCGCTCGTTCTCAAAGCAAAAGGTGAGGTGCACGAAATGCAATGCAAAGTACAGGCGCCCGCCGCTCCGGGGGACGTGCCCCAGGTGCGGGGGGAATATTGTGCTGACTGTGCATGAGGGCTCGGTGAAGAAGTATCTTGAGACCTCCCTGCGCATAGCGGATGAGTACAATGTGAGGCATTATACGAAGCAGAGGCTTGAGTTACTGGAGCTTGAAATGAAGTCGCTTTTTGAGAGCGATAAGGTGAAGCAGAAGGGGCTGGCGGATTTTATGTGAGTATCAATCCAGAAATTTATAAATTCAACTGAATTAATTTTTGGGGCTTTCGCAAAACCTAAAGACCTGCAATAATTATATATCCTTTTGCAACACATGTGTTACATATGGATACCACGATCAGGAATATTGATCCTTTCGTTTATAAGAGATTAAAAACAAGGGCTGCGGAAGAGGGCATCTCCATCGGAGAGGCGGTTACGAAGGCAATCAGCGAATGGCTTGGGCTTCCAAAGAAAAAGAAGAGAAGCATCATTGAAATCAAACCGGAGCATTTTGGCCATCAATATCGAAACCTGAGCGAAGAAATAGATGATGTTTTATATAAACAGGGGACAGCTTGATATTCCTTGATTCAAGCGCGATAATCGCATATAAGAATGCGGACGATATAAATCACAAAAAGGCTGTAGATATTTTCCAAAAACTCAATGCAGGGAAATATGGGATCGGGGTAATATCAGAATTTGTGTTTTCGGAAGTCACAACAGTACTGGCGCTCCGTAAAAGTATGGATGCGGCAAAGGAGGTGGGAAGTGTCCTGCTTGATGCCAGGGAAATCGAAATAATGAAAGCGAGTGAAGTGTTTGAAAGGTCATGGGAGATTTTTGCGAACCAGGAGAATACTGGCTTGAGTTTTGTGGATGCTTCAAATCTTGCCTGCATGGAGATGAGGGGGATAAGGAAGATAGCGACTTTTGATAAGGATTTTGTCAGGATAAGGTCGATAGAGGTTGTAAATGGTTGAATGTGCAAATACAGGCCCCCGCCGCTTCGGGGGACGTGCCCCAGGTGCGGGGGGAATATGGTGCTGATTGTGCATGAGGGTCGGCGGATTTTATGTGAGTGATAAGTGAGAAAAATGGAGTAAGGATATGGCGGAATGTATCAAATGTGGTGAATATACTAAATTCAATGGTGGACTTTGTTCAAAATGTTATGCTGAAAAGCAAAGAGAAAATAATACAGGTAGATCATGTTATCCTGAAGAAAAGGATTTAAGAGGAGATATTGGAGGTTTAACAGATAACGATTATAACTATAGGTATGGAATGATTAAAGGCAGAATTGCTGAAACTTTAGTACAGGAATTATTTTTAGCATTGGGATATTCCGTTTTCAGGTATGGAATGGAAAATACAATACCAGGCATTATGGAACTATTGAAGGGAGTTAGAACAGACGTGGCAAATGAAATAAGAAGAATGCCGGATTTTGTTGTTCAAAATCCAAAAAACGGAGATGTATATTTTGTTGAGGTGAAATTTAGAGCAAGCGAAGAATTCAGTCTGAAGGATTTACCTAAAGATTACCCTTATAGGAATGCCTACATAATTCTTGTATCAAAAAAACATATAAAATGTGTGACGGTTGGAGAATTAGAAGCGGGAGAGCAAATCACACCGGCCTCGAGGAATTACTTGGGAAATCGCAAAGAATTTGATTTAAACAAAAAAACAATCATAGATTTTTGTGATTTTGCAGTTCAATTCTTTCAAAGTGTATGAAATGATTTTTTTTATTTCAGAAAAAAACATAAAGGGAAAGCACGAATTGGCACAATTGATTACAAATCCGTGCCCATCCGTCGAATCCATGTAAATCCGTGTTCCGCCGCCCTACCGCCCACCCAGCGCACACAAACAGGCGCAGGCACATCCCTTCTGATACCTGCGTTGCGCCCGCGGCAGGGCAGGCCGCCGCTCATGCACGGCGCCGGAATTTTAATTCATGTGATTGAATAAAATAATAAGACAGATTTTCATTTCCAGAAAAAGAATCTGGAGGAAGTAGTGGCAGACAGAAAACACTCAAAGCAATTGCAAAGAATTATATTAACTTGTTACATAATATTAAGATATGTCAAATGTTCAAGTCAATATATCCACAGCATCATTACTTTTAGACAAAATAGATCAGATAGTTAAAGAAGGGTATTTTCAAAACCGAACCGAGGCACTGAACGAAGCGATTCGCCTCCTGATTAAGAAATACGAGCTTGTAAAAATAAGAACCAGGATTGAAACCATCAGAGAAGATACTGAAAAATATCCTGAACTTTCCAGAGTTGTGGAGTCGATGCATTTAGAGGAAGATAAATGACCGAATGCATCGATGCATCTATAATAGTAAAATGGTTCCATAAAGGCGAAGTGCTTGATGCCGAATCACATATCCTGCTCGGACAAATAATTGAATTAGAGCATGATTTTGTTGTAAACGAGTGGGCATTACTGGAAGTCGTCAGGGCAATGGTCAAAGCCGGATACACAAAACAAAAAGTAAATGATGCATTTGATGAAATATTTGAAATGATGAACATAGGCGCAATAAGGAAAATTCCTGTTTCGGATGTTCTTCATTTAGCAAAATCCATAGAATTGAATTATTCGTTATACGCTGCCGATGCTGTGCATATTGCGACTGCTATACATACAAACGCATCGATACTATGGACAGAAGATCATCACATGCAAAAAGAATCTCTAAAAGAACTATTCAGAAATCATTCGATAGAAGTGAAATCATTGGAGAGATTGACGAAATATTGAAGTTAGAGTGAGAATGGGACTAACGGATAGAATACTTGCCAGTAAAATACAGGAGATCGAAGAATATGTTGAAAAACATAGAATTGATTAAACAGCAAGAATATACTATTCCGATCAGGCAATATTTTGAAATAGTTGCCAAAAAAGTCGATATTTATGCGGTTCTGCTCTTTGGTTCTGTTGCAAGGGGTGATGCTAAATCTTTCCACAGTTACGAGAGCGATATAGATATAATTGTAATTATAAAGAACCTCCCTCCTGACCTTGGAAAAAGGATGCTCTATAAAATGGATGTTGAATCAGGAACAAGATCAAGGGTTCAATCTATCTGGATGACTCCTAAGGAACTTGAAGAACATATTGAGGCAAAATCAGAATACGTCCTTGAGGCATTTGAATCCGGGATTATCCTTTTTGACCCTGAAGGATATCTTGCGAAAAAAATATCCGACCTGTTTATGGAATTGAAATCGAAAGGCGTTTCAAGATTAAAATGGGGATGGTCATGGAATATCAAGGCAGGGGAAGTTGTGGAATTATGAGATATATGGCGATAATAGACTGAAAAGAGGATAAATAAAAATTTGCTTGATTCATGTTCCATTTCTGACTGCCCACTCCTGCGCACACAAACGGGCGCCCATACATGGAGGCTGGCACACCCGTGACAGGGCAGACCGCTGCCCATGCACGGTGCCGGAATTTTAATATATATAATCATATACAAATCCTGAAGACGCCTGCTCCTGTATGTCTTCTCTTAAAAGTGCTATACTTGAGCGAAGAACATATATCAGCAAAAAACAAATTACAGAGTATTCATGATACCGTATGAAAAAGAACTAACAGAATATTTCCACAGCAAAGACAGCATAATTCTTGCCTATCTTTTTGGCTCAACGGTCAGGGGTGATTCAGGCAGATTGAGCGATGTTGATATTGGAGTCCTGTTGGATGAAAATTTATCTAAAAAAGACGGCTTCGACCTGGAATTGAAATTGATAAGTGAAATAGCCACATTAATTAAGACAAACAAGATCGATCTGGTCGTTTTAAACGAAGCGCCTTTGCTCTTATTATATAATATCATAAAAAATGGGATTATTTTAAAATCCGATGAAACAGAGAGAGTAAAGTTCGAGACAAAAATCCTTTCCATGTACATGGATGAAAAATATTACATTAAAAGGCATACCGAAAAAATCCTGAAAAGGATTGCTGAGGTTGGTTTCGCTTGAACGATGAAATATCATCCAAGCTTGAACAACTTGGGGGAGTATGTAGGCATATTAAAAGGCTATCAACACTTTAAAATAGAGGACTTGCAGACAGATCATACCCTTAAGGGGGCAGTCGAGCGATATTTAGAGGTTGCATTGGAATATGCCATCGACATTGGTGAAATGATAATATCAAAAGAAAAAATGAAACGACCCGAATCATACCAGGAAGTGTTTCTGGTCCTTGGGGAGTACGGCATTTTGCCTGAGGATTTTGCAGTAAAATTTGCACCATCTGCGGGATTTAGGAACAGACTCGTTCACATGTACGCAAAAATCGATATCGGGAAGCTGTACTATTACCTGCAGAATAATGTTGAAGATATTGAACAATTTGGCAAATATATAGCGAAGTATCTTATTAAATGAAAATCCGTGCACATCCGTCCAATCCGTGAGCATCCGTGTTCCATTCCTCGGCCGCCCACCTACGCGCTCTCAAACAGGCGCCCATCCATACATGGCCGGCGCGCCCGCGGCAGGCTTTAAGGGCAGACCGCCACTCCTGTATTGCAAAGCGCCGGGATGTAAAAATGAAATTTAACGAGAATTAAAAGAGCATCATACGTGCGATGCAGTTGATTTTTTCCTTGCCGAACCTGCTTTTTTGTTAGCCTTACCCGTATATCTTATCTCGACCACATGACCTTTTACAAGCTTTTCCCTTTCTAACTCTTTATCCAGTTCCGGATCGTTTTCAAGTTGTTTTATAAGGTCCTCTTCATCTTTGACTGTGTATTTTCTCATCTTATTCACTTTTTGACTTTCCTCTATATAACTTCTTCTTGCTATCTGGCGCATCAAAAGCCGTTATCAATCTCATTTCATTGATGACTGAGGGTTCTAAAATTACTACCAGCACCCTGCCATATGATTCACCAAGAACAAAATACCTCAATGCTCCATTTACATTTATCCTGTATGGAATGAAAAATCCATCAAGAACATTATGCACTTCGGATAAACTTACCTTATGTCTTGCAATATGGTCGAGTGTGTTATCG
>DATCUE010000073.1:0-13063 GCA_036567605.1 Candidatus Methanoperedens sp. | reverse complement strand
TTTTCCATCCAAAAATACTGCTATAAAATTTTTTTGCTCTATCCATATTATCCACCGGTATATGGAAATGACTTACCTTGTTCATCTTTATCCCTCCTTTAATTTGTGAATCTCCTTGCATAGTAATATTCTTTAATTTTTTATGTTTATTTATAAATGTTTCTTTAAAAATTGTAACGCCTTTTTCCATGCATTGTCAGCCACTTCTTTATTGTACGTTGCTGGATTTGTGTCATTCATAAACGCATGGCCGACGTTTGGATACACTTTAAATTGGAAATCTTTGTTGAGCTTTTTCATGGACATTTGAAGTCGCGGCAAATCTTGAACTAAAGCAGTATCCTTCTCACCGTAAAATGCCATGACCGGGCATAACATCTTGGCCAATTCTTCCTCTTTTTCCGGCGCGTGGCCATAAAATGGCAGAGCTGCTGCAAGATCCGGTTCATTGACTGCCAAGCTGTAGCTATAGGTACCGCCAAAACAAAATCCCATGACTGCAATTTTCTCCAGCTCGTATTCCTGCATTAGATAGTTGAAACATATCTTGAGCCGTTTGACGGTTTCCCTTCCGAATTCTTCTGACCTGATCGGGCTCATGATTGCACGCATTTTCTTTTGGGCTTCATCGCGAGTAGCAGGATTGGCGACCTCGGCTAAAATGGACTGGTCTATTTTTTCAGTGATTCCAGTCTGGGAAATAAGATCTGGTGCGAGAACAAGATAGCCTTCAGCCGATAAACGGCCGGCGATGCTTCTGATATTTTCATTAAGTCCCCATACTTCGTGAATGAGAATGACACCCGCGTGCGTATTTTCCTTGCCGGCAACATAGGCCGGAATAGTATATTCGTCGTGAGTGATTATAATATTTGCCGTAATAGTGCTATTTGTTGGTTTGTAGATTTGAATTTTTCGGAATTATTCATGGCGCGCATGTCATAGCTGCCTTTTTCTCATTCCTGCCATACTGTCACCATTCCTTTCATCATCGATCCCCTTCGGTTAAAATAAAATAAGCACTTGGTAAGTATCATAGATTGGTAGCCACAATAGTAGAAGATTAATAGTCCAAACAAACCAATATTGGTTTTATGAATTCAAAGAGTGAGAATTCAAAGAAACTCAAAGAGGAATTGACTTTTTTCGATCTAACTAATATCATTGTTGGCTCAATTGTTGGGGCGGATATTTACATAGCATCTGCATTGACGGCCGGGATGATCGGACCATTTTCGATAATCGTCTGGTTATTTGCAGGTATACTTGCTACGATAATAGCATTGGTTTTTGCTTACTGCAGTTATTACGTTTCGAGAGTAGGGGGTCCTTTTGCTTTTGTTTCTTATGCGTTTGATGAATTTTATGGTTTCCTTACAGGCTGGAGTATGTGGATAGCAGAAATTCTGGCATTGCCGGTTTTTGCTATAGCCTTTGTACAATATCTGCAATATTTTTATCCTTTAGATTTTCTCCAGCAAATCATAGTAAAAGGACTATTCATTTTTGGTTTGACTTTTATAAATATAGCCAGCGTGAGAACTGCAGGGAAATTCAATGATATTTTAACAATTATCAAGCTGATTCCGCTAATTTTATTGGTCATCGGCGGAGTCTTCTTTTTTGTATTTAATCCCGGGACTTTTGTTGCAAATTATATACCATTTGCCCCGCTTGGTTTTAATAATTTCGGGACAGCTCTGGTATTGATATTCTGGGCATATGCAGGGTTTGAACTGGGCACACTGCCTGCAAGTGAAGTTAAAGACCCAAATAAAACAATACCAAAGGCAATAGCAACAGGCATGATGATAGTCACAGTGTTTTATCTTTCCACTAATTTTGTTATCTATGGGACAGTTAACTGGTTTGCTTTGGCATCGACCTCAACTCCTCTGGTTGATGTTGCAGCAGTAATTTTTGGGATAGCAGGCGCCTTAATTATGGCAATAGGGGCTTTGTTATCAGTATCAGGCTCTGATGAAGCAGGGGTGCTTACTACCGCTCGATTATCGTATGCTATGTCTATCGATGGTTTATTTCCCAGAATTTTTTCCAGAATTCATACAAGATATGGCACACCGTATATGGCATTGTTAATCCATGGGATAATTGCATTTATATTGTCTATGTTTACTGGGATATCCGGATTAATCTCGTTTTCTGTTTTTAATCTTGCATTTTCATATCTGTTAACCTGTCTTGCTCTGCTTATACTAATAAAAGATACAGAAAAAAATTTATATGGACAAAATATTTTCCCCTGGCTTGGGATCGGAGTATGTCTATATCTCCTTTATTCCACATCGATGTTTGATAAGATCATTGGTTCAGTATTGATATTGTTCGGTATCCTTCTGTACGTGTTTTTTACACCAAAAACAGATATACGTCATCTGAAAGAGTTATTTATTTCCGAAGAAAATATTTTTGTAAGGAGGATGGAAAAGAAAGAGCGATTTCTGGCAAATTTTATAAGGTTGCTACACAAAGCTTACCGAAAAGTAAAACAAATGTAATACAACAGCTTTGCTATCTATAGTATTTTGCCGAGAATTTCAGACAAAATAGCAGAAGAATTCTCTATGGATAATTCTAAACCATCTTGCTTTTTCTGTGGTTCAAAACGTCAACGTAATCTTATTTTAGTTGGAGAAGATGCTCTTGGTAATCCGGAGCTGATTGATTTTGACGGGATGGGAGTTCGGGGAATATCAAAGGCCATAAAATATTGAGCTGATTACAAAAACATGCGCCAGATATACCGGGCATGGGTTGGGAATTTTTTTAGTTCTCTAATGGCATTCTTTTCAATAAGAACATCATAGCTCATTATCGATTTCCTCAAGAGGAACAAATTCCGTTTCTCCACGGCTTACTCTTGAATGATAGCTTTTAATAGCCTTCATCTCTTCGTCATCGGGAAATGATTCACCCATGAGTGACCCGTAACGGATATTAAAGTTGATTGTCAAAATGTCAGAAATCCTTTACTATTTCGGACCAGAATAACAATGAACGGAATATGCAATAACGGAGGCGGACTCCCACCCCCGATCACTAAGAAATGCCTCAACGCATGTCAGATGTTGTTCAGCAGGTCCTCTCCCCTTCCCCCGCGCCCCCAACCTCTCACCCCGCCGCTGCGATTAGCTTGAGATCAAATGCTGTTTTCCTGCCCCAAAAGTTGCACCACACCTCTCACCTGCTCGGTCTGCCTTCGAAGTACTACGTTCTCAGAAATCAGCTAGGAATAGAAAAATATATGGTATGAGCTACAAACAAACGCATTTATATTTAAGCGGCAAAATACTCTTATTTATGTGATGACTTATGTCAATAAAATTCACGAAGATGCACGGGATCGGGAATGATTATATTTTCATCGACTGTTTTGCTGAGAATCTGAAGAACATAGACCTTAAGGATCTTGCAATAAGAATGAGTGACCGGCATTTTGGCATCGGGTCTGACGGCATAATCCTGATAATGCCTGCGGAATCGAAAGAGAACGACTTCAGGTACAGGATATTCAACTCGGACGGCTCTGAGGCGGAAATGTGCGGAAACGGGATAAGGTGTGCCGCAAAGTATGTCTTTGAGCATGGGCTCACGAAGAAGACTAATCTGAGGTTTGAGACGAAGGCAGGAATCATAAAGCCTGAAATCGTTGTTGAGAAGAGTTCTGTGAAGGATGTGCGCGTGGACATGGGAGAGCCTGTGCTTGAGCGGGGAAGGATACCGATGATCGGGCAGAAAGGAACTGTGGTAAACAAGGAATTGAAGTTAGAGGGAAGGAGCATCAAGGTCACGTGCGTGTCAATGGGGAATCCTCATTGTGTGATTCTTGTAGAGGATACTGAATTTAAAGGGTTTGATGAGCTCGGAAAGAAGATAGAGAACCATAAGGCTTTCCCGAATAGAACGAACGTAGAGTTCGTAAAGATAATGAACCAAAAGGAAATCAAGATGAGGGTATGGGAAAGGGGCGCAGGCGAGACACTTGCGTGCGGGACCGGCGCTTGCGCATCTGTAATCGCGTGCGTGTTGAATAAGAAGACTGAAAGGAATGTCATAGTTCACCTGAAGGGCGGGAACATCCAGGTGGAGTGGGACGAGAAGACGAACCACGTATTCAAGACAGGGCCAGCTGTTGAGGTTTTTGAAGGGGTCTGGGCTCAATCATAATTCTTGGCATGCAATGCGATTGACGATATTAAATTAGTTCTTGTGATCTGAATATCTGGGCTTGTGTAACTACGCTGGTATAGCTCCAGTCGTTTGCCATTTCGATTTTCCTCGATTTCTGACGCAATGCTGTCGCCTTACTTTGCAATCTGCATCTATACTCATTCATGATACGGATCTGTCTCGCCAATCGAGCGGTACATTGCATTGCGCAAAGCGATATCTCGTGGATCCATAAAGTACGTACCCTGCCTGTTGAGGACGTACCCGTATCCTATTTTTACCTCCGGGTCGGCAAATCCAAATGAACCTCCAAACCCTGGCATTCCAAAGGAACTCGGATGACCGAAAGGGTTCTTCGGACCGGGCTTCGCGAAACCTAGTGAGTATCGGACGTCTGCTTTCAGGGCCCCATCACGGAATCCATGCACCGGTGCGACAGGTGGTGCCATGAGCTGCCTGAGTGTTTCCTCTCGCAACCCAAGCTCTTTTCCGCCCGTCGCAAAGACGCTATATGCATGGGCAATGGCGCGAGCCGTTCCCACACCCCCTCCCGAAGGAACTTCGAAATTCCGGGTGTAAATGTGTTCTTTATCTAAAGGTAACAACGATCCCAATAATGCTCTGCGGATCGCTGAACGCGGGTTTATCGTCGCGAGAAAAAAGGGGATTGGTATGGTGAATATCGCCAGAACACGATTAGCTTCCTGGAGGGTAGCCAGTCTCGTATTAGGGATTTCTTCGGGCAGCCGAATATAGAAATCAAGTCCAAGCGGAGCGGCAATTTCCTCCTGAAAGTACTGCCCTATGCTGCGGTGTTTGGGATCGACCCGGCGCAAAAGTTCGCTTTGGTAGTATCCAAGGGTTATGCCATGGTATACCTGCCGCGTTCCTGGTTCATACGCTGGTTTCTGTCGCGCCAGGACCACCGCCAGCCGGTCAAGATCTGCGATGATGCTCTTGTCCCCTGTCTCATCGAAGGCAAACAGCCCTGCCTGGTGTGCCAGCAGTTGCCGGATTGTGATCTTATCCTTACCCTGTTGTGCAAACTCCGGCCAGTACTTCGAGATAAGCTCGTCGTAATCAAACAAGCCCCGCGAATGGGCAAGCGCCATAGCCAGACCGGACAGTCCCTTTGTTGCCGAGAACACGATCACCATCGTATCTTCTTCCCAGGGTTCGGAGGTTTGCTTATTCCGGATGCCGCCCCACAGGTCAACGACTTTTTCACCTCGGTAGTAGATGCAACAGGCAGCCCCGAGCTCATTGCGGCGATTAAAGTTCTCAATGAATGCTTCCCGCACGGCCTCAAACCCTGGCTTCACGTGACCAGATATTGTGACGTTTGTTTGCTTCATCTTCACGCCCCCAATTAAATGAACTCAATAGTTCCCCTAATATAGATTACTGAATCAAGTATTAAAATGTATTAAATACAATGAAACAGGACATCTTAACTATTTCTGCGAACCTGCCGATAAAGCTTTTCAATAACATGCCATGCCCTGCGCCATAGCTTGTTACTCTCTACTATGAGGGCGTAATCCGAATGCTTATCAATAAGATACTTTATCAATAGACAGGATATACAAATCAGAGCATTGATACAGCTAAATAACATTGGAAATCCTATGGTTAGAAAAAGTATAGATTTAAAATTATCAATAAAACTAAAGCAATTATCTCACATGTGAATCATTTTCCTTAAAAGGCATTATGAGTGGGCTTGCATTTGACATATTATGCATAGGAAATCGGCAAGATCAAAAATATAAGTTTTTGGAGAGAAGAGAAGATGAATTCTAAAAATGAAAAAATAAAATTAGTAGATAAAGTAAATATTATATTAATAAGTGTTGGACTTTTTGCACTTGCTTGGATTTTGGATTCATTCTTGGATTCTCTAGTGTTCCAAGAAAGTACTATTATTGGGCAAATAATTACCCCAACTAATCGAGAGATTGCAATACGGATGTTATATGGATCTGTTTTTATTTTATTTGGTATTTATATCCAATCTTGTATAACAAGACTAAAAAGAGCAGAAGATGCTCTGAATGAAACTGTCATAAATCTGGAAGGAGCTGTCAGAAAGGCTGAGAATGAGAAAAACAAAACAAGTGCGGTTATTGAGGCCATAGGCGACGGTATAATCTTGCAGGATACTGATTATAAAATTATATACCAAAATCAGATCCAGGATGAGATATACGGGAACCATATCGGGGAATACTGCTACAAAGCTTATGAAGGCAAGGATTCTATCTGTGAAGATTGCCCGATTGAAGTATCTTTCAAGGATGGAAAAATTCATAAAACAGAGAGAAAAGTTCCCACCGACAAAGGTATATTATATATCGAACTTACGGGATCGCCTTTAAGAGATTCTACGGGGAAAATCATAGGAGGAGTCAAGGTTGTCAGAGATCTTACCGGGCCTAAGAGGATTGAGGAAGAGCTACGTGAATCCGAAGAAAAATATCATAGCTTGTTTGAGGCCGCTCCAATGGGGATTGGAATCGCAGATCTTGAAGGTAGGGTGATTGATTGTAACGCAAAAATGGTGGAGATGACGGGGTTCACTCTGGAAGAATTAAAATCCACGGATATTAGTGCCGCTTACGTTGACCCGGATGAGCGCAAGTCTTTAATTAAGACCTTGCAGGAAACTGGTAGGGTGCGTGATCTGAAGGTTAGACTAAAGCGCAAGGATGGAACGATTTATCATGCGTTACTGAGTGCAGATCTTCTTGAACTGAGAGGACATAAAGTACTCCTTGCCACAGTGCGTGATATCACCGAGCGCGAACAGATAGAGGAAGAACTGCAGAAAAGCGTCCACCAGCAAACTGCTATTCTTAATAACATACCAGATATCGCCTGGTTGAAGGATCAAGAGAGCCGTTTTATAGCAGTAAATAAACCATTCGCAGAGGCATGCGGGCTGAGTACTGAAGATTTAGTTGGTAAAACTGACCTAGATATCTGGCATAAGAAGCTGGCAGAAGGATACAGGGCTGATGATAGAGAGGTCATGGAAACCGGCAGACGAAAACAGGTTGAGGAGCCGCTGATAGATAAAGATGGCAGAAAAACATGGATAGAGACTATCAAAACACCGATTTATGATGACATGGGTAAGGTCATAGGCACGACCGGGATCGCCCGTGATATCACAGAACGCAAGCAAATGGAAGAGGCGCTTCGTACATCGCACGACGAATTAGAGAGGCGTGTTCAGGAGCGAACCGCAGAATTGGTAAAGACTAACGAAACATTACAAACCGAAATTACCGAGCGCAAGAGTGCTGAGGAAAAATATCACACATTAATAGATAATATCCAGGACGGCGTCTTTATTATTCAGGATGCTAAAATGCAGTTTGTAAACGAAGCATTTGCAAGAATAGTTGGGTACACAGTGGAAGAAGTTATTGAAAAGGATTTCAGGGAATTTGTTGCACCTGAGGATTTAAATCTGATTACCGATCGCTACTATCGAAGGCAGGCAGGAGAGGATATCCCTCGTGAATACGAGTTCCATATGATTCACAAGGACGGGAGAACCAGGATACTCGTCAACATGAATGTTGGGCTTATTGCATATCGCAGCAGGATGGCAAGTATGGGGACCGTGAAAGATATCACGGAAAAGAAAAGGCTTGAATCGCAATTATTACGTTCTCAGAGAATGGAGAGCATAGGCACGCTCGTCAACGGCATAGCGCATGATATTAATAATGTGCTTACACCAATAATGCTATCGCAGGAACTATTACGAGAAAGATTAACAGATGAAGAGAGCAAGAGGTTGCTTAATGCAATCGAAAAAAGTACTCATCGTGGAGCTAATTTAATGAAGCAGATACTATCTTTTACAAAAGGTGTTGAGGGCGAACGCAGTGTTCTTCAAGTAGCAAACCTCATCTCAGAAATAAGGCAGATAGTAAAAGAGACATTTCCAAGAAATATCGAAATAAAAACTGATGTACCCAAAAACCTCTGGACTATCTCAGGGGATGCTACACAATTATATCAGGTTATAATGAACCTCTGCGTAAATGCTCGTGATGCGATGTCAAATGGTGGTATCTTGAGCATCTCTGTTGAAAATCTATTCATCGATGAAGACTATAAAAGAATGAACTCTGAAGCTAAGATCGGTCCTTACATTGTCACTACTGTTTCTGATACTGGAACAGGTATGCCAGCTGATATAGTAGATAGGATTTTTGAACCATTTTTCACGACAAAAGAGCATGGAAAGGGCACTGGACTCGGTCTTTCTACATCTCTTGGGATTGTGAGAAGCCATGGCGGATTTATAACTGTATACAGCGAAGTCGGAGAAGGAACCGCATTTAAAGTTTATTTGCCTGCCATTACAGTATCTGAAACACTAAAAGCGCGAGAGCATCAATATAAACTGCCAGTAGGGCATGGAGAATCAATTCTTGTTGTTGATGATGAAGACAAGATTCGTGAGATAACCAAGAAAACATTGGAAACACATGGGTATGAAGTAATGACAGCTAATGATGGTAAAGAAGCTGTTGCATTGTATTCGCAACATAGAGAAACAATCAAACTTATCCTTATGGATATGATGATGCCTATTATGGATGGCTCAGCAAGCATTCTAGAGATTCGCAAAATTAACCCTGAAATCAAAATTATCGCAGTCAGTGGATTAACTGAGAAAGATAAACCTGCAAAAGTCTCTGACCTTGTATATGCTTTTTTATCAAAGCCTTACACTACTGAGAACCTGCTAATAACCATACATGAGGTTCTAAGCAAGAAATAGATGCATAGTTGCCACTCTCTGATAGTATAACCACATCCAATGAGGCTTTTCAACTGTTCGTTATGCCCTGCGACCGGGTGTCGCCTCCGGGTGATTCTCTGATATATAGCCTGGCAATCATTAGGCGTCAGGGATTGATAGGTTCAGCGGAATCCAAAGATTAAACCTGCAATTTAAAATTAAATGCACGCCCTGCCAACTACTTTCGGGCGCACATCAGCGTGTCTCTCTTCGCAGGACAAACTTAACTACGACATCCACCAACTAATTGTACATACAATTTTAAGGTACATCAAATATGCAGTGATATTTTGTACCCCTAAAATCATGGTGCATTCATTAAGCTGTTGGCGTACTTAGTACAGGTCGATCACTTTTATCATACCCGATGTTGATAACAGGATGCTCGCCCCTCCTGTTACAGCGGGTACAATGAATCCTGCAGTTGATATTTCGGAAGCACTTTGTATCCGAGATCTGGGCAACGGCATCTACAGCTTCAACATGGACGGGCGCCGCTCTTCAAGCGGGGTTATCCTTCGTTCTTATGAGCGTGCCTGTGAGCAGACCGGGCCAGGTTGCAGGTGTGTCCACGGGTCATGTTGCAGTAAAGGCTTCAAGATAAGAGAGCCTGCATGCTATGCCCAGACGAGCCATAAGAGGTTCGACCTTTTCCGGGCTGATTTTCATCACTTACCCCCGAATCGTATTCGGAGGGCATCTTGACGTGTGTGTGAGGATTTTTATCGCAAATTTGTTGCTTTTGCTTCTACAAATCCAAGGGAGCATTGTTCATCATATATATCCAGATGTTCATAATGCCCATTTTGATGTTCATAATATGAATATGTATGACCATATTGTAGTTTATGTGTTCATGGTATAACCCCAAAATTCCCACTTCGGTTGTTGATGTTTTAGCCAGGACATTAAAAGACCCATCTGGATCTCTTGCACGCGTAGATATCTCCCTCTCCCCTTCCCCCCACCCCCAACCTCTCACCCACCGGAAAGGTTCCTTGTGCAAATCTCCATCGGAAGTTTTGAACTACGGTAATCAGGCAGCACTCGCCCTATGGGGAAGGAATTCACAAGTATCCCGTCAAGCCTCACGGCAGAGCCTATTAACCGCGTTGAGCGGGCACGTCTATTGTCTCAGGTCATGCGGTACGGATATATCGACCACTACCGTGGCGTGCGTATATCTAAGAGCGGTCGCCGCTTTTTGGTCGAGAAGGCCACTGTCTGGAACATCCCGGATGCGAATGGCAGATATGCCGGCCGGCGGGTGTGCATGAGGCTGCTGTCGCGAGGAAGCAGGCAAAGGTCTCACTGTGGATTATGATGCGAGCAGCATCGGTAATTTTAATATCAATTAAAACAATTGTTTTAATTATGCCTACAACTATTACAATTAGTAATAAAACAAAAGAAAGACTATCAGATTATAAGTTTGGTGACTGGACTTTTGATGAAGTTCTAAATATGCTCATGGACAGGGTTTCTATTGAGGATATAAGCGCGGAACATATCAAAGAACATTATCGCCGCCTTGCTGATTTCAAAGGTATTTCAAAAGAAGAATTTAAATCGCGAATGAAGAAAAGAGCTTCAGGCGGATGTTGATATAGTTGAGCAAAGATACAACTCCGTATACGCCCAATCCCGGTGAAATCAAAAAAGGTAGCGATAACTGACATACAGCGACATACTGATTAAGTATATATCAACATATAACGTAATTGCCAAGGTAAATAAGTGCCAAGTGACCCGGTCGCTTGCCTGTGATAAATATGTAAGAGATGATATTGAAGACAAAGGTGAATGAATTTTTAGCACGGAAGGTTAAAAAGATTGTGAAAAGCGGATTTTTTGAGAATGAAGAGCAATTCCTGAAAAGCGCGATAAGAGATATGGTGAAGAAATATGAGATTCAGGAATTGAACCTGAAAATGGATGAGTTTGCAAGGGGAATGGCGAAAAAGCATCCAAAAAATCTATCAGAAATGGTTTTAGAAGTCAGAACCGAAGAAAATGAGACCGTATAAACCGAAAGTCTGCATAGATACATCGGCGATTGTCAAATGGTTTAGAGTCGAAGAAGGAAGAGAGCAGGCCCTAAAGTTGAAGCATTGAATAAATGCGTTGAATTGTCAAGACCAGCGACGGCGTATGGAAATAGAGATGGAAGCCAGCTCTTCCAGCGCCGCCACAACAAGCGCGGGTGTGCCTGAAGCTGTTGCCGGGCTTTGATGGAGCGCCTATACCTGTTTTATGGAAAAAGCTTAATATCTTAGAATCTTAATATCTAAGATATGAGCGAACTGGTAAAGGTATCATCAAAGGGCTTATTAACACTTCCCAAATCCATTCGGGACCAATTGAATATTAACGTTGGCGATTATCTGGACGTTACCATCGAGACCGGCAGGGTCATACTACAGAAAGTCGAGATAATACCCAAAAAAATCGATTGGGAAAACGAAGATAAGATGTGGAAGGAATACTCGGTAAAAAAGATCGAAAGGAAATAAACAGTTCATTCAAAAGATGCCCCATTTACAGTGTGATAAATATAAATTCAATTGTGAGATGGATGTGAATTATATAATATCTGTTTTTTGCCAAGATTTGATTATTAATGCGAAATAATTTTGGAAAAATGTTCGATTCTTAACGAAAAATATATATCATATAAGAACTTCGTATTATATGGAGATAGTTCCTCCCCGGGCATTATCTTCCAATGTCATGCAATAATTGTTATATAATTGTCATACTTTCCACCTTTTTTCTTAATTCTATTAATTGAAGAACTTCGACTTCAAATGCATCTTTATATGTCAAGGCAATCTTTTTTGATGTCTCGCCCATATAAACTAACACATCACCGTCTCTTATTTTATCAGAGTCGATGTATTTATCAAAGAATTGAACGGAACCTCCTAGAACATATGCGTATGATAGAGCTGCATGATAAGGTGGCATACGCTGGATAACTTCTCTAAATTTCTTTGGAATCTCCCCCTGTGGTAAAGTCATCTGATTTGCAGGAAGGGGCGGAGGGGCAGTTCCAAATTTTTCAATGTCATCTATCAGCAAAAACACCACTGGATGGGCCAAATAAGGACGAATGTCTATAAGGTCGTTGCTGTACCATTTATATTTGGAGTATAGCCCTCTGTCAAGGTAATGGCAATCAATATCAAAAGAATACCCTTCCCAGACATATTTTACATTTTCAGGTGTTAATCTTCTATGCTCAAAATCAGTTGAATATAACTTTGCATCTGTCAGAAATGCAATAATATCAGCTAAGGAAATGAAAGGATTGCACTCATCGCCGCGGGGAAAAATTCTGGGAGCTTTAATATCAACTAATTCATCCCAGGCAACGGTTGTTTTCGAACTGAAACCATCGACTACTATTTCATGACCGGAATATTTGTGGCGTCTCATGAAATTCCAGGCCGTAATATAGGAGAACATCGGCGATAAATTACGTAAAAAAGCCAAAGTATCGATTGTTATTTCTTGAGACTTTGTTCCACCAACTGTAACGGTTGGGATCGTTGCCGGAGGCAATACTACATAACTTATACAAATTAAATCTAAATAATCCTGTAATTTTTTAACCAGACAATCACAAAACGGGATGGCTTTTTTAAGTCCAATCTCTTTCTTTAATTGGGTCGAACAACATATTGGAAAATTTATAGATAGTCCAAATTGGTCAGATAGTTCCTGTATGGCCTCCAGGTAAGCCCTATTGAATAGATCTTCATTTTTAAATAAAACTCCTGCACCGAGAGGTGTATAAAAGCCCTTATTCTGCCGTAAAACTTTTGTTGAGTCGGCAGGATCAGGCACTTCTATAAAAGTTGGACGATCAAAATCCTTTGCGTCGAAGCTCATCAGACCCATGAATTATGCTAAGATGAGGATATATTTAAAGTAATCGACTTCCGGATATTTTTGGGCGCCGCCATAACTGTGCTGCAACCAGTACAGTAGGGGCGGCAGGCGCGGAAGGGCGCGGCGGGTGTGCATGAAGCTTTTGCCTGCTTT
>DATCUE010000072.1:0-14412 GCA_036567605.1 Candidatus Methanoperedens sp. | reverse complement strand
TCCCGGCTGACCATTATGACCTCCTTCTTAATACAATCACCGCTATCATCAATGCAGCTAATGCAGCAAACACTTCAAACCCGGGCTCTTTCTTTTGCATCGTAGAAGTTGCCCCCTGTTCTCTTTGCGCTGCAGGCACTCCTTCCTCCCTCACGAACTTCGAAACTTCTATATCCACCTTTTTCTCAACGCTCTCTTTGGGAACGGTCTTGGACGGAGCTAGGAGCACGGGCTTCTCCCACGTATTTATGAGTACATCTTCTTTCCAGAGTTCGACCACTACCATGTAATTGTATTCATCAGGCACCACAAGCTGCACGCTTTTGATCGCCGTCGCCTCACTTGCGATAACGCCTGTTTCCGTGATAGTTTTGTCAGCCAGCAGGTTGGAAGCAGCTTCCCTTGCCTTGACTATCATTTTCAGGTTATCTGAGGGTTCGGGGCCTTTATTCTCAAGGTATATGTCGGATTTTATGGAAACCTTCCCTGCCGAGACACTGCCGACAGTGAAATCAATGTTGTTCAACACTATGCCGCTCCTCTTTGAAAAAGATGTGATGGCTGAAAGGCCGCGGATGCCCACCGAACCGCTATCCCGAATAGTGCCGTTGTCGAAAAGCAGGATTTTCAGGTCATACCCTCCGTTCCTGTCAACTTTTAATTTCTGTGAAACTGCCAGGGTTTTTTGAGTTCCCGGTTCTTCTGCGTCGATGGGTGTGGAAACCTGAGTCGCCAGAAGTCCTGTATCGCTGCTGATAGCCCTTATGAGCATAGAACCATTCCTGGTTTTGCCGCCAAAATGATCTATGTATGCAGTAATGTTCACCTCTATCTGGGAGCTTGTCACATCCACCGGTCTTACATCAATTTCCCTTATTGAAAGAAAGGCAGGAGGCTTTTCAGGTTCGGCCATGAGTACATCTTTGTTAACCAGTACTATTGCAAAAGAAATGATCAATACTGAAGCTAATATTACACCAAGCAGATTCGCTGATTTCATAATCCCGTTCATGAAATGTATCAACTAATTTAAATACTTTACTCAAAGTTTCATACGTTCGCCCGAGAATCGGATATTAAAGGCAAGCCGCTTTCATGAACCTCTGCTTAATCTCCTTAGCAGAAAGAGGTATCTCCCTGCATTTTGCATTAACGGGTTTTACTATTGCATGGATAAAACCCGTTCCCTGAAATAGAGCTTTTTTCAATTCAGCTTCAGTATGCACTTTTATTGTACTTTTGATACCGCTTGCCCCTGCCAGGAGCTCAAGGTCGATCTGGTTGCAGGTGGCTGTCCCCTGGTTCCCGGTAGAACCATACGTCGCATTGTCCACGGCAACAACGGTCACGTTCTCCGGGTTATAAGAACCAATGGCAATAAGTGCATTCGGGTTCATCAGCAGGCTCCCGTCGCCGTCAATAACATAAACGTATCTTTTCTGCGCAAGTGCCAGGCCAAGGCCTATGGATGATGCCAACCCCATAGAGCCCAGCATATAGAAATTAAGTTCCCTGTCCTTTATCTTATATAATTCCTTGGCCGGGATGCCAAGGTTCGCGATTATGATTTCGTCTTTCACATGTCCTGCGAGCACTTTGATCGCATCGTATCTTGTTATCTCAGGATTTTTTATCTCGGATTTGAAATTCAATTTTGAAGATCGTGGATTTATCTCTAATGGTTCCGGGACATTGCAGGAGGAACCTTCCCATACGGCAGGAGAAACCAGTATAATATACGGATGCGAATTGCAGAAAGAATCTTTTATTGCCGAATCTATTTTGTCCAGTTCGTCAGTTGTCTGGACAATGGTGTACTTTATGCCTGCTGCATCCAGGATTGCCGGAAGTTTTCTGCCGAACTGCCACTGGGCCTCTATCGATTCTTTGTAAACCCCGCGCCAGCTTGCAATTACGGGCAGTGGTATCCCGTAGGTCATGTTGAGGGATTCGAGGGCATTTATCATATTGCCAATACCTGTGCTCTGGATTACCATGACAGGCCTCCTGCCGCCAAGATAAGCACCCGCACATATTCCCACGCCGTTTTCTTCCCGTGTAAGCGGTATTGTATTAAAGTTCTCGGTGATTAAGGGGAGCAGCGCTTTTATCCTGTCGCATGGAAGCGTAACAGCAATGTCAATCCTGTTATTCTTAAGGATTTCAATGACTTTCCGTTCCGGGCATTCCATCAGGCAAATACCTTTCTCTGGATTATTTCGGAAAGGGGCACATTTGCATTTTCTGCATATGCTGCCGGTTCTATCTTGTGCAAGCAGTAATCCATCTCAAGGCGCTTCACACCGCCTCCGGTTATGTTCAGGACTATATGATCATCCGCATCCACTTTATCGTTTCCAATAGCCTGGAGCAGCGACGCGACCGCAACCCCGGCAGGCGGGAAAATATCAATACCCTCAATGCGTTCGAATAATTTTTGTGCATCTTTCGCCTCTTTATTCGTGATGCCATACATTGCCCCGCAGGTCGAACGCAGTGCATCAAAAACGCCTCCTGCTACTGAATACGGCGGTTCCCTGTTAGAGAGGATATCAGCGTACATCTCATGAATGAGTTTTTTCGGATCCGGCATATCCAATTCCTTGATTATCTCGCGCCTGCCGGAATTCCAGGCATGAAACATGGGAGCAAAGGGCAGGTTCTGGGATAGATGGAGCTGTGGCAGTCTATCGCCGAACCTCCCGTCTTCGAGCAGGCGCATCGATGCCTCCCATGCAGCAATGCCGCCCGTCCCGCTGCCTATCGCCTGGAAATAATGGTCGGGCATCCGTTTAATATAAAACGATGCGTCAAGCATGACTGTTCCCATCCCGTCCCTTCGTGCCACATTTCTTGCCCCGCCTTCTGCCATCATACCGGGAAGAAATGAGATGCGCTCTGCAAGATGTATGGAATCCGTGTAATCGCAGTTCTTTCCCATCTGGATAATGTGAATGGAATCCGTGGGCTCTTCCGGGAGCCACATTCTGGAAATCCCGCTTGCAGGCACGACGATATACACTTTTACGCCTGTCTGTGCCGACACATGGGCAAAAGCCCGTGCCGTATTCCCGGCCGAAGCCAGGACAAGCGATTTGCCTGAATTTTTCAGCTTCTGGATTGTAGGGAATGCCTCGAGTTCCTTGAAACTGCAGGTTCTTATAAAGGCTCCTCTTTCGGGCCAGTAGCCATTAAATGAGATATACAGGTTTTTTAATCCCAGTTCTTCTGCAAGTTCCGTGCTTTCATAGGTGATCGGACCCGAATCCGATGTGATGATATCATTTACAGGAAGCCAGTCATGGAATCGTCCCATCCCCGGGACATCTTTTAACACCAGTTGCTTTTTCCTGTACCTTGTCCTGAGGAGGCCGCCATCTTCCGGGCATTTCAAGCGGTCGTCAAAATAAACGCCGAAACAATCCGCACAAACAAGGTCATACTTTGAACATTGGGGTACTGACATTGTTGAATTATGAGAAATACGCCCAATACATGCTGATTCACTCTTTGTCATAATTAATGGTTTGAATTAAGTGACTATTTATGTCTTTCCGTTTGCTGGCGATTTTTTTCCTTTTTCGGAAATTAGATCACAAATAACGTACTATTGTATATTCTGAAAAGAAAATGCTTCCATGGAAACTCCTTTTCAAAAATAGTTAATCCATCGAAATATATAAAAACTGGAAGTTAGATTTATAGTAGTAATATATTGCATTAAAAGGGTACTGAATTATGGCAAGAATAAGAAGAAATACGAACACAAAGGTGGCAATAGCGTGTCAGGGCGGGGGAAGCCATACTGCTTTCACCGCGGGAGTATTGAAAAGAATCCTGAAAGAAAAGGAAAAAAAGTACGAGATAGTGGCTTTAAGCGGCACTTCAGGAGGCGCCATATGCGCCCTGTTGGCCTGGTACGGCCTGCTAATTAATGACCGGAATAAGGCTGTGGAACTACTGGATTCTTTCTGGAATGATAATTCTGCGAGTTCATTCTGGGACAAGCTGTGGAATGACTGGATTGTCTGGACATCAAGGCTCCAGGATATTGTCAGCATGCCTGAGGTCAGTCCGTACCTGTATCCTCCGTGGGCGCAGGAGTTCCTGAGAAGCCTGCTTGAAAAGCATATTGATTTTGAGAAAATCAAAACACTTGTCAAGCCCTCAAGTCCGACATTGCTTGTTGGGGCGGTTGATGTCCTTTCCGGCGAATCCAGAGGTTTCAAGAACGCTGAGATAAGTGCAGACGCGATCCTGGCCTCAGCAGCAATACCGACTTTCCTGAGGGCGGTAAGGATAGATAACAGGGTCTACTGGGATGGTCTTTTCACACAGAATCCCCCGATCAGGGATTTTGTGGAAGGCCCCGATGCCGGTGCGAAACCTGATGAGATTTGGGTCGTCCAGATAAATCCTAAAATACGGACGAGCGAACCAAAGTCAGTAAAAGAGATAATGGACAGGCGCAATGAACTGGCCGGCAATCTTTCGCTCAACCAGGAAATCGAGTTTATAAAAGCGGTAAACAAATGGGTGGATGCCGGGCACCTCCCGACTGACAAATATAAACATATCGAGTTAAGGCGGATAGAGATGCTTTATGACCTTGATACCGCATCAAAACTGGACCGCAGCCAGTCATTTATAGAGGATATGATGGTTTATGGCGAAAAACAGGCAGATAAATTCTTGAAAGAATTGTAAAGGCTAAAATTCAGCCATTGGACAGGATTAACAGGATTGACATGATAGATTTTTTGCACTTCATCCTGTTAATCTTGTTATCCCGTCTAATTATTGGATAGGTTCAGTCCGAGCACAAGAGTTATTAATGAGTTCGAAGAATCACATATTGGAAATTGAGGAGAGGATGGCGCGAAAGTGGCGGGAAAGCGTTGCCGAAAACGCAGGGGATAATAAGCAAATTGTGGAACTCAAGCAGCGAGCCATGGTGAGCGACTCTTTGGCAGGTTGCTGAGTCTGTATTTTCTTAAACGCGCAATATAAATTGTTTCTTATCCCCGCAACCGCCCTAAATCGTGCCGCAATTTTTATAGGCGAAATCTTTTTATCGAACTACAAACATGAAACAATAAAAATCAATCAAGCTTTGCCCTTTTACGGGAAGAAGCGGAATACGTAATTGCAATTGATCATTTATATGGAGGTAACTATATGGTAAGCCAGATGGGCGGACAGCCGATTTTAATCTTAAAGAAAGGAACAGAAAGAACACGCGGAGAAGAGGCAAAAAGATCGAACATAATGGCTGCCAGGGCGGTAGCCGAAGCTGTGAGAACCACTCTTGGTCCCAGGGGTATGGACAAGATGCTGACTGACCCGGCCGGCCTTGTTACCATCACAAATGACGGTGCCACCATTCTTGATGAGATGGCAATCAAACACCCGGCGGCGAAAATGGTAGCCGCAGTCGCCAAGACGCAGGATGACGAGGTTGGGGATGGCACAACTACGGCCGCAGTCATTACCGGCGAGCTCCTTAAGAAAGCACAGGAATTGATGGAACAGGGCATCCATCCCACTACTATTATTGGCGGCTATATGCTTGCAGCGCATAAGTCAAAGGAAATTCTTACGGATATGGCCATTGATTCTGAAGATGAACACCTCCGAAAAATTGCTGCAACCGCTCTTACAGGAAAAGGCGTTGAATTCTCAAGGGAAAAATTATCCGACCTTGTCGTAAGGGCCGTAAAATCAATAGTTAAGAAAGAAAACGGGAAAAATAGGGTGAACATAAAAGACATTTCCATAGAAAGAAGAGGTGAAGGAAGTGTCGAAGACAGCGAGCTTATTGCAGGGATAATCCTTGATAAAACAAAAACCCACCAGAGCATGCCATCGCAGATTGAAAATGCAAAAATAGCGATACTTGCAACTCCGATCGAAGTAAGAAAAACCGAGACAAAATCCGAGATCGAAATCCAGGCGCCCGGGCAGACCCGGATGTTCCTCGAACAGGAAGAAAGACAGGTTCGGGAGGCTGCGAACAAGGTAATAAAAAGCGGGGCAAACGTTGTGTTCTGCCAGAAAGGTGTGGACGATCTTGCACGTTATTTCCTCGCCAAAGCAGGTATTTTTGTCGCTCACAGGGTCAAGAAGAACGACCTTGAGAAATTATCACGGGCTACAGGCGGGAAAATCATAACAAGTCTTGATGAGATCAAGCCCGATGTTCTGGGACACGCAGATGTTGTCGAAGAAAAAATGGTTGGCAACGGTGAGATGATATTCATTAGCGGCTGCAAGAATCCCGACACCTATTCAATATTGCTGCGCGGAGGCACTGAACATGTCGTTACAAGTCTTGACAGGGCAGTGCATGATGCCCTCAGGGTTGTCGGGGTTGCGATTGAAGACGGGAAAATACTTGCAGGCGGCGGATCCCCGGAGATTGAGCTGGCCCTGCAGCTTCGTGATTACGCATCAGTGTTGACCGGCAGGGAGCAGCTTGCGGTCAATAAATTCGCGGACGCAATGGAAATAATACCGAAAACACTTGCGGAAAATGCCGGCCTTGACGCCATCGATATGCTCGCAGAGCTTCGAAACCGGCATGAGCAGGGCAACAAACACGTCGGTCTCGATGTATATGAAGGAAAAACCGTGGATATGCTGGAAAAAGATGTCATCGAACCGCTCCGTGTTAAAACACAGGCCATTGCATCGGCAACCGAGGCAGCATCCATGATACTACGTATCGATGATGTGATAGCTTCTGAAAAAGAGGCGCACCCCAAGAAAAAGGTTGACGCAAGCGAGCTGGATTGATTTTTATTTTTTCTACCAAGAATTTATATATGAACAAGTTGTATTAACATTCTGTCAGTTAGCTTATTAAGTAATATAGAGTTTGGGATTAACCCCGTCTGTGTGTGCTTTTTTTAGGTTGATTGATTAAACAAACAGAGGAAAAAAATTGTTTACAGAACAAGATAAGAATGCTCCTGTCTCTGCTGGCGGGGTCCACGATGTTACAATCGAGGGTATTGCCAGAGAAGGGGATGGAATCGCGCGTATCCAGGGTTTTGTAATTTTTGTGCCCGGTACGAAGGTCGGTGACAACGTCACGATCAAGATTGAGCGTGTAATGCGAAAATTCGCGATTGCAGCCCTTGCTGAGAAGAGCTAGGAAAAAATAATAAGGAGATAAACATATGGGCGACGATAGAAGAGGCGGCTTCCGTGGCGGAAGAGGTTTCAGGCCGAGCGGTCCAAGAGAGATGCATAAAGCAACTTGCGCAGACTGCGGTCAGGAAACTGAAGTACCTTTCCAGCCATCAGGTGACAGACCTGTGTATTGCAGGGAATGCTACCAGAAGCATAAACCGAAGAGATATTAAATTTATATAACTTATAAATTTTCTAGTATAAGATGAGAAGGGCATTGATATCCAAAATATCATGCCCAAAAACTTTTTTTGATTAATGAAAATCTTCATGGCCGATTTCCACAGGCGTACATTCAGCGCATTCAAACTGTAGTGTTGTATGCAATATACGGAACCTGTCTTTTACGATTTCGCTAATCTTACTTATCAGGATTTCCGTCTGCTGGACATGAATCCCATCCACAAGAACATGTGCGCTCATGGCATGGATATTTGAACAAATGCTCCAGATATGGATGTCGTGAACTCCTTTCACTCCGTCGATTTCCATCATCACACCTGCAAGTGTTTCAGCATCGACATGCTTTGGGGCAAACTCGAGGAGGATGCGGGTAGAACCGAAAACGAGCTTTACTGCACCGTAAATCAGCATCAGGCCGATCAAGATACTAAGCAGAGGATCCACAATTGTCCTTCCTGTGAAAATGATAATTATCGCTCCTGCTATTACGGCCACCGATGCAAGGGCATCGCCGAGTACATGGAGATATGCACCTTTTACATTAAGGTCATGATGCCCATGCAATTTCAGGGCTGCCCATGCATTGATGACCATGCCGATCGTGGCGATTATCAGGACTTCAAAACCTTTTACTGAAGGTGGTTCAAGGATTCTTCCGTATGCTTCGTAAAAGATGAAAAAGGCAATCCCGATAATAGTTACTCCATTAATAAAGGCTGCGAAAATCTCAAACCTGTGGTAGCCGAACGTCACATTCCTGTTAGAAGGCCGGGCTGATATTTTTATCGCGCCGTAAGCAAGAACCAGTGCCACAACATCCATGAAGACATGGGCTGCATCCGAGAGAAGGGCAAGGCTGTTGGCTATTACTCCTCCTGCTACCTCAAGGAAAAAAATGAGCATCGTTAGAAATATTGCGATTTTCAAGTTTTTATGGATGTCTTCCATGCATACCAGTTTGTGCCATGATAAAATATTTCTATCGGTAACACTACGTAGAATCCATGCTTGTTGAACAGATTATTCTTGAAAACGGCAGCGCGCTGGGTTTGAAAATGGATATGGAACATGCCCCCCTGCTTGTGATAAGAGCAGAGAAAGGCTTTGTGATGTGCGGATATCTCAACATGGATGTTGCGAATAAACTCGGGGATGCGGCCGTCAGGGTAACAGGTGTAAAAAGCTTTGAGGATGTGCTGAATGCAAAAGCCGTGGATGTTTCGGAAGCAGCGAAAAAACTTGGCATAACCATCGGGATGCAGGCAAAAGAAGCGCTTAATAAGATGTTCTAATCGTAATCTCTTTTTTATCAAATTCTTGTGCCTTTATGATCAATCATGGATAGTTTCAGGCAATGTGCAGACATCCGGTTTTTTGCATATCTCACATTCATCTTCGCAGGGTTCGATGTGTATCAATATTGAAAGGTTCGGGATTTTCTCTTTGATGTCTTTTTCAAGATGGTTGCAGAAATCGTGAGCATCAGTGACATTCTGGTTCCTAGGTACAACAAGGTGCAAATCCACAAATCTTTCAGCGCCTGACATCCTTGACCTGAGGTTGTGGTAGTTGGCATACTGGGAATAATGCTCGGCAATAATGGATTTGATGATTTCCTCTTCGCTGTCTGCGAGTTTTGTATCCATGAGTCCTGAGAGTGAGCGGTTCGTAAGGTCATACGCAGCTTTAATAATGATAAGGGCGACGATTATTGCCATAACAGGGTCAAAAATTTGATTTCCGGTCAGCTCGATGAGGAGAAGGCCGGCAAATACGCCTGCCGATGTGTACACATCTGTAGTCAGGTGATACCCATCGGCTTCAAGCGCTATGGATTCTGCTTTCCGTGCCACATTCATGATTTTCCTGGAAACGATTATGTTAACAAGTGCGGATATGCCCATGATAACGATACCTGCGATCCGATATTCAACCTGAATATCTTCCGGGTGCAATAATTTTTTGCCGGACTCAAAAAGAATTATTATTGCAGCCGCAAAGATCAGGAGGGCTTCGACCGTACCTGAAACGTTCTCGAACTTGCCGTGCCCGAACTTGTGGATATCGTCGGCAGGCTGGCCGGCTTTCCTGACAGAATAATTGGCTATGAGCGCCGCCAGAAGGTCAATGCCCGAATGGAGGGCTTCTGATAGCACGCTTATGGAGCCCATGAAAATGCCTGTTGCAAGCTTGATGATGAGAAGTAAGGTGTTGGAGTAAATGGAGAGCCGTGCCACTTTTGTTATTTCTTTGTGGGCGGCGAAGTATTTGTGGTTTTTATCGGGCATTTATATTTAACTTTATTTTTAGTAATAGTATAAAGGGGTATTTGTTCAAGGCACTGCAATGTTGATCATATGGATTAATCCAGCGCAATATTATAAAATAGATTAAAAAAACAAATTAATAAAAAAAGTAAAAATAAATAGATTTGAATCTATTTATTTAGTTTTTCTTTCTCGATATAAGGAACAGTATTCCTATAATCGAGATAATTGGCAAAGCTATCGACGGGAATTCCGGGATTGCGTTGCCTCCACCGCCTATGGGTCTTAATCCTACATTCAGATCAAATACCGGGGGAGGTACATTCACAACCCGACTATCGGCGGGTTCATATCCGGGGGCTGTCACATGAACTCGGTAGGGTATGGGAATCTGGTTGGATACCAGCCACGCATATTGTCCGTTGGCATCCGATGTTTGGGGATTCAGAGCAGGATCAATTAAATTTGGATCTGCAGGTACAGGCACCCATCCTCCGGATCCATCGGGGGTTTGCAATGTTACAGTAGCACCAGCTATTCTCGCATTGGTAACACTATCATAGATATATCCGGCAGGGTCTATCCAGATTGTATAAACAACATCAGTAATAGTGCAGCCCGTTAAAGTGTAAGTTATCGTTGCTGCACCATGCCTTGGGTAAAATGTTGTTGTGAATTCCCAATGTCCACTTCCAGGTGGAGTTTCTGTCATCGGTCCAATTATGGGTGCTATGCCGTCATTTATACTGATATTTATGGCAACGCTGGTTGCACATGAACTATCATATGTGAAAGTTGTCGGGGTGCCGTAGTACACCGATGGAGTGGATCCTCCGGAATTTGTCGGTCCGACACCTGCACCTGTTGGAAGATTTGAACCGGTAACTCTTGTCGAAGCGCTGGCACTATTATCGTCATATCGTTCTTCAAACGTAGTAGTGCTGATAGTGGCAGTATTTTGAATTGTAGTGCCCACAGCCACTTCATTTGGAATTGCAACCGTAACGGTTCTTGAACCTGCTCCGGAGGGCCAGGCAGCCACAGTACCTATAGCCCATGTTACTTTTCTGTTAGAAGGATTATAAATACCGCCATCAGAGGCACTGACGAAATTCACAGTTGCAGGCAGGGTATCTTCTAATATCACGGAATAAGCCGGATATCTGCCAAAATTATTATAATATAGTGTGTAAGTCATCTGAGTTCCATGGTCTTTTGTTGCAGGCGCGCTCTTTGAGAGGTACATATTTGTCCCTGAGAAAGACGGGAACTGGAACAGTATGGCAAGGTTAGGATTTAATGCAGCTTCGTTATATGAATACTGTAAGCCCTGGCCTGTTGGCCCTTCAATACCAACTGTGGCTGAAACACCATTATTATAATATGCAGCCTGAAAATCAACATCTTTATATTGGAATAATATGTTATTGCTGCCTTCATAAAGGATAGCCTCAAAAGTTATCCCTGATGGTGTGGAATAATATCCTTGGTTGTTGTTCCATTCCACAATAAACTTCCTGTTTGGTGTGGTTCCTAGAGTCTGATAATATATCGCATCTGCGGAACCCCAGGTAACAAGGTCGTCAAAGAAAGGTGCGATAAAATTGTGGATTCCAGTTGAGCCAATAGGAGCATTAGAAAAAACACCTGATGGATTTGTGGCAAAAACCAATCCATTGTTGCTGATATTTACTTGGCTGTAATCCTGACCATAGAAATTGAAAGGGAAACCAACTGGGATATTGCTCACATACCAATCATCACTTGAAGGCAAAATCTGCGTTCCAGTCGTATTAATTTCAATCCAATCATATGTCGGTCCACCGGTCGCCCGACTATCGATATATCTATATCCCATATAATCCGGGCCGCCGGTAGACGGGACAGCGCTTGCTGTTCCGATCCATATACTCACGAATACCAATACCGATATTGCTATCATCATTCTTTTTTGAAAAATATTATTTTCCACCATCTTTTTCACTCCGTCATAATTCTGAAAAGTCTTAATAGGACCTATTTTGACTTTTCCAGATAGATTATGCCCTTAAGAATTTTTAAGAGTAAAACCTATCTTACACTTATAATCATTTGTTACTATATAAATTTATCGCATTTTAAAAATTTAAATAATGATTATTATGATGATGATTGAATTTTCCATTTGACAAGTATCCCATTATCCACCATCTCACTCGATATCAGCATAAGTCTGCATATTTTATTTCCAAATCCTTCCCCATCCACCAGCGTCGGCGCAGTCCCGCCGCCGATTATGATATTACCAATAAACGTATAAACCTCATCAACAAGCCCCTTAGAAATCAGCCCCCAATTCAATGTCGCCCCCCCTTCAACCATCACGCGGTTTATTCCGCGATTCTTCAATTCCGAAAGGAGTTTTTCCAGGTCCACATTTTCCATGCCCGCCACAATAATTCCAGCAAGCTCCGATAATTCCTTCACTTTCTCTTTCGGTGCGCTCTTGGATACCGCTATTATCCTTTTTCCCTCGCCTTTCCTGAAAATATCGGCATCTACAGGCGTTCTCGCCCTGCTATCCACCACTATCCTGACAGGATTCTCATCCAGCCCTTTCGCGCGCCGCTTTTCCCTCCGCTCCTGCGATTTCACCGTAAGGCTCGGATTATCTGAAAGCATGGTACCAATGCCCACCATCACGGCATCGGAGGTCGCCCTGAGCTCGTCCACGCGGTCAAAGTCAGGGCTGCCTGAGATGCGGGTCTGCTTTCTCTCTATTGTCGCGATCTTGCCGTCTGCGCTCATGGCTGCGTTGATGAAGACAAAGGGCCGGTTTGGTTTATGATCGGGCATGGATTTCTCTTTATACTTAAGAGCTGAAATATCTACGCTTTTTGCCCTTTCTGGAGCGATTTCTTGGACTCAACGGAATCTCCTTCTGCTTTTACAATCCCGGTTATATCCTTTAAAGTTCTCCTCTTTATCAAACATTTCCTTTCACTGCCTATCATATCCTCTCTCCCTGCAATCTTTAGACCTTCAAGAACCAATCCACAATTCCTTCTCTCCTTATATTGCAGCAGGGCGCGCTGTATCTTCTTCTCCCTGCCTTTTGGGGCGTGAACTTTTTCCATAGTAAAAGGATTTATCCCCGTATAATACATGCATGTGGAGGCAGTCATAGGCGTCGGCGTGAAATCCTGCACCTGTTCAGTATAGAGGTTATTGTCGCGTATGTATTCGGCAAGTTCAACCATGTCGTTGATTGTGCAGCCGGGATGACCCGACATGAAGTACGGAAGAATATATTGTTGCTTCTTGATTTTCCTGTTTTCAGAATCAAATGCATTTTTAAATTTTTCAAACATTTCCTTAGGAGGTTTATGCATGATATCTGTAACCTCAGGCACTATATGCTCAGGCGCGACTTTCAGATGCCCGCTGACGTGGTGGGCGCATAGCTCAGAAAAATAATCCGATGAATCCGCAAGCACAAGGTCATATCGTATACCGGAACCGATGAATACTTTTTTAACCCCCGGTATCTCGCCCAGCCGGCGCAGGAGTTCAATTTGGGGCCGGTGGCTTATTTCAAGATTTTTGCATAACGGATGAGTGCATATTTTATCAGCGCATGCTCCTCTTGTTCCCCATTGTTTGCAATTCATGGAATACATATTGGCTGTCGGTCCCCCCACATCCTGTATGATACCTTTAAAGTCTGGCATCTTAGTAATCCTCTTTACTTCTCGCAAGATGGATTCAATGCTTCGGCTCTGCACGATTCTTCCCTGGTGGTGGGTCAGGGCGCAAAAAGAACATGATGCAAAACACCCTCTATGGCTTACTATAGAGAATTTGACCGGTGTAAGCGCAGGTATAGGTTCTTTGTAAGATGGATGGGGCAGCCTTGTGTACGGCAGTTCATACACATGGTCAAGTTCCCCCATACTCAAAGGCATAGCAGGCTTATTCTGGATAATAATTGTTTTCGGATGAGGTTGCACTACGGGTCTTCCCCTGACGGGATCCTGCTCCTGATAATGAAGTTTAAATGCGCTGGCGTAAAGATTCTTATCGTTTGAGACTTCAATAAATCCGGGTATTTCCACATAACAGTCATGATCTATCGAGCGCCACATGCCTATTTCCATCTTTATGGCCGTGCCAGCGATATTTGTAAGATCTTTTATGTCCTCTCCTTTTGAAAGATGCCCTGCGATCTCAACCACCTGTCTTTCTCCCATCCCGAAAACAAGCATATCCGCAGGCGCATCGGCAAGAATGGACTGGCGCACCTTATCCGACCAGTAATCACAATGAGCAAAACGCCTGAGGCTTGCTTCGATACCCCCGAGCACTACGGGGGTGTCAGAAAAAATCGAATGCAGTTTATCAGAATAGACTATCGCCGCCCTATTCGGCCGGAGTCCACCTTTTCCGGCAGGTGAGTAAACGTCGTCGCTTCGGATCTTCAGGTTTGCCGTATAATTATTTACCATGGAGTCAACATTCCCGGAAGTAACTCCAAAGAACAAACGTGGTTTACCGAGTTTTTTAAAATCAGCAATGCTTTTCCAGTCAGGCTGGGCTATCACGCCGACTGTGTAACCTGCATCCCACAGCACTCGCCCGATCACGGCTGTGCCGAAAGATGGATGGTCAATGTAAGCATCCCCTGTTACGAGTATTATATCGAATTCACTGATTCCCATCTCCCGTGCTTCATGCAATGACATCGGGAGGAAATGGGGTTGGGAGTTCATATCGGACATTGGAAACCGGG
>DATCUE010000071.1:0-26476 GCA_036567605.1 Candidatus Methanoperedens sp. | reverse complement strand
CTGGCATCGCGCGTCATTTCTTTTCCGACAGCGGTCACGGCAAGGACTGGAATTCCGTATTTTTCCCCTTCATCCACAAGCTTTGACAGGTTGCCTATTGTTTCTTTTTCATATTCCCCGCCGATATATACCGAGCATGTGATGGCAGATGCGTTTATTCTTATTGCATCTTCTATATTGGTCGTTATTATCTCATTGGATAGTTCCTTAAGGATGCTCTGGCCGCCTGAAACGCGCAAAATGACCGGGATGTCCACAGCAGGGTCTATCCAGTTCCTTATAGCGCCCCTTGTAATCATCAATGCGTCGGCGTATGGCAGTAAGGGATCAACCGTTTTGCCAAGGTTTGCCAATCCCGTGGTCGGGCCCTGGAAGTAGCCGTGATCGACTGCCAGCATGACGCATCGTCCAGTTTTTGGTTTGATTATCCTTGATATCCGGTTCTTCATTCCCCAGTTCATTCTTGATTTCCTCCTATCTTTTTTCAGGCCTGATCAATAAATAGCCTTTTTCGATAAGCCAATGGTGGAATTCATAAGTGGTATGCAAACAATTCTTCTGGCATATCTCCCTCAAGTCATTGTAATCTTCCGATTCCTGCGGCTTCTTATTCATCATCATTTGTACGGGACATCCAATGTCATTGCAGTATTCCCTTCTTTTATACTCAACAAATCCCTCGATTGGCACAATCACAAACATGATTCCGGATACTTAAAATTTGCGGAAAGCTAATTCTGTCCCACAAACAACAATATCCGTCAGAGCCTCAGAGGTAAACAATATATATATATAGAACCAAGTGGGCGAAGAAATTCAGGAGGATATTATGGATTCGTTGTTGTATTCAGCCCCGCTTGCGGGCCTGGTCGGTTTATTATTTGCCGTGTATCTTGCTTTGTATATACTCAAACTGGATGCAGGGACAGACAGGATGAAAGCCATCGCATCTGCCATACAGGAAGGCGCAATGGCTTATTTGAACAGGCAGTACAGGACAGTGGCGATCATCGCAGTAATCCTTGCCATATTGATCGCAGTGGCCATAAATATTGAGACTGCCGCAGGATTTATCCTCGGCGCGGTCATGTCTGCCGCAGCCGGTTATCTCGGCATGAACATATCCGTAAGGAGCAACGTGCGCTGTGCGAATGCCGCAAAAGAAGGCATGCAGAAAGCCCTTACAGTAGCGTTCAAAGGCGGCGCTGTTACGGGAATATCGGTGGCAAGCCTTGCGCTCCTCGGCGTAAGCGGACTTTACATCGTTTTCGGCGGAGATATGAAAGCTGTCGAGAAAGTAGTCGGGTTCGGCTTTGGCGCTTCGCTCATAAGCCTTTTCGCAAGGATCGGCGGCGGGATATACACCAAAGCAGCCGACGTTGGCACCGACCTCGTGGGAAAAGTGGAAGCCGGCATACCTGAAGACGATCCCCGCAATCCGGGCGTCATTGCAGACAATGTGGGTGATAACGTGGGTGACTGTGCCGGGATGGCAGCCGATCTTTTCGAAACGTATGCTGTAACGGCGCTTGGTGCAATGCTCATCGGAGTTACAGTCATTGACAAATATCCGAATGCAGTCATGTACCCTCTTGTGCTGGGCGCGGCGGCCATAATCGCATCCATAATCGGAACCTTCTTTGTGAAACTGGGGAAGTCCGGCGATATAATGGGGGCTATGTATAAAGGCGCCATAGTGGCAGGATTGATATCAATAATCCTGTTCTACCTGATAACACAGCAGATGATGGGGAGCAATACCGGTCTTTTCATCAGCGCTCTCGTGGGTCTTGGCGTAACAGCGGCAATGATCATTATCACAGAATATTACACAGCCACGACCCATGCCCCGGTAAAGGATATCGCCAACGCTTCGGTGACAGGCCCCGGAACAAACATCATTACAGGGCTTGCAGTGGGCCTTCAGAGCACCGCCCTCCCTGTACTTGTTATCTGCGCCGGGATATTGATCTCATTTTTCATTAACGGAGGCGTTTCCGACCCATCAATGGGACTTTACGGCATAGCCATAGCTGCGGCGGCAATGCTTTCCGTTACCGGAATTATAATTTCCATAGACTCCTACGGACCGATAACTGATAATGCAGGCGGGATAGCAGAAATGGCAGAGCTGTCAAAGGAAGTCAGGGACATCACCGACCCGCTGGACGCTGTGGGAAATACCACAAAGGCAGTCACGAAGGGTTATGCCATTGGCTCTGCTGCTCTGGGTGCGCTTGCACTTTATGCGGCATACAGCAGCGAAATAAATAAACTGCTTCTTGAGCAGGGCAAAGCTGAATTGGTGCTCAAGCTCTCAGACCCGATGGTATTAATAGGGCTACTCATCGGAGGCATGATACCATTCCTGTTCGCAAGTTTCCTTATGAGGGCCGTAGGCAGGGCTGCATCAACTATTGTTTCTGAGATCAGGCGGCAGTTCAGGGAGATTGCTGGCATCATGGAAGGAAAAGCAAAACCCGACTACGGGCGCTGTGTGGATATCGTCACCATCGCAGCCCAGAAAGAAATGATCATACCCGGGCTCCTTGCAGTTCTTTCTCCTCTCCTTGTTGGTTTTATATTCGGCCCTGCGGCTCTTGGAGGACTTCTCATCGGCGTTATAATTTCAGGCCTGCTTCTTGCCCTTATGATGACAACAGGCGGGGCGGCATGGGATAACGCCAAGAAGTACATCGAATCAGGCAACCTTGGGGGAAAGAGATTACCCGACGGCAGCAAGAATCCCACGCATGCTGCGGCAGTGGTGGGTGATACTGTGGGCGACCCCACGAAAGATACGGCAGGCCCTGCCATCAACCCGCTGATAAAAGTGATGAATATAGTGGCAATACTTTTCGCGGCGCTTATTTTGAATTACAGCCTGCTGGGTTAAGATTCATAAAAAGTCAACCTTTTTATTTATTTTTACCCCTCTCATTAAGTAATGGAGCGTTTATAATTTTTATTTTTTTTCATGAAAATAGTTGAAACAAAAATAATTAATTTATAACAATAGTTGAATAATAGTCTAGCAGGCTCGATACAGCTTAAGGTTAAATATCATGTAAATTAAGTAAAGCTTATGCCAGTGGAAAAAGTGCAGAAATTTGATTACACTGATATTTTAATATGGTTGGGATTAGCGATTATTATCCTATGGATGATAGGTAAGATTATTGGGATAATACCTTGACAACATGGTATGATTTGATTCCTGTATTTGGTATTATAGTTACTATTGTTGGTGTCAGCTTGAAAGTTGGAAGAGTGCTTCAAAAACTGGATAATGTTATTGATGATGTAAGAGAGATAAAAGCAGAAATTAAGAAATACGGTGAACGCATTGCCATCTTAGAAAGCAAGATGTTGAAATAGAAAAAAGGCTTGCTTTTCAATACTTCTCTTGGTTAAGGCTATAACTTTTTTTATTCTCCAGGTTTATAGTTATACAAAGATTTTTATTATTTAAGTGCAACTTTATATTATGCTTCTGAAGGAGAAGATCTTCGCCGGGGAAGGGAAGATAAAGGCTGATACGATACTGAAAAACTGCAGGATCGTTAACGTCAGCACAAAAGAAATCACAGAAGGCGACATTGCCATCAGTTCAGGATTTATAGCAGGTATCGGCGATGTCGATGAATTGAAAGGCCAAAAAACTGATTCCATCGACCTGAAGAACGCCCATGTCTGTCCAGGATTGATCGACGGTCACGTGCATTTTGAATCGAGCATGGTAACACTCACACAATTCTCGAAACAATCCATGCTTCATGGAACAACTGGTATTATCATCGACCCTCATGAGATCGCAAATATTCTTGGTGCTAAAGGTATAAGACTTGTGCTTCGTGAGGCGAAAAGGCTTCCTATAGATGTTTTTATAACAATACCATCATGCGTGCCTTCAAGCCTGCTTGAAACTTCAGGCGCCAGTATCGGATTAAAGGAGACAAGGAAATTTCTTGATACTAAATTCGTTGTTGGTCTTGGTGAGATGATGGATTACCATGCCGTTCTCAGGGGTGTCCCTGAAAAACTGCGGATGATCTCAGAGACCCTTGACAGGAAACTCGTTGTTGACGGTCACTGCCCGGGTATGAAGGGCAGGGAACTCTTCGGATACATGAGCGCCGGGATATCAAGTGACCATGAGTCTGTAACTTACGAAGAAGCGCTTGAAAAAGTGCGTCTTGGAATGAAGGTTATGCTTCGGGAAGGGTCGGCGGCGAAGTGCCTTAATGAATTCATCCCCAGACTGGTACGTGAGAGAATATCGCTTGAAAACTTTTTCTTCGTCACGGATGATAAGAATCCAAAAGACCTGATAACAGGACACATGGATGTGCTAGTAAGAACTGCGATTAGGCTTGGGATAGACCCTATCCAGGCAATTTCCATGGCCACCATCAACACGGCGCGCCATTACAAGTTTGACCAGCTCGCTGGTTCGATAAGCATAGGTCGAGGAGCGAATTTGATAATACTTGATGACCTGAAGAAATTCAGTATCAAAAGCGTGATAGTACGGGGAATGTTAAACCCGAAGGTTGAGAAAACAGAATACTCACGATACGTTTTCAGGACATTGAAATATAAGAGAATGGTACCAGATGACCTGGCGCTCAAATCCCTTGATAAGACGGTGTTTGTCCATATCATAGAAATCGTGCCTGGGAAGATAATCACGACCAGAACCATAGAAGAGCTGAATACTGAAAGAAAAGTTGTGCAGCCCGACGTGAAACGCGATATTCTTGCAATTGCAGTTATAGAGCGACATGGTAAATCCGGGAACATCGGCCTGGGTTTTGTCCGGGGCTTTAAACTGAAAGAAGGCGCCATCGGCCAGAGCATTGCACATGATTCGCATAACGTCATCCTTGTGGGCACGAACTTTGAGGATATGGCACTCTGCGCGAACAAACTCAGAGAATTGCAGGGGGGGATAGTGGTTGCCAGCGGCAAGGTAATAGATTACCTCAACCTACCTTTTGCAGGTATTCTCAGTACTGATAGCGTATATAATGTGGATGCCAAATTAAAAGAAATGCATGATAGAATCAGGACGATGGGATGCAAACTTGAAGCGCCTTTTATTCAGATGTCATTCCTCTCGCTTCCAGTCATACCTTCCCTAAAAATAACTGATAAAGGGCTGGTGGACGTGGACGGGTTTAGAATAATCGAACCTTTAAAGAGTAGAGGATAAAATATATGGAGGGGATTGGCTACCCCTAGCAATCCTTATCTCTCTATGATCTATTTCCTCCTGAGGTAAAGCACTACAATGATGGCGATCAGGAATATCACACCTACAATAATCGCCAGGTTTATAGGCGGAGCAGGCTGTTCTCTGGTGACTTCAGGAGCCAGAGCAACAGTTGGGGTAACTTGAGACTTCTCTGCAGGCGTTTCAGCCACAACTGCGCCCTTCTGGCTTATTATCGCAAAATGTGAGAATGTATCTGTCTTTGCCGTGAAATAGATATATGTATTATCTCTTGCGGTTTCCCTGGTCTCAAGCTTCTTCCACCTGCCTCCCTCCCATTTCACCAGATTAATATCTTTACTATCAAGGTTATTGTTCGCAAGCCATGCATTATCAACCCTGAATGTGATTTCTGCCTGCTTTATATTCTTTGGCACTGCAAAACCTGCTGACCCGACCCAGATATTGATATTCTTATAAACAACACCCTCGGCAGGGATTTTTACGAGAGAAGAAGTGTTTTTCAGCACTTCTACTGATGCTGTAATTTCTCCTGCATTTACATTGCCTGTTATATTGACAAATAATATCGGATTGTTCTTGTTAGTAAAGACATACGATGTAAGCAGATTCTTGAAAATATGGAGGTCATATTTTTCTTTTAATTCGATATTTGAGAAATTCTCACCTGAAGTTCCACCACCGCCACCTCCCCCACCGCCACCGCCTCCCGGAGGTGTACTGCCGCCTCCATTTGCCGGAGAGCTGCCCACAAGCGCGAATGTGCTAAGGTGGGATATGTTCGCCCATACGTAACCTGCATAACCGTTGGTATCAGCGGTCTCTATGTCGGTTCCATGCACCCAAGGAGGTGAGCCTGTACTGAGCGTTTCCCAGTAGTCCGGATTGCCGGATTCATTATACCAGGATATCTTAAGCGATGATTCATCCAGACCTGAAGTTTCTAATTCCTCTTTTGTATAATAGAATTTGAGCTTTATCCATGAGAGATTATTTTTTATGCTCTGGCTGGCATTTATTTCGATGTATTTTCCAAATGGAGTCAATGCGAATGAATGGTTTGTCTGAGGTGGGAGATCGTTGCTCAGGATGATACTAACGCTACCTCTGCTCGTGGCATTAGTAACTAATTCGACAGTTGTATTTACCTCTTTTGAGGCATTTATTGTAGTGATGTTGTACGGAGTTGTATTAATAGACTGATTCGTATAAGGTGGCATAGTTGTTACGAACCATGTTTTTTCAGTATCATTGATGTTACCTGTAAGGTCGCTTGCGAAAATGATCACATCGTATTTTCCATACTCTGAGGTATTTGTAAAATTGAAGTAATAGGTTTCATCAGCTGAACCTATCATTCGCGATATATTTATGAAACCACTTGGATGTTTCACCGATACAATTACACCTGAGATAATGTTTGCATTGCTTACCTTTGCCGTAATGTTGACTGGCTGGTTCACGACAGGAGCATATTCAGACAACGAAAGATCTTTCACTACAGGGGGAATTACATTTAAATTCTTTATCACAAAGGGATAAAACCTGACATCGTTGTAATCCGTATCTGTAACTTTGAACTTCATATTGCCAGCAAGGTCAATAGTACTGTCTCCGGATAGATTGAGCGAACTGTTGCTCTTTAATTTCAGCGGTTCTGTCGTATCAACCCTGAATATGCCGTAGTTGTCGCCTGCCTTGACTTCTATAACCGATGTAGATATCAGCCACGTATATTTCAGCTTCGCCATATCGGAAGTAGACCCGGCAACTATCTCATCAATATATGTTACAAATATTGGTACATTGGACTCGCCCCCGATATTGGCATAATATGTATAAACGCCCTGAGTGCCTGTGCCACCGGACGAGGCTTTTTCAACGATTTTATCATCGAGCTTGTTGCCGTTTTTGCTCAGAACGAGCCATACCTGTCTTGGCGAGGCTTTGGCGTCAATCGATTGGGCTGTTAGCATATATCCGTCCCCCATGTTCCATGTATCCCCGATTGACAGAGTTCTATCATCTGACGCATCCTGTTCCAGAACAAGTTTGGAGAGTTTGTTGTTCTTGCCATTGATTGCTACGTATTTCTCTCCAAACCAGCCGGTTACATTAAAATATCCACCACCAGTGCTCATGGGCATGTAGCCATTCGATTCATTCAATCCAAATTCTACAAGTCTGCCCTGTTCTTCATTGACTTTAAACTGAACAGGCGCCATGCTTGTATTGTACCAGAGATATCCTTTCTCAATATATCGCGGACCTTTGAATTCATTGATTCTCAGGATCTCCGTTGATATAAAATGATCAAGATCATACCAGAAACCTGCAAAATTCCTGGGGTTCCAGGAAGCGCCGGAACTTGCCAAATAAAGTGCTGTAGCATTCGCAACTGGTCCCCTTATTTCATGTATATCCTTTACAGGCTTCAAGAAGAATGGATAAAAACCCAGGAAAGAATTATTTGCCACCTTAAATTTTAAATTATCTGTAATGTCAACTAAAGTGCCTTCAGAAAAAGTGATAGAACTATTGCTCTTCAGTTTCAGCGGCTCGATTGAGTCGACCTTTAATACACCAATATTATCGCCCGCCTTAACCTGAGTAACATTCCGGGATATCAGCCATGTGTATCTGAGCTGCACCATATCAGATGTTGCACCAGCGAACACGCTGTCAACATATGTCACGAAGATGGGTATGTTGGTTTCACCGCCGATATTGGCATAATATGTATAAACGCCCTGAATGCCTGTTCCGGTCGAAGAGGCTGCCTCAATAATCTTGTCATCGAGCTTGTTGCCGTCTTTGCTCAGTACGAGCCATGCCTGTCTTGGATATGCCTTTACATCAATATCCTGGGCTGTGACCGTGTATCCGTATCCCAAATCCCATGTTTCGCCTACAGTAAGGGTTTTTTTATCAGCATTCCCCTGCTCTAATAATAGTTTAGAGAGTCTGTTGTTCTTGCCATTGATTGTGACGTATTTTTCTCCAAACCAGCCTGTTGAATTATAATAACCGCCACCCGAACTCATCGGGTTAAAGCCAGACGATTCATTCAAGCCATATTTTACCAGTCTCCCTTTCTCGCTGAAAACTTTGAATTTTATCGGGACCATAGTCGTGTTGTACCACAGATGTCCTGCATCTATTATCCTGTCCAACCCTGTAAGGGGTTCGTTTGCATCGATTTGAAGCGTCTCTGAGGATTTGTCGCTATTGAAATCATACCAGAAGCCCGGAAAGGCCTGTGCATCCCAGCTATATACTTTTACATATTCATTCGAAATAGTGCCTCTCATTTCTATATTTACGCCACCGCCGTCACCTCCACCTGGAGGATTATTGCCTCCCCCAGTTATATTTGGGATGGTATATTTTGCACCACTTATCAATGTACTTCCATCCAGCTCAGAATATTGACTTACGTTCTTTAATACCACATAATTACTTGTGGTGCCAGCAAATATAGAATCGATTTCTGCGTATAACACCAGCTTGTTGGACGCATTATAATACCTGTAGATGTCGCCAGATTCAACTATTTTTTCGTCCACTTTTATGGTATTTTTATAAACGCCAATCCATGCCCTGCGGGGAGAGGCAGTAATATCGGTCCCATTGACAGAAATTGTATAGCCCTCATAAAGAGGTTGGTCGATTTTATTAATTACACCTGATATAAATGAATGGGTCTGATTGTTTAATAGAGTGATTCCATTTATCTCTGAATACTGGTATATTTCATTCAGCTTGACTAAATTTGCTGTTTCACCTTTAAATATTGCATAGATTCTGGCAGTTAATACAGTATATCCTGATGAATTAGTGTAGATATACTTCTCTCCCTCCGACTTGACAGAGTCATTTTTTATTTCGCCATTCTTAGATAGCTTGAGCCATGTCATTCGGGGGTTTGCTTTGGCATCTATATCAAGCATGCTGAGATCATACCCTTCATTAAGCTGCCAGCTAATTCCAGTGGGATCTACTGTTTTAAATAAATGAGTCTCATTAATCTGCAGTTGACTTCCGTCGTCGGAATACTGGATCGAGTTTACAAGTTTGACAAGGTTTCCCTGTTCTCCGCTGAATATTGTCTCTACTGTTGTTTTGAACGTGCAGTTAGTGGAGGTACAATATTCAAATTTGCTGCCCTGATTTACGACCTCGTCTTTAATCGCTATCCCATTTTTAATTAATTGCAGTCTTGCCTGTCTCGGAAATGCTTTAATATCTATGTCTATAAGGTTTAACACATAATTTTCCTGCAGGTTCCATGATGCCATTGCGACGGCTGGAAGCGAATAGGCCTGTATAGCAGTTGTTCCATTTGTATATCCCGCTTTCCAGGCATCAGCAATTATAGTTCCATTATATGAAGCATTTGTGCTTATGATGGCTTGACCATTTATTCCAGTAATGCCATTTCCCACTGCCGCCCCAGCTGACCTTACAAGTGCCCCTTCAACAGGAGACGCGCCATATGTGACAGTGAATATTACATCAGTTGGACTCCTGACAGGTACACTTGATGGAGCTGCAGTTACATTCAATCTTGGTTCAACAGTTGGATGGAATTTTAAGTAGGTGGAATTATCGAGAACCTTAAATTTGATATTTCCAGCTAAATCAATTATAGTATTTGAAGCAAGAGTTATGCTATTCTCATTATCAAATTTTAGTTCATCAGGACTAGCCAAGTCGACTCCAAGTAAACCAAATCTATCTCCTGCCCTAATCTCAATACTATCTCTTGAAATCAACCATGTATATTTTAATGTAACGAAATCGCCAGCAGTGCCTGCAAACACGTTTTCAACGTATGTCACGAAGATGGGTATGTTGGTTTCACCGCCGATATTGGCATAGTATGTATAGACGCCTTGGATGCCTGTTCCGGTCGAAGAGGCTGCCTCGATAATCTTATCATCGAGCTTGTTGCCGTCTTTGCTCAGAACGAGCCATACCCGTCTTGGCCATGCCTTAGCATCTATTGACTGGGCTGTGATCGTATAGCCGTCCCCCATATTCCAGGTCTCGCCCACGTTCAATATTTTCTGCTCACTGCTTTTCTGTTCAAACACAAGTTTTGTCAGTTTGTTTGCTTTTCCATTCAGGGTTACGTAAGGCTTTCCAAACAAGCCGGTTACATTATAATATCCGCCACCTGTACTCATGGGCCTGTAACCATTCGATTCGCTCAGTCCATATTCTACAAGCCTACTCTTTTCTTTATTGACCTTAAACTGTACAGGAGCCATACTTGTTTTGTAAATTAATCCAGCACTAAGTATTGTTCTTGTTTTTGATCCGGAAGCACCCAGATTAGTCTGGACAATTGTCAAATTTTCACTGCTTGTTCCGCTCACGTTAAATCCATCGAAATTCGTATAATTCCATGTAAACGGCAATGGGCTCCCCGACGCTTCATCCCAAATAGTATTTTCAGCGCCTGCAACACCTGCCATAAATGTTATAAATATTGTTATTCCAGCCACCATTCTGAGGGCATTCCCTCTGTCACTGTTTTTAATTATCATTTTCCCACCTCTACATAGATGCCTTACAGCGCGCTCCACCACTGCGTTTTTTAGCAAGCCCACTGCATCAACAGATTTTTTACAAATCTTTGATACTATATAAGATTTACGGTTAATATTTTAATTATGTAATTATTATTATGAAAATTTTTTTTTCTAAATATCTATCCGAACTCTTATACGAGTATGTTCTCAATCCCTGCTTTTTTCACAATATCAAGCGCCTTCCGGATTTCTTCCTCCGTAAGAGACCTGTTTATTTCCGGAAATTCATAAGCCCTGTAATTCGGGCAGTACTGGAACATCAGGTTGAACCTTATCATAGGAATATTTTTCTTCGTCCATTCAACTATCGGCCCTGTGCAGCACTCAAGGTGACCGGGAAGGACAAGATGCCTTAAAAGTATTTCCCCGGCCGCATAAGCCGTTTTGAAATTCCTCTGCACGACCCTGATGTAATCGGGCACATTTGAATATTTCTTCGCACAATTATCATTCCCGTACCTGAAATCCCCGAGATAAACATCAACTGTGCCCTCAAGCAACTTCCCGATCTCCTCTGAGTAATACATGTTCGTATTCCATACGACCGGTATATTCATTTTCAACTCTCTCAGGATTTTAAGAATGATGTGTGTATGGGGAGTCGGCGTAACGAAATTCACATTCCTTGAACCGTATGCACGCCTGAGCGTTATCGTTCTTGCAAGTTCCTGCGGCAGTATGGAAATACCGCTCTGCGGGGCAGTTGAAATTTCCCAGTTCTGGCAGTAAACACAGGAAAAATTACATCCCGTGAAGAATATCGTATGTGAAGGCACAAGTTCGGGCTCTTCCCCGTAATGCAGGAATTCAGCTGAATAACGGGAAACAGCATCTATACGGCAATATCCGGTCTCTTTCTTCCTGCGATTGGCGCCGCATCTCCTTTCGCAAAAATGACAGCTTTCAAGGATTTTATTTGCAATCGCAATTTTCAGGTCAAGAAGAGAGGGTTCACAGCGCGCAGGAAGGTCTTTCATGGAATTTATCCCATCAAGTCTTCCCCGGAAAGATTTCATTGCATCATCATGTATTTCCCACAGTTCCGAAAGGGATGCGTCCCTGCTAAAATCTACGCCAACGGATTGGGAAACCAAAAACTGTGAGGGCAGTTTATCCCTCATCACATTGAAATATCGCAGGAGATAACGCGGTTCCCTGTAATTCTGATTCATTAACTGCATATCTTCGCTTTTGCCTTTATCAACGGCATTGCAAATTTCTTCTCCACTTCCACCCTGTGTATCGTATTATAAGTGCAGAAGGGTATCAGCCTGCCGTCAGGAGTTGCATAATGGACGCCGCACCGTCTTACTCTCTCAAGGTCCATATTATACAGGTCCATGAAATGCATGGCACCCACGAAAAGCGTATGGTGGTGGAATTCCCGTATGGCTTCTTCAGTCCCTCCGAGAACATCGATGAAGAGTTTCTTCACATCCACGGATTTTGGTGCTTTTTCAAGATCAATGTACTTGGGAAGTGATGAGATGAGGCTTGAAATTCTTTTTATCTTATTGAGGGACTTGCCAAGCCATTTGTCATCGCTCAGTGCCAGTTCATCTATGTGTTCAAGAAGTCCTTCAACATCAATAAAATGAGTTATGGGTATTATTTTGCCGTTCTCGATATAAATATACGTTCCCGTACCGCAGTGTGGATGAACCGTGAACTCGACATGCGGGAAACCCTTCTCCGCAGTCACGAAATGGGATATGGGGACAACAAAGGGAACAGGATAGAAATCCCGGGCAGTAAGAACCCCATTGGTCTGCTCTTCTATCAACTTGAACAGATAAGGAATCGTAATTCTTTTTTCAAGCCGATCTTCCTTATTAATTCTTCCAGCGAACGAAATTGGCTGGAAATTAATGCCTTTTACTATATCCACATTATTGACTGCAAATCTTATGATATCTCCCACTTGGTCATCATTCACACCTTTTGCAAGCGTGGGTACAAGGGTAATGCTCCTGAATCCGGCGGCCCTGCAATTTTCTATGGCCTTGAGTTTATGTGGAAGTGCATTATATCCGCGGCATATCTGATACGGTTCCTTAGTTACTCCATCAAACTGCAGGTAAACCGTACCGAGACCTGCTTCAGCAAGTTCATTGCAGAATTTTTGACTTTTTGCAAGTTTAATCCCGTTTGTCGCCATCTGGACCTGGGTGAATTTAAGTTCCACGGCCATCTTAACAATCTGGACAATATCCTCGCGCATGGTGGGCTCACCGCCTGCGAACTGGATTGCAGGACATGGCACAGGCTTCTCAGTTCTCAGCATCTGCATCATTTCCCTTATTTGCTGAAGTGTCGGTTCATATAGATAACCTGATGCTGATGCGTTCGCAAAACATACAGGACAACTCTGGTTGCACCTGTTCGTCACATCGATGTTTGCAAGGATGGTGGTTGTTTTATGCGATGTACACAATCCGCATGAATTCGGGCAATTCCCATCAAAGGATACCTGGGGGTTCGTCACACCTGCACCATCGTGCCGGTAGCGGCCGAACCGTTCATACTGCCCTGCATCCGACCAGTAAAGATCCTTGAAAACCCCATGCTTGATGCAAGTTTTCTCAAGCATCACTTTCCCGTCCTCTTCTATTATTGATGCGTCGATCACAGCAAGGCATTCAGGACACAACGACTTCGTTGTTCTCATGAAAAAACCACCGCAATTTTTCGTATGAAAAATGTATTGATTATATATGAGTTTTTCCCTGATCATTTTTTCCGCGCTCCACATATAAGATTTCCCTGAACCTTTAAAAGACTTACCTCAATATTTAAGACATCACAATTTAGATGATGAACCCGAAGCTTTTTTAAACTTAAGGGATATTATCACGTTAGAAGCAAAAAGGTGATCAAACTTTGGTAATAGGAGTAACGCTGGTAAATGTAGTGCCCGGACAGGAAAAAGCAGCCTATAACGAACTTCTTAAGATAAAAGGAATTAAGGATGTGTATCATGTGTTCGGTGAGTTTGACTTTGTAGTGATAAGCAATGTGGAGGGATTGAGCGCTTTAAATAAACTGGTAGATACGATAAGGGAGAGCGAGAACGTCACTGCGACACAGACAATAGTGGGAGCCGAGCTTTAAGAGGCCTGCCCGATGGTCATTGCCGAGGAGCTGGCGAAAAAGCAAAAGGCCATTAGCATCGCCGAGTTCTTTGAGAAAAACAGGCAGATACTTGGCTTTGATTCAAGCCCCCGCAGCCTCCTGACTTCGGTAAAGGAGGCGGTGGATAATTCCCTGGATGCATGCGAGGAAGCTGGCATACTCCCTGACATATTCATCAAGCTCGAAAGCAAATCAAAGGATAATGTTACCCTTATTGTCGAGGACAACGGGCCAGGCATCGTAAAAGAGCAGATACCCAGGGTCTTTGCCAAATTGCTTTACGGCTCACGTTTCCATTCCGTCAAGCAAAGCAGGGGCCAGCAGGGGATAGGCATCTCAGCGGCGGTATTATATTCGCAGCTCACCTCAGGCCGCCCCGCGAAAATCGTATCCAAGATAGACCGTGACGCACCGGCCCATTATTTTGAACTTCTGATAAACACTCAGACCAATGAACCCGAAATAGTCGTAGATAAAATAATCGAATGGGACAGGCTACGGGGAACGCGCATTGAGCTTGAAATGGCTGCTTCGTATATAAAAGGGAGGAGGCAGTCGGTCTATGAATACCTGAAGGATACGGCAATAGTCAATCCTCATGCCCGGATAACACTTGTTGAGCCAGATAACAACCAGATAATATTTGAGAGAGCGACAGATAAAATGCCCGTGGAGCCAAAGGAGATACTTCCCCATCCGCACGGCATCGAACTCGGGACGCTTATGAAGATGCTTCGGTACACTGAAAGCGAAGACCTCGACACGTTTTTGCGAAGCTCGTTTTCCCGCATCGGTCCCCAGACAGCTAAAGATATTTGCAAGAAATCAGGCATCGATCCCGGAAAAGACCCGAAAACAGTCGCGCTTGATGAAGCTAAGAGGCTGCATGAGGCTTTCAGGAAGGCAAAGATACAGGCCCCACCTACGGATTGCCTGTCGCCGATCACAGAGGAGTTAATACGCAAGGGACTTGAGAAGGAGCATACCATCGATTTCATCGAAACCACGACGCGGCCCGCAGCCGTCCACAGCGGCCACCCTTTCCAGGTGGAGGCAGGTATAGCTTACGGCGGGAACCTGGGAAGAGAAGAAAAGGTGGAAATACTGAGATTTGCAAACCGCGTTCCTCTCCTTTACCAGCAGGGGGCCTGTGCCATAGCGCACGCTGTCGAGAACATCAAATGGAAGAATTATTCACTCGACCAGCCGGGCGGCTCATTCCCTGTGGGCCCAGCCATCATCCTTGTGCATGTGGCATCCACGCATATCCCCTTCACTTCGGAATCAAAAGAGGCAATCGCAGATGTGCCTGAGATAGTTGAAGAGATAGAACTTGCCTTGAAGGACGTTGCACGGCGGCTCAAACTCTATTTATCAAGGCAGGATAACCTGCAGCGGAGGAGGGAAAAAGAAGAAATAATCCAGAAGATACTGCCGCGCATCGCAAAGAAGGTAGGTGAGATACTTGAGCGCCCGACGCCGGATATTACTCCCGTGGTGGCAAAGATAATGGGAAATGTCTTTATCCAGCGGATAGTTAAGCAGAACGGGAAAGGTTGCGATGTCGAGATAAGACTTAAAAACCACGGTGAAGGTACGCACAGCTTCAATCTCCATGAGACCATGCCATACTCTATCGAATCGCCAAGTCCCGAACCCAAAAAAATCCCACTTGGTAAACAGACCGATCATCTATGGAAGATCTCCCTCAAGCCGGGAGAGCAGAAAGCGCTTATGTACAGACTGAACATCAGCAGCGATGAGGCTTCAAAACTGCCGCAGCTTGTAGTGGACGGCATCGATGAGGAACTTATCACAGGCGCGAAGGTGGTGAACGTATGACAGAGAAAAGCAACAAGGAGATACGGGATTCGCAGTCAAAGACCACGCTTAAGAAGCTGATTCAGGATTTCTACGAGCAATTCGAGAGCGAGACCATTCCCCACATCGTTCTGCCTTCGCGCACCAAGAGGAACATCGAACTCAATGAGGATGGAGACGTATGGGTGTACGGGGACAGCGAGAGCCTTCGGAGCGCAAAGACCGTAAAAGGCGCAAACCAGCTCCTCAAGACCTCGCATGTGGTGGAGCTTCTGATAAAGGGACATCTTGACCAGAACAAGAGTTCGACCCTGAGAGAATTGTATTATATCAGTGAGAACTGGGATATCGCAAAGTTCCACGAACAGGCGGAGAGCGACCGGCTGATTGAAGACCTTGAGATAATTACCGGCCTCCAGCGCGAGGATTTCCATGTCCGCCCCGAGGAGAACGGCGCCACACTCTATGGGCCGATCAAGATCAAGGAGATAACAAAGCGGGGCGAGCGCACGATGCACTGCCAGGATGACGTGGGCGAGGCGGGATACCAGATACCGTACAACGTGGAAACGATAAAGTTCATGGAGCACGACGCAAAGTTCATTATCGCAATCGAGACAGGCGGTATGCAGGACAGGCTTATCGAGAACGGGTTCGATGAGAAGTTCGATGCCATCCTTGTGCATCTGAAAGGCCAGCCCGCGCGCAGCACCCGGCGCATCATCAAGCGCATGAACGAGGAGTTAAAGCTCCCGGTCGTGGTGTTCACGGACGGCGACCCCTGGAGCTTCCGCATATACGCAAGCGTAGCCTACGGGGCCATCAAGAGCGCCCATCTTTCCGAGTTCATGGCAACCCCGGCGGCGAAGTTCGTGGGCGTCCAGGCATCGGATATCGTGGAGTACGAGCTTTCCACGGACAAATTGAACGACCAGGACATCAAGGCGCTTGAGAGCGAGCTTACTGACCCGAGGTTTGAGACTGATTACTGGAAGGACCAGATAAACCTGATGCTGAAGATTGGGAAGAAGGCTGAGCAGCAGGCTTTTGCCGGGAAGGGGCTGGATTATGTTACGGATGTGTATTTGCCTGAGAGGCTGGGGGAGATGGGGGTGGGGTGAGTGTGGACAAAAGTGCTGTTTACAATGAATTAAAGAAAAATCCTAAGAATGTACGTTTTAACAGGCTATGCAATGCAGCAGAGATATTTGGCTTCAAGTTCAGGGGTGGAAAAGGGAGCCATGTGATATATAGGCGGGATGGGATAAAAGAGATGTTGAATTTCCAAAATGTCGGCGGATGGGCAAAACCTTATCAAGTCAGGCAGCTTTTAAAAATCATTGATAAATATAATCTCCTCAAGGAGGAAAATCATGTATAAATATGCAATAGAAATTTTCTATAGCGAGGAAGATAAAGGCTATATTGCCGTAGTGCCGGAACTACCTGAATGCTCGGCTTTTGGGGAAACTGAGGAGGAGGCACTGAAGGAAATAAAAGTAGCCATTGACTTGTGGCTGGAAACCGCCAAGAAAGATAGGAGAGAAATACCCAAGCCTGCCGGAAAAGAACTTCTAAGGACGGCGGTTGAGGGATTGATTGGCTTTAGATCAGCGCATTCGCAAAGAGTAAATGCGGAATACACATAGATACTTGATACAAAAAAGGTTTGCCAGCAATTGAAGCTGGAGAAGAAAGCAAGCAGTGGGCTTTTGCCGGAAAGGGATTAGATTATGCGACGGATGTGTATTTGTCTGAGATTGAATAGCTCTTATAAAAAACATTTAAAAATCTGGAGAAAATGAGATAGTGAAAAGATATCATGTTATATGTATTCCTTTATACTTCTGGGGATTATACGAAATAAAAACAAAAGATCAGTTACTCTCTTTTGCTAATGTACTAAGCAGAATGTTTAGTTTCGAGAATATTAAGGAATTAGAGGAAACTATATCTGAAAATATATCAATACTTGATAGTCATTTTGTCTGGAATTCTGAAATATATTATGTAAGAGAAATCACAAAATTCATCGATAAAAATTTTATAGATAGTCTACACATAGAACAAATTTTTATAACAGATTACGGCTTTGAAATTGTTTCGTTGAATTCGGAAATTTTTTCTCCAAATAATGCAATTTATTCCAAATTAGCAAGTGAAATATCGAAATTTACATTTAAAAATTGCTTTACAAATGGAGATAATAATATTTTTGAACATCCGGCTGTGGTTACCTATACTAAAATTATAACCTGCGATACAGCAGATGAAATTGAAGAACTGAGTAAGAAAAATGAATTAGAAAAAGTGGCAGAGTGTTTTTATATAGATAGGTGCACACCTTTCTTTTTTAAAGGTGCAGTATGGAATAAAATATCTATTCCAGATTTAATTATAACATTGAAACCTGAAATAATGGCAGAAAATATGGATAGGTTCCATTTGGCTGCGGATAAATTTGGCTTATATGTTTCTTTAGTTCATGCAATAGGTAAGATTTTTACCGTTTCTGAGTCAATTCATGGTGCATGCGCAAATCTTGAAATTACTTCGTGGAATCTCAATGAAGTTTGTGAAAACTTTGAATCCGAATTTAATTATATAAAAGCTAATTTTTATAGTAGTGAAAAAGACTATTATAAACTTTTCAGAGAATTTAATGAATCAATCCAATATCTAACCCTTCTTGCCAATCCGAAATATACCCAAATTATCGAAAAAGAGTATGGCGATATCGTTCCACAACTAGATAGTTCATTAGATGTATTATCTGACGATAGAGCAAATGAGTTTTTACAGAATCGACACGAAATAATTAGTACAATTATGGAAGATAAAAAAGTCTTTGGTGAAACTTTGATAAAATTTCTTGGCAATTTCCACTATACTATTAATTCCTGGCGCGAGATTAATCGTTCTAAAATTAATCATAATCAGATGATGTTAACGATCTTGTTAACAATGCTTGCATTGATTGTTGCAATAGTTACCGTGGTTATCCAGCGATAAGCTCTAATAACTATTCGTTCAGTTAATGCCTTCTCTTTATCAAGCCCCGCCCCCCTCATCCATCCCCGCGCCCCATCATCGCACGCATCCCCTCCGGCTGCGCCCTCTCACGATGCCGGGCGCGGGTCGAATATACTGGAATATGCCGTATGGATCCATCCCAATTCGTCATGCTGGAACATAATAAACTTCGGCGCCTATTCTTTAAATAAAGATAGAGCATCCTGTACATGAAACACTTTATAACCAGCATCTTTTGCTTTTATCCTGTCAACAAAATCTTCTTCATCGAGGGATATAAGCACGGTCTTAAAATCAAGAGATGTCTGGAGATAAAAGGCATCAGCTGAATAGACCCGATATTTTAATGCAGTTTTCCCCACCCTTTCACACTGGATATTGGAACCGTAATCTTCAAAATGATAGACCATTTTATAATAATCTTTTAATGCCTTTTTCGCAGCCGGTTCGCCTTTTGTTTTTCCAATGGCATTGTAAAGTTCTGTTATACTTAATGTAGGTTGATAAAGTATGAATGAAGTACCGACAAGGTTTATTATTCCCATGCATTCCTTGCTGTATTCCTCATTCTCTTTGACAGCAGAGATTAACACGTTAGAATCAAGAGTTACTCTTGTGTTAATAGCCTCTACCATGCTTTCGCTCTTTTCTTACAAGTTCGACAGAACTCAATTCGATTTTATCGGGAATATCCTTAAGCTTTAAAAAACCAAGAGCTGCATTGTGCATCTTTCTTTTTCCTGTTATTGAAGAAGCTTTCATCTGGGAATATATACTGCACTTTAACTCATGCATCTCCTTTTCCAATCTCTTCATCCGGTTCAGCGCTTTCTGGCCCTGCATAATATTCCCTATTACTCCTGAATTCATAAGCCTATTTCTTGGATTTCAGGCAACAAATAAGAATGGTTCCGTATAATCCATCCGACTCACTCACCCCACGCGCGCCCTCCTCATTCTACCTGCACCGCAAAAATGCAGATAATACGGCCTGCAACCCTCCATCCCCGCGCCCCTATCGCACGCATCCCCTCCGGCTGCGCCCTCTCACGATGCCGGGCGCGGGTCGAAGAATTCGAGTTTTACACCACTTTCACCACAAATTCATCAGCATCAATGGGCAGTATCTTTGCGATTTTTTTGGTTGACAGGGTCTTGGAAAGCTCCTTTGGGAACCGTATCAGGTAATTTCTCCCGTCCGATGATATCTTAACCTCGTAACCCTTTATCTCCTCGGCATGCCTCAATGCAAATTCCCGTTCTATCCGGGATGCAGTTTCAACATCCAACAGCTCTTTCCCGCATTTTGGGCATCTATAAGCAGTTACATTCATTATCATAATATTGCCTCTTTTAACATCGATTTTTACAGGTTCCATCTTAATGTGACAGTCTGTGCAATATGCCGGGGCTTTAGTCTCCGACTTAACTTCAAATTTAACTTCCTCATGCGTTATATCTTCAGGTCGGATATTCTCATAATCAATTTCTTTCTTTTTAGTCTTCATATTCATCCTCTCTTTTTCTTATAAAGATCAATCTGCCAGTTTGATGAAGTGTATGCAGTTTTAATCTCGGCAGTTCCAGCTTCATATTCGAAAAACACAGTCACGTATCCGGCAGAACATAATCTGATAGCCATGTAGTTGTCTCCGCCCGCTTTTCCTATATAGCAGGTACTATAACCTTCTAAGACCTCTTTTGCCACAATCGGGTCAAGACCATGCTTGCATTTGATTTTTTCGGCTATTTTTGGTGACATAAGTATTCTGTGTATCAGCATTCATCTCATACGTATGATTTTCGTATGATATAATATAAGTTTCTGAGGTAGCTTAAGAAAATGGCGATTATTGAAAAATTGAGTTACTTGAACCATAGTATTCCGGTCCCCCTCACCCAAAAATCTTCGCGCCCCCTCATAGTGCCCGGCGCCATCTCGCAAGAACGCGAACGATGCGGCCTGCAAACCCTCCGTCCCCCGCCCCCCCTCGCACGCCTTCCCTCCGGCTGCGCCCGCTCACGATGCCGGGCGTGGGTCGGGGGAAATTGGGATTGCATTCTTTTACTTATTCGCAATTCCGACAAAGAATCCTGCAACCTATATACTACCCACTAAAGATCGAGAATCATCTAAATGTAGACCTTATCGTGGTATTCGTAATCCTCTATTATCACTTTTTTCTTATCCTCATCCACTGAATAAATCAGGACAAAACTCTTATCAATATGGACTCTGCGCAAATGCTGCAATGGTTTTCTTAATGGCTTGAAATGGTATGGATTTTCACGTATCTGCGTTACCTTTTTTCCGATTATCCGCATTTGGTTCGGATTCTTCTTTGCCAGTTTGGAAAATATCCTGTCAACACTTTCCCTCACTTCAAGAGAATACATATTATTCCAAACCGTAATGGCTTCCAAAATCAGTAATTTTTACAGTTTCTTCTTTTTGCCTCGCTTTGATTTTCTTGATGAATTCTGGCCGGAGTTCAGGTTCAAGAAGAGACTTGCCGTATTCGTTTACAACCTTATTAATGGCTTCAGATTTATTTTTTAACCCGTGTTTCGCCTTGACTATATTTAATACCCGGTTAGCTCTATCGTTTATATTAACTATCGCTTTGACCATATTAATGCAATGTTAATAGTGAATTAATATCTTATATATGCTTTGTGATTTTAATCCCTTCGCTCCTCTCCTCAATCCGCGCGCCCTCCCTATCCTGCCCGACGCCGTCCTTAATAAAGAAAAGTCTAAGGCGAAATCAATTCTACAGCCTTGTTAGCACTATGCGACGCATCAATATATTCGGAAACTGCACCACCTTTTTCAGTCCCCACAAGTTTTTCAAGTCGCTCTGACACAATATACCGTTCAAGCATTAATATTATCTTCGCCTTCGGATTGTTGTTATTAAGCCTGTAAAGCTGGGTTTTGCCTACCTTTTTGTCCTTTTTTATAATATCTTCTTTACACAGCTTTTTTAGATGAGCATAAACAGTTGCTTTTGTCACACCTGTTATTCGTGAGATTTCGGGGCCGGATAAGGTATCATCGTGATTTTCTGCAAAGGTCTCAACTATTTTGACCTGCGGACAATCACCAAATAGCTCGGATAATACGTACATAGTTTAATATCTAGTCTTCAGGTTTAGTTTTTATCCTATTTAACTCTTTTGCGCTGGATTTATAAAGTTATTTACTTCTTTGAGTCTCAAATGAGCGAAATTGAACTAACGCAGGATGAATACAAGGTACTTGAGTTACTCGGCAAACTGCATATTTCACAAAATAAGAATATCAATGAAGCTACGATACGTAAGAAATTGCCATCCAAATATCATGAAAACCTACACGAGACTATTAAAAGCCTGCACAAGAAAGGGCTTTTAAGGTATTATCGCTCACAAAATTATTGCTTGACCGCTGAAGGTAAAAGGATTGCTGAGAAAATGGCGGCAGAACTTTTTAAGAAAACGTATGGTGACCTGAGAATTCTATTAATATTATGAGATACGCCTTGAAAATCCTGTTACATTCACTTCCAAATCCACTCTCGCCCGCCCCTGCCCAAATCCATGCGCTCTCCTTATTCTGCCTGGCGCCGCAAAAATGCGATGATGCAGCCCATCTCCCATCAATTAAAGTATCTCCTTAATCTTTTGTGCAGCCCGCTCAAGCTCGGCAATAATAGGGCTAAGACTGGCGTCTTCTGCAGTCATCACAGTAATCAGTGCTTTGTGTCCCGCCAGAGTTGTGATGATCTTTCCTCCTTCAAAATCCACCATTACCCACCCTGGACTTACTTTCTCATGTCTAATGGTAATGTTTTCTGCAGCCTTCAACATTGTTGCTGACATTAACGTCAATAATTCAGGCTCGTCGCTTTGAGGCTCACCGATAAGAAAACCATCTCTGGTTCCAACAGCTATTATTTTCACGCCATCGACCTTTTTTAAATCAAGCATGATATTATTTAATATTTCGGATGTCTTTCCCCCTTTCATAAATTTTCCCCAAATAAAATATAAACTTACGACCAGATATTTTTTTCTATTCGGCTTTCAGTCAATTTATTCAGTTGGCAAAAATTAAAATATCATAAAAAACGTTTAATCAGGCATGGAAAAACTCGACGTCCGGGGGAAAATCTGCCCTCTCCCGCTCTTTTATGCAAAACGTAAAATATCAGAAATGAAACCCGGTGAGGAACTCGAAGTCATAACCGATGACCCGACTGCGAAAGAGACAATACCAAAGTGGAGCAAGATACACGATCAGGAGGTTGTAAGTATCGAAGATGAAAAAAATTTTATCAGGATAAGAATCCGTAAAAGAAAATAAGACATGAAAACAGATAATTCAGGTTCATTTTTCAATTATCTGCCAGAAGGATGCCGCCTGTGTTATATGGGGGCAAAGATGGTCCTTTTTGTTACTGGCGTATGCGGAAAAAATTGTTTTTATTGCCCGGTTTCGAATGAAAGAAAGGAAAAGGATTTGATTTTTGCAAACGAGAGGCGCATTGAAAAAGACGATGACATAATCGAAGAGGCGATTTCAATGGATGCTCTCGGGACAGGCATAACCGGAGGGGAGCCGCTGTTGCGATTGGATCGCGTTGTTCATTATATAAAACTTCTTAAAAACAGGTTTGGGGATTCCCACCATATACATCTATATACTGCCCTGGCGCCCAACAGGGGAATTATAGAATTGTTAAAGAGGGTGGGTCTTGACGAGATAAGGTTCCATCCTCCTCAAAACCTGCTGGCAAATTTAGGCCGCACATATTACAGGGAGTCTATCACTGCGGCTTGCGAACTTGGTCTTGCCACAGGAATGGAAATTCCTTCTCTATCGGCCGATTTTGGCGGCATTTTATCATTGCTTGAAGAAGTTGACGGTTTTCTGAACCTGAATGAACTTGAGTTTTCAGAAACAAACGCGGATGAACTTCAGAAACGCGGTTTCACAGCCATCGATGACGTTTCATCCGGGGTTCTGGGTAGCAAAGAAGCAGCCGAATCGATACACTTCGGCAAAATCCATTTCTGTTCATCGCGGTTTAAGGATGCGGTCCAGCTTCGGGAAAGATTCAAACGAACTGCAAAAAGAATTGCCCGGGATTTTGATGAGATAACAGATGAAGGAACTCTTGTTTATGGTGTTATTGAAGGGAATGGACTGGATATTCTTAAAGAAGCGGGAGTTACCGAGGAAATGTATTCACTCATGGACAGGTCTATTGAGACCGCATGGTGGATAACAGAGGATCTTGCAAGGGAGTTGAAAAACGCCGGATGCATCGTCTCAGTAATAGAGCGCCATCCGGTGAAAAACGGACTGGTTGTCGAAAAGACGCCTCTTTAAATCATGGAAAGGTATAAACTCTTAAAATTTAATAGTGGAAAATGGTGTTTAAACTGAGCGTCGAAGGCAACGAGAAAATCAAGACACGACTAACAAAATATCTCATGAGGGATGAGGCAGGAATAAGGAAATCTGTCCTGAAATTATTCCTCAACTGTAAACCATATACCACCCAGGATGTCTTTGATTTTCTTATTAAAGAAGGCTTTGATGTAAATTACAGGGGAGTATCGGCCATGGTCGGCCTTATGAATACCAGGCTTGGTATTTTAAGAATAGATGTGAAAGGTGATCATAACGTCTATTCTCTTAAAATAGAATACAAGAATGCCGTAAAAGCGGTAATGGATAATTATTGAAGCTCGAACTTTATTACGCACTCGCCGACAACACCATGCTTTTCAACACCTTTTGTGATAATGTTTTTCTTGATCTTCTTAACAGCAGCGTATTTGGCTGCCTGCACTATCGGGCATGCGGGGGACAATCCTTCTTTTCTCAATAGTTCATTCCCGTGGCAGATGGCGCATCCTTTTATATCAAGCGTGTAGTTCTTTTCATCGCAATCGATTTTCACATGTTCTGCAAATTCAAGCTTGTTTTTCAGGTAGTCCTCAAAGCTCTTTGCAAACTCGGCGTTATTATTGATTGTTCCGGCATTATCCGCCCACTTATCGGCCATTATCGAACCCACTTTTGCATTTACTTTCTTTGCATCCTCACCCAGCGCTTTTATCATTGTGCTGTGATATTGTTTGAAAAAGTTCAGGCTTGTTGTCATAATTAAAGCTCTCCTTAGTTTTGACAAAATCATACATAACCATTTATCCAATATAAACATTTTGGTTTCGAACTTTATCGTTCTTTAATGATAAATTAATTAACCCCCGACTAAGGACTTAAAATCCGTCCTTTGAATAAAACCTCATCCCGAAGTGTTCACACTGGCCGCTTTCGCAGTCATCATCGTGACGCCTGTCACAATGCGAAAGGGTCAGGAGTCTTATTGCCATATCATGTTTCTCACAATAAGGCGATACTATCATTCTATTCCTCCTTATATTAACGATCTATTCTTCATAATCGTTAACAATAAACCTATTTCCCCTATAGTATATAATATTAACCCTGATTTATATTAGACTTATTATCATTATCATCATATGCTCATCATAACAAAAAAATAAGCAGCTACCAGCCTGTTCCGAATTTCTCGCGGAAAACAAGTTCTTTAATTTCTTTTCTTTCCGAGACCCTTGTTTTCTTGACAGGATGTCCGAGCGCAACTATGGCCATCAATTCATAAGAGTCAGGTGCTTCAAGCACCTTATTTACCATTTCCTTATTCTTCAATATCTCTCCAAGCCATACTCCACCAAGTCCCATCGAATGAATGGCAAGAAGCATATTCTGGACGCTTGCGCCGATAGATTGAACATCCTTTACATAATGGTACATCTGGTTCTTGTCAAGGAAAACCACTATCAGTACAGGCGCATTTCTAATGGTCGGGCCGTATTCCGTTAGTTTTGAAAGAGCTGTCTTCGTATCCGCGCTTCGCACTACAATAAAACGCCATGCCTGGTTATTTAAACCGGAAGGTGCCCACCTCCCAGCATCCAAAATCTGTTCAATTGACTTATCATCCACGTTCTCATCCGTGAACCCCCGGATGCTCCTTCGCGTTTTGATGGCTTCTATCGTTTCCATAAATCATCCGTACATCTGCGGATCCGGGGGCCGGGATTGTAAAATCGTGATAAGGTTCTCAAGCGACAAAGGAAAAACCGCTGTTATTTCGCCACCGCATAGGGGACATTTTTTTGACAGATAAAGAGGTGTTACCTGAATGGTTTCGTCGTATATTGTTTCTGAAATGAAAGGACTTATCGTATGTGTAGGCTGCCCGATATTAAACTCCCCGCCAGTTAAGAAATCATAATAAGAGAGTTTCTCTGAGTATCCGCATTTGCACCGGATTTCGATTTTGTTTTTCAGGAAATTATTGTTCCTGTTTTTCTGCGATAATGAAATCAATATTTCTTTCATCCATCCTAAGATTGATATTCCTGTACTAAATCCTTCGGATTTGTACCCAAAGGCTTAAGATAAATGCTGTTAAGTACCTTAATTTCATAACCCGGTTTCCAATGTCCGATATGAACTCCCAACCCCATTTCCTCCCGATGTCATTGCATGAAGCACGGGAGATGGGAATCAGTGAATTCGATATAATACTCGTAACAGGGGATGCTTACATTGACCATCCATCTTTCGGCA
>DATCUE010000070.1:0-39690 GCA_036567605.1 Candidatus Methanoperedens sp. | reverse complement strand
TATAACGCCTGAGGGGATTCCTTCCCGTTCCAGGTGTATCGCCGACGCATCCGTTGTCCCGCCTTCACCCACTTCAAGCTGGTAGGGAATATTACCCGATTCGGCAGCCTCTTTTAACCATTTCAATACCTGCTCCGGGACGATTATACCCTGCCCCTGGGCATCGCTGACAGTAATTGAAGGGCCTTTTCCCATCTCTATCGAGGATTGCTTTTTCTCAATACCCGGATGGTCTCCCGTATAATTGACATCAGTCGCCACGGCCACGTCGGGATTCAATCCGAAAGCTGAAGTTCTTGCTCCTTTCAATCCGACCTCCTCCTGTACCGTGAATACAGCATGTACAGTGGCTTTGACATCTTTAATGCGTCGCAGCCCCTCAATAAGCATTGTACAGCCCGCGCGGTTGTCAAATGCCTTGCCTGTCACCCTGTCGTTGCCGAGCGATTTAAATTCCATGTCCGGGGTCATGGGCGTTCCTGTTCTCACGCCAAGTTTTTCTGCATCTTCCCTGCTTGTGGCGCCTATGTCAATGAACATATCCTCTGCTTTTATCACTTTCTTTCTATCTTCTTCTTTCATCGCATGGGGAGGCTTTGAGCCGATCACACCGTAAACTGTGCCATGCTCTGAATGCAGTATCATCCTCTGGTTGAGAAGGGTCTGGTCAAACCACCCTCCCGTCTTGGTGAAATAGATAAAACCCTTGTCATCAACGTATTTCACCATGAGCCCGACCTCATCCATGTGCGCGGCAAGCATGATAACAGGAGAGCCACCGCGTTTTGTGGCGATAAGATTCCCCAATTTATCTGTTCTTATATCGTCAACATAAGGCCTTATTTCCTCCACGATAATCTGCCTGACGTTTCCTTCATATCCCGAAACCCCATGTGCATTCGATAGTTTTTCCAAGAGATCTTTAACTTCACCCGTAGAAATCACCTATTTATTAACTGCATGGAAGAATAATTAAGTTATTGAATATATGAATACATCAGGGGAAATAAGAGATAAAATTGATTAAAATAATGGAGGATTGATTGGAATTAATAATTGAAGTGAGGGATCTTACAAAAGTTTTTATGTCAAGAAGAGCGAAGATAATAGCAGTTGACCACGTGAGTTTCGAGATATACAAAGGGGAGATCTTCGGCATGATAGGACCAAACGGGGCGGGCAAATCAACAACATTCGCGATGCTGACAACCCTGGTGAAACCAACTGGAGGAAGCATAAAAGTAGCAGGCCTTGATGTAAAGAAGGACGCCGAAAAAATAAGGGGGATAATTGGGGTGGTGCCGCAGCAGCACAGCCTATACCCCGACCTTACGGCGCGGGAAAATCTTGAACTGATGGGAAACCTGTATGATGTCCCGAAAAAAATCATGGAGGAGAGGATAGAATACTACCTGAAGCTTGTAAATCTCAAAACACATGCCGATCGCTTCACAGGAGGATTTTCAGGCGGTATGAAACAGCGCCTTTCTGTCATAAGTGCGGTCATACATGACCCTGAAATAATCTTCTGGGATGAACCGACGACAGGTCTTGACCCCCAGACAAGACAGGCGATATGGAAGCTTGCGGTAAGGTTCAACAAGGAAGGAAAGACTCTTATTTTCACTACCCATTACATGGATGAGGCAGATAAACTCTGTAACAGGGTTGCGATAATGAATGCCGGCAAACTGATGGCATTGGATAATCCTGAAAACCTGAAGAAGGCTTCAAACAGCACAAGTCTTGAAGAAGTTTTTATCCATCTGACAGGTGAGGAAATACGTGATTGAAATGGATCTGAAAACCGAGCTCAGGAAATCCTGGATAATTATGATTAAAGAGTTCAAACAGATTCTCAGGAAAAAAGCATTCATGATCCCGATGTTTATGTTCCCGATAGTTATGATCATCTTTTTCGGTTACGGCATGGGCGGCACGATCAAAAATGCCGATATTCTCATCGTCAATGACGATACGGGTACGGCTTCAAGTTCCCTTGTCCAGGAAATCGGAAGCTTCATTCCCAAATACGGCGATCCAAAAATGTTCTCGATAACTTATACGAAGGATATGGGGCAATCTGAGGCAGAGAGGAAAATAGATGCCGGATTGTATAAAGCTGTCCTGATAATTCCGCAGGATTATAGCGAACGGCTGGCAAAAAACGAGAGCGTGACCCTGACGCTGCTGACCGACTCCTCGGATACCACATCGAGTGGCTTAATCATTAATTTTATGAGACAACTGATTGCAGGAACAGGAAAGGTCTCTTTAAATATCCCTGAGATATACGGCAAACTGCAGTACATCGATTTCCTCACACCTGCGGTTATTGCCCTTACAGTGTTCTTCGGTACAATTCAGACTATGGGTTATGCGATAGCAGGAGAGCGGCAGGATGGCACGCTTGTTCGCATTATGATGACACCCGTGAGCCGGGGAGCCATTATTCTTGGTAAAACCTTGCATCAGCTTATATTGCAGCTTGCCAGGGCCGTGGTGCTGATACTCGGTGCAATTGTTATCCTCGGTGTCACGATGAATGGAAGCTGGCTCCTTGTGGCCCTGGTGCTTATCATATTTACTTTTGGGGCGGTTGGTCTTGGAATGGCCATCTCTGCCGTATCTGAGGACATGCTTTCTTTTCAGGCGATAAGCATGTTAGTCGCCTTTCCTTCCATGTTCGCCACAGGTGTTTTCTATCCTTTAAGCTCTGCTCCCGACTGGATGCGCTGGATAGCGTATATGGTGCCTCTCACATATGCTAACGATGCAATGCGCACTATAATGATCAAGGGTCAGGGTCTTGCCTTTATAGCTCATGATTTGATTATACTTATTTTCTTTGGGGTTTTTTATTTCGCTCTGGGAGTCTATCTTTTCAGGAGGGAAGCATAAAATGAAGAAAGTGATAATATTTTCTCTGTTGATCCTGATGATATCAGGCGCGGCAGGCGCTTATAATACACCTGGCACTTATAGTGTGCCACAGAGTTTTGATTTTGCGAAAAATTACTATAATTCATACGGCAGTCCTGACATCTATGCAACTATAACAGGCAGCAATGAATTTGAACGCGGGCAGACTGTAACCCTGAACATCGATCTTATGAACAGGGGAAAGTTCCTGGGATTTGAAAGTGACAGGACGCCATCGGGAGAGAATGAAATATACGCTGCAAAAACAGAAGTGAAGCTTGAGGGAAAAATAGTTGATGCCTCAGGCATAGTAGCTTCGTTGTCTGCGGGGCCCGACAGTCCATTCGAAGTTAAGTCACCTGCCCAGCAGGTGGGTTCGATACGAAGCGGCCAGAATGCGCCCGCTCCATTGAAATTTGATCTCAAAATCGATAAAAAAGCAAAAGCAGGAGAATACAATCTTCGCCTTGACCTTACCTATGATTACCAGAAGAATGTTCAGATAATAGATGCAAATGCAACCCTTGAGACCTATGATGCTAACTACTGGTATGGCATGATGAACCAGAACCAGACGTTAAAAGTAAAAATCAAAAAACAGGCAGATTTTGAAATTACAGAAACCAGAGGGAACCTGCTTCCCGGAGGGGAAAGCATTGTCGAGATAGGAATTAAGAACACGGGAGAAGAAGAAGCAAGGGACGCTGTGGCAATTATCAATCCTTCTGATCCCATAAGCACGACCGATGACAAGGCATTCCTTTACAATATGGAACCGGGCAGCGTGGCAATTGCCAAATACAGTATAAAGGCAGACAGCAAAGCCGTGCCAAAATCTTATTCAATGGATACAGTGCTGAGGTATGAGACCCCTGAAGGTGATATAAGATATTCAAGCACCCTGCCGGCGCCCGTTGAAGTGAAGGAGATAGGTTTTTTCCAGAGATTATTTGGATGGATATAGAAATCAGAACCACTTATCCAGCGTCTGCTGCCCCTCATCTGATGCTTCAAGCAGGCGCTCTACGGCTTTTGATACACGGGCTTCAGAGAAATCATGCTCAGCGCAAAGGAATTTCGTTATGGCCTGAGCATCGGGTTTTTTCCATTTGAGTTCATAACCTGAAGTCATCGCGGGATTAAGAAATAAAGCCTTTATTTCTGAGAGATGCTTGATATCTGTATTAAGCTCAGCAAGCGCGCCCTCGATATTGCCGTGCTTCTTGATGGATTTGAGGGCTTTTTTCGGGCCGATGCCTTTTACACCTTCATTATAATCCGTCCCCACAAGAAGCGCGATATCCACAAGCTGCTCCTGTGAGATTCCAAGTTTAATAAGGCCGTTCTCAAGGTCTATGATCTCGGCTTTTACATCCACGTACACCCCTTTTCCCGGAAGCTTCTTTTTTCCTGTCACTGCAAGGTTTCTCACGACCAGAGAGGCACCGAACAGAAGGGAATCATAGTCCTGCGACCCCACCGCATAGGCATCTTTATTTCGCACCATGAAGGCAGCCTGTGCCTCACCTTCAGAGGGCGCCTGGACTACAGGGACACCCATGAATCCGATGAGTTTTTTTGCCTCTTCTATCATATTCCCTTTGATGTGCGAAGATGCCTGTGCATATTTAAGTACATCCTCGCCGCCTTGCGCCTTTTCCATCTCCCACTTTTCCAGAGCTTCAGTGCGGATCTTTTTCCTTTCCTCGATTGTGGCATTCTTGAATTGCGGCGCCTCCCCGTCAAAAACAAATACCGGCTTGATACCCTCTTCAATGAGGTTTGTCGTCCTGTATAAGAAGCCTGAAAGGTGTGATGTTATCTCGCCGTGGGAATCGATAAGAGGCGTGCCATCGCGCTGGCGGATTATGCTGAGGAACTGATACAGGGTATTGAAGGCATCTATGGCGATTATTTTCCCTTTCAGGTCTGAAAGCTCGATTTCTTTTCTCTCGAAAATGTCCCCGAGGTCAACCCCCATATCGGCCTCATATCAGGGTGATATTACCCAATCTTATGTCGATCACGGAATCATTATCGGCTTCAATACCTCTTACGGTCAGGAGGTTGCCTTTCCGGTTTATCAGTTCGGCCGATGAAACCTGGACCTGATGGTTGTCTTTTGACGTTCCGTTCTTATGGACGATAAGGAGATTTCTCCCGTTTTCGAATTTATCCATGATATTGCTCAAAACCTGCTCAAAATCAGAATAGATTATTACATCACACAAACCTGAATTGCATTTTTTTATTACACCGATGGGCTTGATTTTCAGATTCAACGAGGCATCCTCACAACTGATATGCCACTTATTCCTCCTATCCTGTTAATATCCTTTTCGGAATCAAATCACTATGGCCCTACAGTCCCATCTTATCTGCAATTTCCCCGACTCCAAGAAGCGCCATCGAATCTTCGGGCAGCCCGGCAAGCGGCTTTCCATCAAGGTCGAATTTTGCAAGTACCTCATCATAAGGCACAGTGCCCACAAGGTCCATCTTCAGTTCCCTTGCGTATTCCTCGATCCTTGCCCGGTTCTGTGGCGTCACCTTGTTGGCTATCACATGCATTTTCTTGATGTTCAAATTCAACGACTTCGCAAGCTCCCGTATCCTTTCCGCAGTCTGTAAACCCCGCCGTGAGCCGTCAGTGACCACCAGGAGTTCGTCAACGTCGCGTATTATCCTGCGCGAGAGGTGTTCAAGACCCGCAGCAGTATCGATGATAGTCAGGTCGTAGTTCTTAAGAATCCTGTCCATTATCCCGCGCAGGAGGTTATTCGCAAAACAGTAGCACCCCGAACCTTCAGGGCGTCCCATGACAAGGAGGTCATATCTTGGCATCTCGGTCAGGACCTCGTAAACCTTTGACTCAAGCACCCTTTCCTTATTGGTGTCGGGGGGCATCTTATCCCGTTCTTGCAGCATGAACTCCCTCATGTCACCTATCGTCTTATCGACTTTGACGCCGAGGACGTCGGGCAGGTTTGAGTCCGGGTCGGCGTCGATGGCGAGGAGGGTTTTTGTGCCTTTTGAGATGTGCCTTATGAGCATTGCCGCTACTGCGGTCTTGCCCGTTCCGCCTTTTCCTGTGATTGCGATTACTTTCATGGATTTTGACCATTTCAATAAAAAATCTTTGATCTTTCTTTGTCACTTGGATTATTATGTGTTATTATGTGTTATGGTATGTATTAAGCATACCCTGCAGGCAATATGACAGGAAAGAATTTCTTTGTGTCAGGTACGGCGAACGTATATGGGCGTCGAAATGCTCCCATCCGTTTCATTAAAAATACATGAGCATTATAATTAACAATAATTATAATTTGTAGAAAGCTATTTATATATGTTAACGCAAAGAAGTGTTCAGGGAGTGGTAAAAAACGTCTCATGTTGCTTTTGAGTCTCTTTAATCAACCACGTTTTAAAAAATCCGAGATGCAGGGGGATTTGCCCGCAAGGGTGGTGTGGTGAATGCATCATTAATTTATAAATAAATAAGGAGAATGCAAAATGAATAAAAAAGTAGTGACAATGTTGCTTGCCATTATTATCGTAATGTCAGCAGCATCAATAATAGAAGCAAAAAAATCAGAAGAACCTGAAATTACTTCGATGAGCGATATTTCAATATCAGGAACAACAGTAAATATACCTCCAATACCACCAGTAATTATGCCTACAATACCACCGTTCGCCCACGGTAACAACCAGCCCCCCTCTACTGAGGCAATCGCCTTCGCCCAGCGGACCAGCGACCACCTGACCAACATGCTCCTCGCGGCACTTGTGAAAGAAATCGGTGATACCACACCGGAAAACGTCGCAGAGGGAAACCTGTCCATCGGGCTTTTGTTTAGCGACTCGCAAACGAATTTCCGGCTCGTAGGCACCTTCGCCCCCATCAGTGAGAATGACAACCCGCAGGACAAATTTGAGGAAACGGCGCTTGCACAGGCACTCAAAGGTCAACCGTATACAGATGTCCAGCGCGTGAAAGGTAAATGGGTCTATCGCCGCTCGGTTCCCCTGAGTAACTTCGTACCGCAGTGTGCCATGTGTCACCCCAATTTCGCAAGCTTAGCCCCAACGGACAATGTGGGTGCGCTCATGCTCAAGGTGCCGATCAAGAAATCATGAAGGACTGAAGGACTGATATCCCAGCTGCGAGGTAAGGGCGTATTAGTGATGGGCTGGGCAGCTTCCCTCGGGTAAAGCCGGGGGCTTGATGAAGCCGCCCTACCTCCAATATGGCCGGTTGGACCAGTGAGAAATGCAACAAACAGCAGGGCACTGAGGGATGCGTTGACATCTGAATCGTATCGTAGAACGTAAGCAAACAAACATAATTGCCAAACGTCGAGCATCCCCATAATGCCACATCATACCGAGGTGACTTTCGGTTCACCTGTATTCAGGATCGTGGCTGCCGATATTGGGGAACTCCGTACGGCACTTTGCGGGTACCCGCCCTTTTCCGTTCTCTTGGAACAATTTCCCATACGTGTTCAAGGGCGCATTCATGCATACGAGAAATAATAATGCATAGTTTCCACGATAGGATTATGTCCTATAATCCGTGCAGCCTTCACTGCTCATATCAAGAATACAAAAACTAACAACAATGATTAGGATTTTCATACTTCATGCATGAAGCATGAAAAACGGTGGTGCTTAAGTGGATAGCTTTAAGTTTTTCATGGGAAATCCATCCAATCTGTGTAAAAAGATAGGGAAAAAGGTTAAGCAGGAATCCTATATTTTCCGATACTTTCTGCTTTTGTCCCTGTGATCTTCTCATGGGCAAGCTCAGCAGCTTTTTTCCCTGCAAGAAGCATTCCACCAAAAGTCGGTCCCATGCGCGGCGCTCCGTAAGTGGATGTCGCAGCCATTCCCGCCACTATCAGGCCCGGGTATATCTCATGCGTGAGTTCCACTGTCTGTTTTTCCGCCTCATCGACCCAGAGGGAACCGCAGCCTTTCGGGACAGGGATGCCTGATCTCTGCTCGCTCAGTCGCTTCACAAGGATCGAGTCATGCCCTGTGGCATCTATGACTACTTTTGACCTGATCGCGATGGGATCCATACATGTCATGAACGGAGGCATCATTTTTGCAGGATACCACTGGATGACCACACCTTCGACATGATTTTCTTTAAGTATCAGGTCGTCAACATTCGTGGAGTTAAGAAGCTTTACCCCGGCATCGCATGCTGCTTGCAGCATCTTGGAGACCATTTCGAAGGAATCGCAGACATAAAGCCCTTCTTCCACTTCAGTGAGGGCTACATTGCATTCCTCAAGTATCTTGTGGGCAGGCGCCCTGACCGTATTTTTTGGCATAAGGTAGCCTCCCTGCCACATACCTCCGCCTGCATAGAGATTCCTCTCTATCATCACGGTTTTATTTCCAAGTTCAGCCGCATATTTTGCAGCCGCAACCCCACACGGTCCGGAGCCGACAACGATAACATCGCTGTCAAGAATATTCTGCATGAAATCATCAAGGAATTCATTAACTATTGTTCGTGTGACATGTATCTCGCTAAGGTTTGTCATAAAATTTCACCCTATGTCAATAGGGTTATGGCTGGCCATAAACTTTTCTGAGATTGCAGTCAACCTCACGAATTAGAAGTCAGAAAAAAAGAAGTGGGTAAAATGGAATTACTTCTTTGTTTTTTTAGTTTTGGATTTATGTTTGGAGTTTTTTTTAGCGACCATATTACACCTCCGGATATCCCGTTTCAGGGAAATTCTGGGAGAGTTCAAATTTCTATGGACATGGTATTAAGTGTGAGTACCACACATTTCACAATAGTAGTTATATATTAGAGAATATATAGTCATTAAAGGAAGTTAATCCGGGCAAAGATTTATGTATTGAGGCAATAACATTATAATTATGGGACTGATAGGACCGTCAGAATTGATATTGATACTGGTTGTAGCCCTGTTTTTATTTGGGCCCGATAAAATACCGGAAATGGCACGTTCACTGGGCAAAGCAATGGCAGAATTCAAAAAAGCACAGATTGAAGCCGAACGTGAGGTAAAGCAGCCAGGTGAACAAATAAATGATAAAGAAACAAAGATTTATAATCTGGCAATCGAAATGGGTATAGACGTGAAGAACAAAACTTCTGAACAACTTGTTGAAGAAATACGTTCGAAAATAAAATCGAATGAAAAATTAAATATAAGAACAGCAGGATAAACATGGCATTTGGACCACAGGAAATAGTATTTATTTTTTTGATTGTAATCCTTTTGTTTGGGGCAAGCAAAATCCCGGAACTTGCGCGTTCTCTTGGAAAAGCAACCGGTGAGTTCAAAAAAGCAAAACAGGAAGCTGAACTTGAAGTTAAGGAAGTTGAAACATCAATCAAAGAGGGCGACACCCGGAAAGAAAAATCATCAAAAATCAGGCAGATGGCAAAAGACCTCGGGATCTCTGCTGAAGGCAAGAGTGATGAACAACTGCTTGATGAAATACAGAAAAAAATGCCCACCATACGATAATTGGGCTAATAAGAATATTGATTCTTAATTTTTAAAAATAATTAAAAAAAGAAAAGAAAAACAAGAAAAAAATTATTTCTTTTTTACCTTTTCTTTCAACAGGAATTTTAATAAATCCTCACTGAGGCGGGTCTCTCTTCCGAGCCTGGAAAGGACTTCGGGCTCGGATAAGCCTTCTGACTTGAGTTCCTGCATCCTGTCAAAAACTTCAGGTTTGATCTCGGAATATTCATTAATATCTTTCCTGTGCCCCCATACATCGCCTTCCAGCAACGCAACACCCTGCATATCAAGGAACATCTTTGTCGAGTTTGAGATTGTCTTGATATAAGAACTTGGTATGTGTATAGCTTTTACATTAGGGCATGACTGCACCAATGCAAAGATGTCTTTGTTCGATGGCCTGAATGCAAGATGAATGATTTTCTCACCCGCTCCGAGGGAACTTATCTCCTCTTTTGAACTAACTACTCTGATTCTCATCGGTCTTACCTCTCTTGATTATTTTCTAAAAAAATACAAGAATACAATAACTGTATATTGAATTTTACCATATAAATAATCTTCGCTATTGAAATGATATTTGGAGTAAGTTACATCGAAAAAATGATACCGGTCCTGTTCTTTGCAGCCAGGTTTGCAATTCTCGCCGCAAAGGCTCCTGCAACAAAACCTGCGTCAATATTTACTACTGTTAAAACCGAACAGGACTGGAGCATTGACAAGAGTGCAGCTTCACCTTTTCCTCCTGCTCCGTAACCAGTCGATACCGGGACGCCTATAACAGGCACATCTACCAGTCCCGAAACAATCGTGGGAAGCGTACCTTCGCGCCCGGCCGCAACAACAATGGCATCTACGCCAGCCTGAACAAGTTTTGTTAGTTCGGGGAACAACCTGTGAATCCCGGCCACACCGACATCGTAAATGGTAGTGACGGAACATCCCATTTCCTCAGCTATCACCCTTGCCTCTTCCGCGACCGGGATATCCGCAGTGCCTGCTGAAATTACACCCACTTTTCCTCCGGTTCTTTCAACAGAACCGCCCATAACGACAATCCTGGCGCGCTTTGACCAACTGATATTCTCCCCTGTCTCCTCTGCAAGCAGTTTAAGTGTTTTGTAATTCTCATCACTGGCCCGGGTTATTATAGCTCGTCCTTCGCTCTTCAGGTGTACCCGCGCTATGGACACCACTTCATCACAAGTCTTGCAGTCCGCTATCACAGCTTCAGGAATTCCTGTGCGTTTGGATCTGTGGATATCCACATTAGCAATATTAGATAATCGTTCAAAATTAATTATCCTGAGCTGGCGTTCTGCCTCTTCAAGACTTATCTCATCGTTTTTTAATTTTTTCAGTGTATCCGATAAATCCATGCACTAAAGTATGCAGGCGCTTATAGATTATTCTTATGCATTAAAAAGAAAAAAAAGCCCGGCGAGATTCTTGCCGGACTTAAGCCTTTAGTAGACGCTTTTCCTTATAGTTGCAGGATACACCATACTCGCATGCACGCATCTCTTCCCATGCCTGGTTGATAATGCGTGTCACGCAGTTGATGTTCGAGTGTTTGCATTTCATATTTTTTCACATTATCTGGTCGATTATTGAGCCCCTTGCGACTCTTGGAGTTCTTGGGGCCGGCGTCCTGGCGCTCTGTTCGATTGCCAGGGGCTTCCTTACGGGTACCTTGTCATCCTTTGGTCCCATTATCTGGGCTGATTTGATACCTGTCATAATAGCCATGCAGCGCACCTTGCTCTCGTAATCCTTCCTGACTCTTGCGCCCCATATTACATTAGCGTGGGAGTCAAGTTCGTAGGTCAGAGAGGATGCTATCTGTTCCGCCTCGTGGAGGGACATATCAGGTCCGCCTGTTATGTGGAGCAGGCATCCTGTTGCGCCAGCCGTGTCCACATCAAGCAGCGGGTGGTTCAATGCGGCTCTTACGACCTCTTTTGCCTTATCCTGTCCCTTTGCTTCTCCGACGAGCATAACAGCCAGCCCTCCGCCTTTCATTATTGCACGTACATCAGCATAGTCGAGGTTGATAAGAGAGGGCTGGGTTATTGTTTCGGATATGCCTTTTACTGTCTCGGATATCAGCTGGTCCATAACCGAGAATGCCTGGTCTATTGGGAGATTGGGCACATAATCAAGCAGCCTGTTGTTATCAAGTACGATAACTGTATCCGCTGCATTCCTGAGATCATCAAGACCTTCTTCAGCCTTGACCATCCTTGCTCTTTCGACCCTGAACGGGCTTGTGACCATCCCTATTACGATCGCACCCTGGTCCTTGGCTATCTGCGCAACCACAGGAGCTACACCTGTTCCTGTTCCGCCGCCCATGCCCGCAGTAACGAACACAAGGTTCGCGTTCCTCAAGACCTCTTCAAGTGTTCCCCTTGCAAGTTCAGCCGCTCTCTTCCCTATTTCAGGGAATCCCCCGGCCCCAAGTCCCCTTGTTATTGATTTGCCTATCAGGATTTTCTTATCCGCCTGCGTGATATCAAGGTGGATCTTATCTGTGTTTATTGCGATTGTATCCGCACCCGCTACCCCGATGTTATAAAGACGGTTTACCGTATTATTGCCGCCGCCTCCGCACCCCACAACGACTATCTTGGGCGTCCCGAAATCTTCGACATCTTCGGCCGCGCCTGCCGCTGCTCTCTTCAACTGCTGTTCCTTTTCTGCCATTTTAAGGGCATCTTGTACAAATGATTCCATATTCATCCCCTCAGTATTTTTCTTATTGCTCTTCTTTCAAACGCAGGAAAGTATCAACTTTTGACGACTGCTCCTGCGCTTTATCAAATAATTTCATCCTTCCAACCAGTTTCTCGCTTCTCTGATCGATTAAATCCCTGATAGCCGTCCTGATTGCTTCACTTGCGGACGGAAATTCACCATACTCGACTAACATGTCGATCATTTTTAATTGCTGTTCCGGGAGCCTTAGTGTTACTCTTTGCATTTTGGTATCTCCCTTTGGAGGATGCATACTTTGAATGACATTTATCTGACATCTGTATGCCTTTTGTCTGACATTTGTCAGACGTATGTTAGACAACAAACTATATAAAAGTATCGAATAAATGTACATTATAATAATGTTAATCAATATATTAAATCAAAAGAAAACCGACAAAACTTTAAGCTTTATAGTTGTGTAGGGGCATGAAAGTGATAAAATGCAGATATTGCTTATTCATTCTGATTATATAGAATACGAAACAAAAAGAAGTACGCCGGTGGCTGAAAAAATCGGGGACGAACTCAAGAAAGGGCGCATGGAGGAAGCCCTCACCGTTTTCATAGCAGTTGAGAAAAACGATGAGGATAACATTGAACATGTGGCAAGACAGACCGCTCTTGAGATAAAGAAGGTCACGGAACAGGTCAAGACCAACCGTATAATGCTGTATCCCTATGCCCACCTCAGCTCCAGCCTGTCCTCCCCGAAAGCAGCTATCGAGGCGCTGAAAAGACTTGAAGAACTGCTCAAGGAAGCCGCATTTGAAGTAAAACGCGCGCCATTTGGCTGGTACAAATCTTTCACAATAAAATGCAAGGGCCATCCGCTGTCAGAGCTTTCAAGAACTATAAGAGATGGCGGAGAAAAATGCATTACGCCTGTCAAAGTGGAGAAAGAAGAAGTAGTATCAGAGGCTTTGAAATCTGAGGCAAAAGCAACTTCCTACTGGCATATATTGACACCCGAAGGCGAACTTGTAAAACCTGATGACTTTGATTTCACAGGGCATGAAAAACTCAAGAAATTCGTGAATTATGAGATCCACAAGAGCAGGGCAGTCGATAAAATACCTCCCCACGTTGAACTCATGAGGCGTCTTGAGCTTGCAGATTATGAGCCAGGCTCAGACCCCGGGAATATGCGCTTCTACCCGAAAGGAAGGCTTGTTAAAAGCCTGCTTGAGAATTATGTCCTGGATGAGGCGGCAAAAAAAGGTGCTATGGAAGTGGAAACACCGCTGATGTACGACATGAACCACCCGACGCTCAAGAAGTACCTTGACCGCTTCCCCGCCAGGCAATATTCGATAGAGGCTGACAAGAAGATGCTTTTCCTGCGCTTTGCGGCATGCTTCGGCCAGTTCCTCATGAACCATGATATGACAATATCCTACAGGAACCTGCCTCTTAAGATGGTCGAACTCACGCGGTACAGCTTCAGGAAAGAGCAAAGCGGTGAACTTGTGGGCCTGCGGAGGCTTCGCGCTTTTACGATGCCAGATATGCATACCCTTTGCAGGGACATTGAAGCCGCAAAATCCCAGTTCTTCGAACAGTACAATATGTGCATAAATGTTCTTTCAAAGATCGGGCTTGACCTTTCGGATTATGAGGTCGCCATAAGGTTTACACGGGATTTCTATGAGGAGAATAAGGATTTTATAGTCGGGCTTGTGAAAACCGTCAACAAACCCGTATTGATAGAACTCTGGGACCAGAGATTCTTCTATTTCGTCCTGAAGTTCGAGTTCAATTTCGTGGATGCGATGGATAAGGCAAGCGCGCTATCCACGGTCCAGATAGATGTGGAAAATGCCGAACGGTACGGCATAAAGTATGTGGATTCGGATGGGAAGGAGAACAGGCCGCTGATACTGCACTGCTCACCAAGCGGGGCTATCGAGAGATGCATCTATGCTTTGCTTGAGAAAGCGAATATGAATTCTGAGAAGGGTATCGTCCCCATGTTGCCTGTATGGCTTTCACCCACGCAGGTGCGCATAATCCCGGTTGCTGAAAAGCATATGGAATATGCTGAAAAAGTGGCGGAAAATTTGGATTTCAGGGTGGATATAGACGACCGAGATGAGACCGTGGGCAAGAAGATAAGAGATGCAGGGAAAGAATGGGTTCCTTATGTGGCTGTTGTGGGGGATGAGGAAGTTGGCAATGATAATCTCACAGTAACGATTAGGGGAGAATCGCTCCCCAATAAGCCTGCCAATGTTAAGATGAGTGCCTCTGAACTCAATGAAAGGATATCGAGTGAGATTTCTGGCTTCCCTTTCAAGAGAAATCCTCTTGCGGTAAGGCTGTCCGCAAGGCCAAGGTTTGTGTAAGGTCAAATTGATTTAATGTGCATCGGTTAAGAGTATGTAATGGAACGCGGATTGCGGGAGTTAAACTAAAGCGGCTCTATCATAATTAGTGTGGCGAACCACTAGTAGTCCACCATAATGGTTTTGATTAGTGAAGCTTCGGGATTTGCATATTTAATGATTCTGCATCCATCATAATCAATGTGGCGTACCACTAGTACCTTCCTTATAACAGTATTATACCGTTTACACCATATGTCCGGCTCGAATTCAGGAATGACGGTTGTATCGGTATACTGGTCAACGTTGTTACCACCTGAAACCATTGCGATTTGCGTCTGGGTGACAACAGCGTTATTATCTCTTGAGGCCGTAGCAACCTGTGTCTGGGTGATGATAGCGTTGTTATCACCTAGACCTATTGCAGGCAACATTGCTCCCATCAAGATAGGAACCAGCAATGCCAACATTAATAATTTTCTCATTTTCTCACCTCCTTTCATCTTGTTCATACAATTCTGCTTGGCATTTTAATCGGGCCAATGCGCCTCCGATATGACTATTGCTTTTTTGTCTGTAACAATGAAGTTACGTTCGTCAAGGCAAAATTATCTATCACTTTAATATTGATTTTTTTGCCCAAAATCTTCTCCCTGGAATTGACCTACGCCCTGAGGACCATTACTGCCAAAGACAGAAATGGATATGGGGACTGCGATTTGCAACTGGATACCAAGCGCGTTGTTCATTTGAAATCCGCCTGAACCAGTTTCAGCCGCATGATTTACAGGGATCAACGCCCCTGACATCAAGATTATCAGCAGAGCTGACATCAATATGTTTTTCAATTTTTCCACCTCCTCCGATTTGATACTAATAAACAGATTTAGAGGAAGATTTTGTCTTCCTCCAAATACTTATTTTTCCTTATTTATTCCAGCATCATCGATAGTTGTCTTCAACTGCAAAGGCTGTTAATGCCAATCCCGATTGGATTTAATGTGGTAATTCCAAGCGGATTATCGCTGTTCGCCTTTTGATTGCACTGCTGCAGACGCGCGTTTTGAACTTGAACTACATTTCCTGCAAGAGCTGGGCTGCCAACGGCAACACTACCAATCGGGGCTGCTGCTTGGATTTGATTGATAGCGCCATTGTTGGTCTGCGGATTAGCGGCAGCAGGCAGTACTGTTCCTATCAAAAGGGTTGCCAGAAATACAGCAGAAATAAGTAATTTTCTCACTATGTTCACCTCCCTTTATGTTGTTTATACGATTCTACCCGGTATTGTAACCGGGCCAATGCGCTCCTGGGATTTGAACCCAGTGATTCGGCCTGGCTACCGATAAACGCTGTGAAGATAATATTCCATGATATCCAGGCTTTTTTAATCATATCCGATTCGCATCCGGACTCATGGATGGCGCTAATACAACTTCTTCGAGTAGCTCCGTCTCCAACAGGGCAAGCATTCTGACTCTTTTACTTATTTTCATCGTTATTCCTCCGTTCATTATACTCTGAAGTCGAAACCAGCAAGCTTTAAGTATTTTTTATTTTTTAAAGCAAAGATGAATATCAGCATCTGTCCCCCGCACTGGCGCAAAATCTCTTATCTGGGTCTGAAATGCAGGCACAATTGCTTGCACTTGGTCGTTTATCAATACAGCACTTTCATTGCTAATTTCTACTTTAATATCATCCATATTGCTCCACCTCTGCTCTATATATTTTTTCCATTGGTATATCCCCCTTTTTTATACAATGGTAAACGACGCGGGTCTATCTGAAAAACCATTTAGGGCATATTGTAAAATACAACAGGCTCATATATTTGAGTATCTTGCTTCGAACCTCAAACATTGTCTATTGTTGAGTTACTGTTTTCAGATTCTTACTAACTTTTATTTATGATAATCAAAGTATATATTAGTTATTTTTTATAATATTATATCATTGAATTAAAATTATATCATTAAACTAAAATTATATGTCGTTACTAATATGATATCCTTAGTTTAGTTCATCAAATATGGGGTTTGCGGCTACACTAAAAGTTCTGAAGAGTTCTATTATAAATGGGATTTCTGGTTGGTTCAGGTTACATACAGCTTTTCTTCTTACAGGAAAAGCTTCGGATTTAGTTCTATGTTTTGCCTTTTCTTTTGTTGTATACTCAGTCTATACTTTAGATCGTACTTTAAAATCAAAGGAAGATGAGGTGAATCGACCTGAAGAAAAAAATGCCAATGAGAATATTGTCTTTTTCATAATATCTGATCTTTTATTCATCACATTTTTGATTCTTGTATTAAAAAAAGTTTCTCCACTTGTAGTACTATTTCCATTTGTGATTGGTTTTTTATATACAAAAGGACTTAAAATTGGGAGTATCTCAATTAAATTTAAACAGGGATTGGGTATTAAAAATTTCATAGTGGCATTTACATGGGCTTTTACAATCATAGCATTTATATATAATTTTACTGACAATTATTTACAAAGATTTTGGTTCTTCATTTTTTTCTTTTTCAAAAGCTTCATAAATACAGTGTTATTTGATTGTAAAGACGTAGAAGGGGATTCAGTAGCAGGAATGACCACCATTCCAGTTTATTTTGGAGAGCGAAGAACAAGAATAATCCTTCAATTTCTAAATTCTTCATTTCATCTCATCTTTGTGGCGTCTGTTCTTTCAGGTTTAGTTAAATTTGATACTATTATTTTACTTTATAGCTGGGTAGCTGGTTTAATCTACATTCCCCTACACGCCAACCGCAAAAAGACAATTTTTAGAAGTGTAATAGTTCATGGGGAGTGGACATACATACTCGCATTCAGATATCTTGCAATTCAATTTTTTCGGAACGCTTCTCATAATAGTTGAACAAATCCTCACCCAATTTCAAAGCGGATTTTCCATAGCTTATGATATTCTTATAGAAGTCATAAGTATTATCTCTTAAGAAAAGCCGCATTGAGAGAAATGTGTCAGATGTGGTGCAGGCGATTTTAATTTGTTCGTCGCTTATTCTCAGAGAGGCATTTCCATAGCTTAGGTACTCCTGTAGTTCCTTTTTATATTCTTTATGTAACTTTTCGAAAACCTCCCTTGGTACCACAATCGATATGTCTACGTCTCTTTCTGCCAGCATGGTCACAACCTTTGGATATTCAGGATGTAGTGCTGGGGAGACTCCCCTTACCCATTCTGATTTTAAAAGGTTTTTAATATACTCTTCATGTGGCTTAAAAATCTCGGTTGGAGTACCCTCGAAAATTTTGTAATCTCCTAATTCATAAAGTCGCATCCGGAATTCTGGAGGAATTCCACTAATGCTATGTTCTTTCCAGAATCTCATGTTACTTTCAAATATTTCTAAAGTTTGAGATAGTTGATTAAAGCACTGAGTTACTATTTCTCCAATTTCTGTTAAAACGTATTTCTTACCTTCCTGAGAAATCAAATTTCCCTTTTCTAATTTCCTTATTTGAGGAAGTATCTCGGGAGATGTTGCTTTGAAATAGTCGTTTATTTCTCTGAGTGTTTTTGGTTCTTCCTGCAGCATTAAAAGGATAACTCTTCTTTTTTCAGAAAATGCCAGAAGACTTAATAACCCCTTAGCTTTCATATATTTCCCATTGTTTTAGGTCCTTGTCGTAACAGTAGAAGAAGGTTTTTCCTTTTATCTGATGATATGATACTGTTTAAAAGGTACGTCATGATGCCTTATCGTAACCCTGCATTTTTTGACTCCTATTTATTGCGTTTAACTCATTCTGGCTCATATAATACTGCAATTTCTTATAACTCTTTTTTATGATGCAATCTAGTTCTGTATCTTTTTTGGAGTATCAATAATTGCAAATAACTGCTTTCATATCCACTTTAGTCTCAAGCCGCTACCACCCCAGCACTTTCATGAGCATGTGATTATAATATGACTTTACTTGTTAGTGAGTTCTGTTAACTTAAAGAGAGATACTATTTCCAAGTCTCTATTAGGTGAGAGAGGAATACCCCATCTGTAGGGTTCTAAGTTAACGGCGTTAACACTACCGCTTTTATTGTAGTTTTTAATTATAGATAAATCTTTTGGTCAAGAATCATGCTCATGAAAAGAGAGCGCCAATGCTTATGGTTTGTTATTAAATATGTGATATAATAACGGAATGCCTGAAAGAACATGGTATCCGGGTAAGCATGAGTCATACATGTAACCCGTACGATAACGCTTTTGTAGAGAGTTTCATAAAGACTTTAAAGTGTGAGGTGGTCTATTTGAACGAGTACGCAACTACAATGATGCACTTGCGAACATTGACCGTTTCATCAGGAGGTATACAATTCAAAAAGCCTTCATTTGTCGATCGGCTATAAATCGCCGATCAATTTTTAGAAGGCGTTAATTTTAAGTATAGTAGCTTAACTGACTGTCTACTAATTGGGCGCAGTCCAATCCTTGTTTTAATGGATGCGCCTCTTGAATAGCACGAATTTTCGACTGTTTAGGGCAAAATATGTGCTATAATGACTTATTTCTTATGTCTGGTCCTTCCGGGATAAGCCGAGATCGAGTCAATAAAATATATAGCTATTCCAAATCTATTAACTATATATGAAAAAAATTTTGCTCCCGATCTTCACAATTTTAATCATAGCTATGCATATTGCTTTAGCTGAACAGAATGTCACTGAAAAAGGTATAGTAGTGAATAATACAATTATCACTAAAGAAGGTATAACTGCGCCTGGCGTGAACATTACTAAAGAAGGTATAGAAGCACCCGGCGTAAATATTACCAAGGAAGGTATAACAGTTCCTGGCGTGAATATCACTAAAGGACGTATAGAAGCGCCCGGCGTAGTGATTGCACCCGGTATGATAATAGCTCCCGGGGTCAAAATAACTGAAAATGCAACTCCTCCTGTTGAAATAAATAGAAGCGAAATAAGGGTTAGTGAGAGTCAAATAATAATTGAAACAAATCAAAATTCTTATTCTGCCACTTCGATAGAAGTTAATGTTAATGGAAAGAATATCTCCATAAATAAAGAAGGAGACAAAATACATATTAAGGAAGGGAATGCAGAAGTAGAAACTAATGAAACAATAAACGTCCAAACAGGAAATTTTTCAGTTCTAACAGACAATGGCTCGATAGTCATAAGTATTACCCCAGAAGAATTAACTGCTAAAAAAGAACTTATAAATCAGACTATTCAGAAAATTGAACTTAAATCAGAAGAAAACAAGGTATTATATCATGTGGATGGAATAAAGCCTGCGAGGTTATTATTCCTGATACCAGTCTCTATTAATATACAAACTGATATTGACGCGGCTTCTGGGAATGTTGAAACCATAAAAAGCCCCTGGTGGAGGGCTCTGACTTCTTAACAATTCGGATTGAGAAAATTTATAATTCATGAGTTGAATGTATATTTTCATGAAAAAATGCACAGCCTGCCAGTGGCAATGCACCGAAATAAGAAGATGCAAGTTATCGCATCTTCCGAAAGGAGATATCGATCCAGAACTTCTTGAAGGTGTAGAATTCAAATTACCGGATTCATTCGAAGGTATTTAGTTTTTAAATTTTCCGTAAATAATCAAGGAGCCCACCATTGTCATTTAAACTCATATCAGGCTTTGAGCCAAAAGGTGACCAGGGAAAAGCAATAGAAAAGCTCATTTTCGGCATAGAACACGGAATGAAGCACCAGACGCTGCTCGGGGTCACAGGTTCGGGCAAGACTTTCACGGTGGCGAACGTGATAAACCAGATCCAGCGACCCACCCTTGTTATCTCGCATAACAAAACCCTTGCTGCACAGCTTTATTCCGAATTCAAGGCATTTTTCCCGGAAAATGCAGTGGAATATTTCGTGAGCTACTATGATTACTACCAGCCTGAAGCATACATCCCTCAGACAGATACCTATATCGAGAAAGATGCATCCATAAACGAGGAAATAAACAGGATGCGCCTTTCGGCCACGAGGTCGTTGTTCGAGCGGCGCGACGTTATCGTGGTGGCAAGCGTCTCCTGCATTTACGGCATCGGCTCGCCGCAGGAATGGCGGGAAATGGCGCTTCTCTTAAGGAAAGGTGAGGAGATGGGGCGCAGGGAGATACTATCAGGGCTCGTGAACATGCAGTATGAACGGAACGACATGGATTTCAGCACAGGGAAATTCAGGGTACGCGGGGATACAATTGAAGTCTTTCCTTCATATGCCGGGAACGGTACCAGGATTGAACTCTTCGGGGATGAGATAGAGCGTATTTCCGAGTTTGACACCCTGACAGGGAAGAAGCTTCGGGAAAGCGATGCTGTTGTGATATATCCCGCAAAGCATTTCGTGATGCCGCAGGAAAAAATAGATATAGCAATTGAATCAATCGAAGAAGAGCTCAAAGAAAGGTTGCAGGATCTCAAGCGAACAGGGAAAATCCTTGAAGCAGCGCGCCTTGAGCAGAGAACAAAATTCGATATCGAGATGATGCATGAGATCGGGTACTGCCAGGGAATAGAGAACTACAGCCGCCACATGGACGGAAGACGTGCCGGGGAGCCGCCTTATTCGCTTCTTGATTATTTCCCGAAAGATTATCTCATTGTTATTGATGAATCGCATGTCACAATCCCGCAACTTCGGGGTATGCATGCAGGCGACCATGCAAGAAAGGAATCACTGGTGGATTACGGTTTCAGGATGCCTTCAGCTTATGATAACCGCCCGCTTAATTTTGATGAATTCGAGGCGCGCGTAAACCAGATACTATATGTTTCAGCCACTCCTGCCGAATATGAAATAGCCCGCAGTTCGCAGGTGGTGGAGCAGATAATCCGCCCCACGGGGCTTGTGGACCCCGAGATCGCGGTGAAGCCAGTGGAAGGGCAAATAGATGATCTGCTTGCAGAGATCCATGCAAAGACCGCAAAAAAACACAGGGTGCTTGTCACGACCCTGACGAAAAGGATGGCCGAGGACCTGACCGAATATCTTCTCGGCGTGGGCATAAAGGCGCGCTACATGCATTCAGAGATAGAGACGCTTGAGCGCATTGAAATAATCAGGGGCCTGCGCCTTGGTGAGTTCGATGTGCTCGTGGGTATCAATTTGCTCCGGGAGGGGCTTGACCTGCCGGAAGTGGCACTTGTGGCGATACTGGATGCAGACAAGGAAGGCTTCCTGCGTTCAGACCGCTCGCTTTTACAGACCATAGGCAGGACTTCGAGGAATATCGAAGGCAGGGTGGTGATGTATGCCAACAATATAACGGGTTCGATGCAGAGGGCGATGGATGAAACAAACCGCAGGCGGGCGATGCAGATGGAGTATAACAGGGAGCATAACATCACGCCGCAGACGATAAGGAAGGCTGTAGAGCCGCGGGCAGTTGTCGAGGAGGCGATGCCGCCGAAGGAGGAGATGTTCAATTATATTGTGGAACTTGAGGCCGAGATGCACAGGGCAGCGAAGAACCTGGAGTTTGAGAGGGCGGCAAAGATAAGGGACAGGATAAGGGAGTTGAGGGAGGGGATGTGAGTTTGCATTGGTTTTTTCTTCATTCTTGCTGTATTAGCATTCAAATGAAAGATGTAGTTTTAAATTTTATTGATGCGATAAATGCGGGAGATGTTGAAAAAATATGTTCACTTATGGCACCTGATCATGTTTTTATTGACAACATTGGACACGAACATAAAGGAGTGCCGTTAATGAAATCAGGTTGGTCAGCCTATTTTGAGTCATTCCCTGATTATAAAATTGAAATCTCGGAAGTTTTTGAGCGCGACAAGGAATTTGTGCTTCTCGGGCGGGCATCGGCTTCATTTAGGGGCGAAAAAGTGAAATGCTGGAGCATTCCAGCAGCCTGGAAAGTGATAATAGAAAAGGGAAAGGTACGTTGGTTGCAAGTCTTCGCCGATACAAAAGTTCAATTTGATGCCATGAGCTAAATTCGGCTTGTGGGCCATTTCTTTATTTTTTAGCTCCATCAGAAAGCCCCCGCTTCCCATTCATCCCCATAAGCATCTTCTTACCAACCCTGACATCCTCTATCGAAAATACCTCAAGATTGTAAACACCTTCAAAATCAAGCTCCTCCAGAACAGAAAAATCTATGCTCCCTGCCCCCGGCGCGCCGTGGAGATCTCCCCAATATTTCTCGGTCGGTATGCCTCTGTTGTCATGGACATGCACATGAACTACATATTCTTTGATATCACAGGCAAATTCCCGAAGCTTTGACGCATTTCCTTTGCATGTCAGGTTAGCATGACCTATATCAAAGGTAATTCTCAGGTTTGGTGAATCTATCTTTTCCACGGCTTCAATTAATTCAGAGGCGCCGCAGCATAAGTTTTCCGGGTTTGTCCCCTCCTTGTTTTCAAGTCCAAGCATGACGTTTCTGTCTTCAGCGAACTTCGCAATGCCTGATAAACCTGATGTCATCCTGTCAAAAGCGCCGGATCGGCTCATTCCTGCCATGCCGGGGTGAATCACGACGACGCCTGAACTAAGCTCTTCTGCGATCATGATACTCTCTTTCAGAAGTCTCTCCTGCGTCCCGTTCAAATGCGCCGTGTCCACAACCAACTCCTGCGGATAATTGGGCGAATCGCTGAAATAAGGGGCATGAATCGAAGTGGACAGTTCGTACGTAAAAAGAAAATCCTTAATTTTTTCAATACGGGATTTTATTAACTTCGTTCCATCATATACATCCAGTTTCGGGATGTACAACTCAATTGAATCAACTTCAGCTTCTAATTCCGGGAAGCTTCCCGCAAAAGAAGATGCTCCAATGATCATCCTGAATAAAATGTACGTTATGTCTTAATACGCTTTTCCACAAGGCACCTCATCACATCATCGACTTTTGCCGTGCCTTTGCGGAAACAATCAATAAAACTGGCGATGGCGCGTACAGCAGCAGTATTTTTTTATACAATCATACCATTTCATGGCACATAGGAGTCAATAAAAATGGACGCTTCAGGCATGAAAAAAGGGATCCATAAGTCAAGAGGCGGACTTATCAGGTCTTTCGTTATGATCGAACGCGGCACTTTAAAGGACATATCAATTTCAGGCGATTTTTTTTTATTTCCCGAGGAGGCTATTTTCAAACTTGTCGAAAATTTAAAGGGAATCCCGGCATTACGGGAAAAAATCCAGGAAAATATCGAAGCGACCTATGAAAAGGAAAACATCAAGTCACCGGGAACGGCACCTTCTGATTTCACGGAATCAATAATGAAGGCACTTGAGGGATAAATATGGAAGAATGGCGCTTCATAGATTTCGGTCTTGTGGACATACGCGATATGATGGCAATGGACGAGGCGATATTAAAGGGAGACGAAGGGAACACCTTCTTTTTCTGGACGCCTAAGAAATCCATAATACTCGGATTTTTCCAGAAGGCCGATGTAGAACTCAACCTTGAGCGGTGCAGGGACTATACCATCACAAGGAGAATAAGCGGAGGCGGAATAGCTTTTTCGGACGACCGCTGCAGGCAGATAAACTACGGCGTGGTAGGGACAATTGACAACGACCTCTTTCCCCTTGACATCATCGAATCGTATAAACAGGTGTGTGGCGTCCTCATAGACACGCTCAAACAATACGGGCTGAACGCTGCGTTCCGTCCCATAAACGATGTAGTTGTCGATAACAAGAAGATCTCAGGCAATGCCCAGACAAGATGGGAAGGCAAACTGCTCCAGAATGGAACGTTGCTACTTGATTTTGATATAGAGGAAATGCTTCGTATCTCAAATATACCAAAAGAGAAGTTCCTTGATAAAAAGATTGCATCCATCCGGGAAGGCCTCACCTGGCTCGACAGGGAGCTTGGCGAACAGCGAGATATGGAAGAAGTAAAGGATGTAATGAAGAAAAAATTCGAAGAACGATTCCATATAAAATTGAAAACCGCAAGTCTCAGCCCGGCAGAAAAAACCCTTACAGATAACCTCTTGCCAAAATATTACTCACCTGAATGGGTTTATCGCTGATGTATGATGTTATTATTATCGGCGCCGGTCCTGCAGGATCTGTTACGGCGACAACGGTAGCGAAAGCCGGCTATCGCACTCTGGTTCTTGAAAAGAACAACAGGTGCAGGTCTCCATGCGCCGGGTATGTCAGTAGCACTATAAATCTTGAGATCCCGGATGATACTGTTATCCAGTCAAAAATAACAAAGATGCGGACTTACTTTCCGGATCTGTCTTTTTATGATTTCACTCTTAACGGGTTCGTTGTGGACAGGCCTTTATTCGATATGGCGCTTGCTATGAAAGCAAAGGAAGCCGGCGCAGAAATCAAATGGGAATCCCCATTGGTCGGGTTTGTTTCAGGCGCGGTAAAATTCCAGGGTGGAGATGCAAATGGACAGGTAATCGTGGGTGCAGACGGGGTTTTCTCAAGAACTGCAACGCTTATGGGATTGAAGAAGCAAAAAATCGCAATTTGTGCCCAGTATCATCTGAAGGGGATTAAGCCTTTATCCGATACTGCGGAGATTTTTTTTAATGCGGATTATGCTCCCGGTGGATATGCATGGATTTATCCTACCGGTGATGACTCTGCGAAAGTGGGCGTCGGCGTAACGGGAGCGAAATCCCCGCGGACATGCCTGGAAACCTTTATCAGGCGATCCGGTGCTGCCGACAGACTGGATGGCTGGGTAATCGAATATATCACCGGTACCCTCCCGGTAGGGGGGCTCAGGGAAAAGCTCTGCTTCGGGAACGTCCTTCTTGTGGGCGACAGCGCAGGTATGGCAGACCCCATTACTGGTGCGGGGATCAATAATGCCATGCTTGCTGGGGAAATTGCCGGCAATACAATAACTGAAGCGCTTGAAAAAGACGATATGACCGTACTTTCACAGTATGAAATGAAAATCAAAAAGTTGCTCGGCAGGTCGCTATCAAGGTCGCTTGGAAAAAGGAAAAGATTGGAGGCATGTCGTGATAATGGGATATTGCAGCAGCGACTCCCTGGATTATGGGTGACTTTCGGGAAGTACTGGGAATCATGAGTTTCTGGATTAGTTCGGTGATACCTTCGGATTTTTCTTTGCGGTTTATGAATTCATTCGAAAGTCAGTGCTTCCCGGTTTCCTCGTTATATTCTTCCATGCTTCCACTTTCCCGTCATCGCCTATCACAACAGCATACCTGTCATGATTGGACAGGATAATATTCCATGCGCCTGCGAAATGTTTTATTTCATCCGCTTTAAGACCGCTGGCTCTTTTTTCCATAAAATCCAGCGCAATTTGCTCTGCTTCCTCTAATGGGATACCCCCCATCTCTCCTTTCGGAACTTCAACAGGTCTCAGGATATCTCCCTTCTGCAAAGAGCGAATCTTTTCTACGATTTCTTCTGCTTTTGATGGCACGGTAAATTCAGAAAAAATGCTATGTTCGCTGTTCTCTTCTGCATATTTTACATCGATACCCGTCCCGAATAAAAAGCTCTTGCTAAATTTCACATCAACAATATCTTTTATCGGGATCGATTTTGTTCTCTCCCCGAACACCCTGAACCCGCGGTCTATGAAAAGGCGGAAGTTCGTTAAAATCATAATGCCGCCGCCTATCCGGGTATAGCCAACAGTGTATTCATCTTTATCCAGTTTTAGTTCCATACTCTCATTTTAGGTCAAAACTATCCCTGCTTCTTTCTTCTAATTACCAGTAAGGCTGCTGCTATTATAGCTGTGAGGGATCCCATCCATCCAATGGCAGGCGCCCCTTTTGGCGTTGCCTGAACTGCCGCAGTCTCATTTAATATTGTCCTGTTACTGACACTTGCTAATTCCACATTCACGGATTCCATTTCAGTGGTGATAATCTCTGCTTCCAGCTGGTATGTCAGCGAGGCATGGGTATTTACTTCATCCGTACCGTTCGGCGCATCGAACTCGAACACTTCAATTCTGCTTTCTCCCGGCTTGAACCGGTTATCCTTCACCACGGCTGCTGCCTTCCAGAAGTCGGATACCTCATTGTTATACTGGTCGACAATGGTCTTGGCGTATACCTTCTGACCGCTATAGATTTCCCGCCCCTGCCTGTCGCTTGCATTAAAGACCAGAACAACCTTTCGAGAGGGAAGACCGCTTGGAATCATGTGGCCAACGTTATTATTTGTAATATTGAATGTAACTTTAACCCTGTTCCCTGTCCTCTGGGTACTGGAATTTATCTGAAACGCATTCTGTAGAAACTGACCTGTGTGTCCGCCATACCAGAAGTGCTGGTAAACCTTTTCCCGGATTGTTCCGTTCTTCGCTGCAGCCCCGGTTTTTGTTTCCATATGGCAGTCCTGGCATTGCTTGCCCTCTGCTGCATAGGAGCTTTCTTTCCATTCGGTATAGGTCTGGGAAATCGGTACGCCATTGATGGAAAAGTCATGGCACCCTGCGCAGAATTCTGATTTTGTATGCAACCCTGAGTATTCAGAAGCATGTGCATCGGTCTTTGAATCCGTATAAGGGCCCTGCATCGGGTTGCTTTGATTGAAGTTATAACTGTTATTCTCAACTCCGGTGACGGTATGACAGAAACTGCAGGTAACACCTTCAACCGATATCGATTTTGTCAGGTTGAAATCGTTTGTTATTCTTGTTGTGGGGGAGTGGCAGGTCAGACAATAACTCCTGTATTTCGGGTCGGACTGAAGTGCATGCAAGTATGCTGTCTCGAAGATTGGGTCATTTACTGCCAAAGCGTGCATCGAACGCGACCATTCATCATACCGCTCCTGGTGACAGTCTGCACAGGAGTAGCTAATCTGGAATTCCCCTTCAGCATGTACCGCAGGAATCATCCATATCAATACAAGACCAATTATGATGCCAAACATTACTTTTACACTCATACAATTCCTCCCATTCAAAGCGATAATAGGATCGCTACATCCCATTACCATAGAGCTTGTGACCCTTTCTCCTTAGCCGCTTCTCTTATGATAGGCTCCGAGATCCCGGTATAGTTGTAACCATTCACAACCATTTCAGCGGCTACCATCTCGCTGGTTACTTTTGATGCCGTCTCTCTTGTTTTCTCACCGATCTTCAATTTCTTTTTGAGCGCTGCCACCTTTCTCAGGTGTTCTAAGTCTTTCAATTCTTTTTTTACCAGAAGACCGGAAGCCACAGCCGAATCCAGTAGTTTTTTCCCAAGCTCCGTCCTGACTATCGTGGTATTCCAGCCATCCTCACTTCCCACAGACCCCACAGAGATATCAGAGTATTCTGCCGCATAATCATGGCAGGGAAGACAACCAAGCATGCTGTATTTGTGCAGTTCTTTTAAACTATAGGTGCGTATTGCGATTTTATCTTCAACTATTATCTCATGGATTATCATCTTGGCTTTCACATCCACTTTCACGATATTCTCCGGCTTTATTTTCTGGTTATCCTTCAGGAATTCATTGAAAAGGCCGCGGTAATTGAAAGCTTCCATGCAGAATATGCCTATCCTTAGCTTGTGTATATCACTGAACTCTTTAAAATCAGGAGAGTTGTCAATAAGATGCTCTGCTATGGTCACGCAGGGCATACCCACTATTGCAAGTTTTTTATACCCGGCCTTAATTGCATCCCGCCAGCAGGTGAGGACAGATGCTTCTGAAAGCTTGGTGCCTGCGAAATCAAGGATCTCCTGCGAAGTTGCAGTCAGTCTGGGTTTCCCGATCCATCCTCTGTCTTTGTCAACGAGCAAGGCCGAATCGATAACGTTATCTTTCATCCCCTGAAGAAGCAAGGAAGTAACAGTGCCTCCGATCTGTGCTTTTTTCAGGACAACCTCATCCGTGCTTCTTGTAGAACAAATTTCAAGATAAGGACCCAGGAATTCATCCGCGGTTTGCCCTTCCGTAACAGGGGGTCGGGGATTTGTTGTTGAGTTGTTGGGATTTATGACCGGGCAGACCTGCAAGTCTTTATCAAACATTATGCTCTCTTCATCGAAGACGAGTTCCCCGTTTTTAAAACCCACTCCGGGGCTCGGATTTACGCATACGCATGCACCACAGTAAATGCAGCAATCCCTTGCAACAGGTTTTACAAGCCTGCTGTCAGCATGTTTTTCTATATCCAGGTACATTTTCAGGCCTCCTTCTGGGTTACTTCGATTATTCCTACTGGGCACTGGTTCTCACATATCCGGCAGCCAAAGCACATTTCTTCAGCAACTACTTCTGTAATAGTCCCCATCCACTGCGGTATCCTATCCTCATACTCAGGCCCCTTAAAATCCGTGGGTTTCAGCCTGAACACGCGCCGCGGGCACAAGTCCTCGCATATACCGCATGCGAAGCACTGGGAATGGTTAACATATACTTTATATCTTGACATACTGATCCTCCGGAAATGACCTTAAGAGATCATCATCGGAAAATGGATGTTTAACCCAGCACACCGAGTGTTGCATCATATTCATCCAGTATCCGGGTGATTGTACTTTGTGCAGCCTTCATTCCTGCAACATCACCCTTCTTTGCTGCATTCGTAAGGGCAGTGAATGCGTCTTCGACCTGTGAAGCTTTCGTGCTGTCCCATGCCTTCAGGCTGTTTCCCAGTTTATCATGGAGTGCATCGGCGTCCTGCGCTTTGATAAGGGCAGTTGAATTGTCGCCTTTTTGCGCTGCATTTATAGCATCGTCCATTGCGGTTTTTACATCCTTAATTGTATCAGCATTCGTTAAAGGGATTATATATGTGTCCATAATTTTGCCAGTGCCTTTGTCTTCCCAATACGGTGCCCATGCATATGGAACCAGTGCAGCGATAAGTGTCAGAGCCGTAAGCCCGGTTGCGACCATGTATTTGGTTTTGTTAGCATCGGTATCGGTGACAAACTTGTACACCAAGGTTATAACACCGAGCACGAAAGCCGGTATGAAAACGCCAGTGTACCAATCATCTTGAATCCTTGGTACGAGCAGTACACCCAAAATACCGACCGCGGCGAGTAGCAAGACATCTCTCCCTATTATCCAGGCTTCCCAGAGGATATCAGCACCGAGTCTCAGGGTCATTCTGTTTAGATATCTTAAGACAACGGGTCTTGCGATGTGAAGGCTGAGCGCTATAAAAAGCATTATTATTATGCTCGGGAAAAGGGTAACAATCACGAACCACTCTGAATAATCCATCCATCCCTTCATCGTAAGAGCGTTTCCGCCTACGGCCGGGCCCACATTCTCCTGTGCCATGGCAACCCCCACAAAGAAGGTTGTTATCAATATCAGTATTGCTAAATTCAATATCTTAACTATCTTCATTTATATTATACCTCGCTGGCTTAAAGCCAGTTTTATACATAGGTACACAGTATATTTATAAATATTCAATGAATAAAATTATTGTCCTTCAGGAACAAAAGTAAAGTTACAGGAACATTTGTTTTTATACCGCAGGAAGAAAATTAACGATTAAACATAATGATTAAAAGTAATACTTAACATAAAGCATACTAATACAAAAATGACCATTGAGCAAATAAAAGATATAAGAACGGTAGAGTTTTTTAAAGTGCTTTCCCATGAAATCAGGGTAAAAATAATATCTCTTCTCCATGAGAATATAGAAATGTCTTACACAGAGATTCTACATACACTTAATCTTGAGGAAGGTAATCTGAACTTTCACCTGAGGAAAATGAAAGGTTTTGTTGAACTTACGGAGAAAAAGAGCTACAGGCTTTCGGAGTACGGGAAAATTGCCTACAGCATGCTTCAGGGAGTGGACGCAAGATTATGGAAAGACGCAAAGGAAATAATTAAAACTGATAACAGTGGAATGTTTTCTATCCAGGTTTTAATAAGAAGAACCACTGCCGCATTAATAGATTTTATATTGTTCGTGCTGCTTGGTATAGTCCTTTTTCTTGTATTGAACCATGGGATAAAATTCGATGTGTATACTTTTCTTGTCGTCATATATCTTCAGTTGACACTCCAATTTGCATACGCATCCTTTGTTATCATGGAAGCATACAATGGCCAGACTATCGGAAAATACTTGATGAGAATCAGGGTTGTAAAAACAAATGGGGATAAAATAACCCTTCTGGAAAGTGCAGTAAGGAATATCGGGAAAGTATTCTTTCTCCCGCTGGACATCCTGATCGGAGTATTATTTTACAGGAAAAAAGGTTACATTAAGTTCATGGATTATTATACACAAACAACAGTTGAAAGGGTTATTTAATTCTGAAAGTTTATAAAACCATCTGATACGTGCCGTTCCATACTTATACGGTTTAAAACTGTCAAATTCTATCTCCTCATTCTTTCCGCATTTGCATGACAATTGGCGCAGAAACGCGGGGGATGACAGCTTGCACAAGCCGGACCTGTAAGAACTGCAGTCCTGTGGGTGGTTATCCAGTCGCCCGGATGAGGGTTCTTATGACAGTTAGCGCATAGATTTTCCTTAACTGTAGGCGAATGTTCTACTCTGGAATGACAGAAATAGCACGCTATCTTATGTGTCGTTACGTGGTTGCCGTGAATAAACGCAAAGTCATCGTATTTCTGCAACCTTTGAGGAACGTTATGGCACTCAAAACACTTTTCACGGGTCACTACAGCATCCGCTCCTGTGCTAATATTTATATGGTATGCGGTGCAGTCTATTTTTGCCTGCAGATGAGGAGCATGGTCAAAATTCACGTCGTTAAAATCCGTTACACCGGTGGGCGGCCCGTGGCAGGAAGGACAGCCTGATATTGATGCATTGCCGGGAACGTTCCTGAAATGGCATGTAAAACAAGTAGAAGTAGTAACAACGATATGAGGTATCACCTCTGCCGAAAGGGTCGGATGGCAGCTGATGCAAGTTGGGTCGCTCACAGCAAAGGTGTGGGCAATCATGCCGATAACTATCATTGAATGGCAGCTGGTACATGCAAGTTTTATTCCTCTTACCGGCTTGGATAAATGTTCCTGGTGACTGAAAGACCTTCCCTGAAAGGTAACATTTGGAAGACTTTGCTCTGGATGGCATTGCAGGCAATTTTCATCGCTCACCTCGGCTCTTAGCCTCGTATACGCCTCACTGCCGGTTTCATACTCATAAAATTGTATCAAACCTGTTATTTTACCATTGATATGGCCGACCAGGCCAGGTTGATAGTGGCAATCAACGCATCTGACACTGCTATGGTTGGAAGTCAACCATGAGACATAATACGGCCTCATTATGTGGCAGTTCTTGCCGCAGAAATCAGGACTTTCGCTTATTTCAAGAGCGCGCTGGGCAGAAGAGGTAATGATTCTTATTTGTATAAAAGTTTATGCGATCAATATCCCGGGAAGTACTCGTATCTTATCTTTTTTTCGGATACGTTCATCCCTTTTAGTATTTCTACCACGGCTTCCACCATCTGAGGAGGACCACATATATAGAAGACACGATCCATATAATCGGGTATTACTTTTTGTATCATATCTCTGTTGATTCGTCCTGTGAATCCTTTCCATTTATCGCTGGGTCTTGTTATGGTATTTACGACCTTAAGATTTTTATTTTGCTTCTGCAGTTCATCGAGTTCATTCTTGAATACAATCTCATCCTCGTATCTGTTGGAATAGAAAAGGATCATGTTTGTCTTCAGTTGATTATCCGTCGCATAACGGATCATGCACCGAAGTGGAGTTATGCCTATGCCTCCTGCGATCAGAGCAATCTTATCGAACTCGCCTTTGAAAGTGAACTCTCCGAATGGGGCTTCAATAAGTACCTTATCCCCCACTTTAAGGGCTTCAAGTGCTTTTGAGAAAGGATGGCCGGTCAGCTTTTTCGTAAATTCCAGATAATCCCGCTCTGTGGGGCTGCTCGATATTGTGAAAGGTTCCCTGAACTCTTTCCCGTCGTTTTTGATCGTAACTATCATATACTGTCCGGCAAAGCAATCCATTCCCCCGGGTCTGTCGAACCTGAAGCTCCTGACATCTGGAGTTTGCTGTATTATCTGTTTGACATGAGCTTCAAAATGCATGGATTTCCCTTTAATAAGAATAAATATATTGGCTCAAATAGTTATCTGGATGGTATGTCCTGGATAGAATGTTTTAAATAGAACCTGGAAGAAAATATTATATGGAGGTTAGTATGAAAAATAGAAAGAGATCATATCATATTATTTTCATGGCAATCTTTTTTTCATTATTCATTTCAGGTTGTGTGAACGTGCCTTCTTCGCAAGTGACGCCAACGGCAACTGCGCCATCAGCACCTACAATTGTACCCAGTTCAGCCCAGGCTTCGACAATTACTGTGACATCCTATCCGGCAAGTGTGGACAATGAAACAGATCTCGCTATAGATTGGACAGTATCAGGCGGGACACCCGGGAACATCGACAAGACGGCGGTAATCTGGGGACTTAACAGAAGCAACGCAAATGTTTCAGGTTATCCGGAAATGAGCACAGTCTGGACAGGCACAACCCCGCAGCAATTCAATGTTACGTTGAAAGGCCTCCCCATTAATGGCACTATTTATTTCAGGGCGTATGCCACAGTTGATGGCATTAATATTTATTCAGACGAATATCAGACCATAATTGTCCCGGTTGCAACAGGGGGCGAATATTGATCAAAAAATTTTATAACCTTTTTCCGGAATGACATTCGGGGGATTAATGCTTGTTATAGTGGCGATATTTTCCATCTATTTGTTGCCGGCAAAAAGCAGGGAAAAAATGCCTTGAGTTTGATAGCTTGTGGAGGAATCTTATGAAAACTTCGTTCCAATTGGGGAAAATAATGGGTATACCGATAAAATTGCATATAACGTTTCTTCTGATTCTGCCAATTTTTGCGTGGAGTTTTGCAATCAACCCTTCGCCGTTCGGTTTCAACGATCAGGATTTACCACTTCGATATGTCCTTTCACTGGCTGCGGCAGTATCGCTTTTTGTTTGCGTACTATTGCACGAGCTGGGACATTCTTACGTAGCCAAAAAACACGGAACCAATATCCAGAGCATAACACTTTTTCTTTTTGGCGGCGTTTCATCCATGGAAGAGATTCCAAGAGATCCGAAGACTGAATTGAAAATGGCTCTGGCAGGTCCGGGTGTCAGTTTTTTGATTTCTTTAATATTTATAATTATATATTTAATTTTTAAACCGCCTGCAGATTCTTTTATGGGTTATTTATTTTTGCAGCCAATAAATGATCCTTATCTCCGACTTTTCTGGATGATATCAATCATAAATATTATGCTGGGCATCTTTAATCTTCTTCCGGCATTTCCCATGGACGGCGGCAGGGTGCTGAGGGCATGGCTTGCGGAACGGATGCCTTACATCAGGGCGACGCGGGAAGCAGCCGGTATAGGCAAGATGTTTGCCATTCTTATGGGGATTTTCGGCTTGTTCTACAGCTTCTGGTTTCTTCTCATCGCATTCTTTATTTACATAGGCGCTTCAGAAGAAGAAAAATCCACGGAGATAAATGTAATACTTGAGGGCGTTAAAATAAAAGACATCATGTCAAGAGAAATTCATACCGTGACTTCAGGAATGTCTGTTGAAGAGCTTGTGGAACATATATTCAGGTTCAAACATATGGGGTATCCGGTCGTGGATGATGGGCAGTTAAAGGGAATCGTGACTTTTACGGACGTTCAAAAAGTCACCAGGGAAGAAAGGAAAGCAGTTAAAGTGTCGCAGATAATGAGTAAAAATATTATCGACCTCCAGGAAGATGATGCTGCAGTAAACGCTTTAAAACTCATGACGGTAAATAACATCGGTCGTATAATAGTTAAAAAAGGCGAAAAAATTTCCGGTATAGTCTCAAGGACCGATATTATACGGGCTATACAATTACTGGAATAATAAATAAAATCAGGGCCTATTTAAATGCAGTAAATTTGTCCCTTGACGCACTGCACAGGGGACATTTATCAGGCGCTTCTCCTTCCAGGGTATAGCCGCAAACTTCGCATACCTGGACAGTACCTAGTTTAACATCTTTTCCCGAATTAACCGAATCCAGTGCCTTTTCATATAGCTGCTTGTGCATTTTTTCAGTGCCGTAAGCCCATTCAAAACTTTTTTGTGCGCCTTTTTCTCCCTGGAATTTTGCCACTTCCATATATACAGGATACATTTCTTCAATTTCAAAAGTCTCACCCGCGATGGCAAGTTTAAGGTTTTTCCTGGAATCACCCGGGCCGAAGGTTGCCATGCTATTTGCAACAAATCCGCCGTCCAGGTGTTTCAATTCCCGGTAATGATCTCCCGCATGTATATATTCGGCATGGGCGATTGCGCGGAATAAGCGGGCCAGATTACTGAATTTTTCTTTGTCGGCCTGGTTTGCAAAATGCAAATATCTCATATGCGCCTGGCTTTCTCCCCCGAATGCATTAATGAGATGCTGCTCGGTCATCTTCTTCATTTAAAAACCTCCTTTTTATGACTCCTTTTAATAAACTCCGTTATTTGTATTTATAATTAACTTGCCGCTGGTGTGAGCGGGTTCTTGCCAGGTTGCAGTAAGGTACCCACTCATGCTGGTAGTTTCTATCGGAAGTTCCAGGACCTTTGATGCGATACTAAAAAAAGAAAATCCGATATGGATTATCGGGTAAATTCAGGCAGTTCCGGGAAGAAGTACGGCGTTGATACAGCCTTCCTGTCCCGGCCTGTTCGTTACACGGGCGCTGCCCAATTCTGTTTTGATGATCGCGCCCTTTGTCATGATGTTTCGCCTTACATAATGTATATTGGCCGGATTGCCGGAAACGGTCTCTATCTTGACTTTCTTTGCGGTTTTCGTCTTTGGATCCGTGACTATTGCTGTATTATCACGTAATAGGTGGACTTTTTCCTTTCCGCCCAGGGTCTTTACGGTTTTCAGTATGATCTCCCCAAGATGCGTGTTCGCCTCTTCACCGCCGGATTCGAACCTTCTTTTGCCTCTTGACCTTATTATCCTGCCGCCTGTATATTTGCGTGTTGATTTGCCTTGCCATCTCATATTAATCCTCTTAATCGTAAATTGTATTGATTATATTTTTTCTCCTCACACGCAGTAATGTAATAAAAGCTTTCTCATCAAGTCGTGTACATCGCATTTATCTTGACGTAATCATAAGTCAGGTCGCAGCCCCAGGCCACAGCCTCATAATCCCCCAGGCCAATATCAACTTCGATTAGGATCTCCTTGCTATTCATAATGCTCTTCAGCTCCTCAAGCTTGCCTTCAACTATCTTTCCGTTGTCAACAAGCAAAACCTCATCTTCGCCATCCGAGAATTTAAGGGAAATCCTGTCCTGGTCGATCTCGGCGCCTGAATACCCCGCAGCAGCCACGATCCTTCCCCAGTTAGGGTCTTTTCCGAATATGGCTGTCTTCACAAGCGGCGAACGCACTATGGCTTTTGCTGCCTTCCTCGCGTCGTCCGGACTGCGCGCGCCCCTGACCCTGACCTCTATCAGCCTTGTTGCGCCCTCGCCATCTTTTGCTATCATCTTTGCAAGGCTTTTGCATACAAGCTCAAGTCCAGCCTGGAAATCATTTTCATCGCATTCCATGTAGCCTGTAGCTGTAAGCGTTACAATATCATTCGTGCTCGTATCCCCGTCTACTACGACCAAGTTAAAACTTTTATCAACTGCTTTCTTAAGGCATGCGCCGACTGCATCCTTTGGCAAAGAAGCATCGGTATATAAAAACGCAAGCATCGTCCCCATGTTCGGTTCTATCATCCCCGAACCTTTGGCAATGCCTCCTATCCGCACACCATTGTCGAGTTCTATCGCAACTTCTTTCATGGCTTTGTCGGTGGTCATAATGGCCTGCGCACATGCTTTTCCTGCATCGGGGGTGTTCGATAAACCTTTGAACACTCTATCGAGCTGTCCTGCGATCACTGTTTTATCTAGGTATCGCCCGATGACGCCTGTGGATGCCACGCCGATCTCATCGTCCCCGCATCCCAGCTTTCTTGCCAGTATCCCCGCCATCCACCTGGCATCGAGTATGCCCTGACTGCCTGTGAAGGCATTGGCGCATCCGCTGTTGGCAATAACTGCCTTAATATTACCCTTTTCAAGTGCCTTCCTCGTCACAATAAGCGGGGCAGCTATCACTTTATTCCGCGTGAAAACGCCAGCCGTGGCAAGAGCACGCGCATTGGTCGCAATCACTGCAAGACCATTCTTTCCCTCTTTGATCCCGTTTGCCTTGACTCCCTTTACCGCGCAGATACCGCCATCAATGAATTTCATAATTATTCCTGCGAAGAAAGACCCCTCAGGATATCGCTTCTTGCCACTATTCCCACAAGTTTTCCATTTTCAATTACAGGCAGCCTGTTAACTTTATATCTTACCATCCTGCCTGATGCCTCTTCAAGGCTGTCCTCAGGCGAAATGGAGTGCACCGTCTTTTTCATAATATCCCGCACGGGCTTTGATTTCATGTCCTCAAGCGCCTTTTTTATCATTTCAAGCCTTACGATATTCCTTATAGGGATTTCGATTATCTCAAGCGGGCTGGGAAGCCACAGGTCGCCTGAAAGCTCGGGTGTTTTGAATAATTTAAGCAAGTCTGTCTCAGACACTATCCCTACGACTTTATCTTTTTCAACTACCGGCACGCCGCTGATGTGTTCCTCTTTAAAAATTTTTGCAAGAAGGCTGACAGGGTCATCCGGTTTGCAGGTAATTACTTTTTGATTCATTACATCTCTTATCTTCATACTATAACCTCACGGAGCTATAGCCGGCGTCCAGAGCCCCGTTGTTTCGGGAAGCCCGAACATGAGATTCATGCTCTGGATTGCCTGGCCCGACGCCCCTTTTACAAGGTTGTCTATCGCCGAGATAACTACTATCCTGTCGCTTCCCTTTTCGATTTCAAAGCCAATATCACAGAAGTTGGAGCCGCGGACGCTGCCAAGCATTGGGATGCCTCTTATCAGCCTGATAAAGGGCTTATCCTGGTAAAAATCCCCGAATATGCCTGTCAGTTGCTCTTCGCCCAGGGTCTTTTTGACAAAGATATGCGCGGTGGTCAGTATCCCCCGGACTGAAGGGATAACGTGCGGCGTAAAGCTTATCTTATCCAGACGGCCGTCAAGCCGTGTGAGTTCCTGTACCATCTCGGCGCGGTGGCGGTGGTTCGTAAGCTTGTAGGCCTGGATGTTTTCTGCCATGTTGGGGTAATGGGAAACCTGTGTGGGCTCGGTGCCCGCGCCTGATATCCCGCTTTTTGAATCAAAGACGACACGCTCAATAAGATGGGCGGCTGCCAAGGGCGCGGCTGCAAGTGATGCACCTGTTGGATAGCACCCCGGGTTTGCGATGAACGATTGTTCCGGGATTTCGGGGTGAAGCTCGGGGATGCCGTACACAACCTGCCTGGGGTCGGTATGCTTTATTTTATAAGTTTTCTCGAATACATCCGGCTTCAAGCGGTAATCCGCGCTGAGGTCAATGACCTTAACGCCTTCCTTGATCAATGCAGGTACGACCTGCATGGCCGTGCCGTGCGGGACTGCCGTGAATACTATATCCGAACGGGAGGCTACCTCTTCTGCGCTCAGATCTTCAAACTCCAAATCGTAAATTTTGCGAAGGTGCGTGTGAGTATCGCTGACTTTCTCACCTTTCCTGCTCCGTGAGGTCACTGCGACCACATTCGCCTCAGGATGGCATGAAAGCAGGCGCAGCAATTCACCGCCTGTATATCCTGAACCTCCAATGATTCCGATGTCCATATTTACACCTAAATGTGCGGTCTTATTATGATACTTTCGTTCCCTGTTATCCTTTTGCATGTGTCGATAATGATTTTCCCAAAATCCATATCCGAATAAAGGAGGTGGGAAGTGCAGTCGCAGTCACTGCATCCGAATCCAGGAATCCCGGAAAAACCTGAAAGGGACTTTGAAATGGCACATTCAAGGTTTTCTGTTGTGGGTGAAAGCGCGGCCAAAATGATATCTGAATATGGAAGGAAATAATCGATATGCCATTTCCGTGTGCCGTTTATCCCAGATGCCACATTGAAATGCCTGGTCACACGCTTAAATCCCCCAGAGCCACGGGCAGAACCGATGTATGCATAAAATCCTTTCTTGAAATGGAGTTTCCCGAGTTTTCCCACCTGTATATCTTTTTCGCATCCCAACCTGATGAGCATAACGTAAACTCCTTTCATGCTGCAATTTATGACTTAATCGAATAAATAAGAACACCAAAGCTTTATGTCATAAAAATCATTGTGAGTGAAAATGCGAGGGTTGCCCAGTCGGTCAAAGGCGATGGATTTAGGGTCCATTCTCGTAGGAGTTCAAGGGTTCGAATCCCTTCCCTCGCATTATCAAATGATTTTTGAAATGAAAGATGCTTCATAATCATTATTATAACAAAGATTAGTATCTATATGGATAGATTTATCAATCTGACAGTTGAAGATAGATGTGGTGGAGGAGTTGGAGTGGGCTTTACCTCCGGACAAACGCAAAATGTTCGGATGGAAAACTTTTGGGCTAAAAACTATAACATGCCCTATAATATCTTCTTAAAAAGTAAAAATCCGGCGCAGAGGAAGAGGGCCTTCCTATCTAAAATGGATAGGCCTTTACCATCATGTTCAAGTTTCTGCGCCAGCTATGTTTTTTATTTCCGGGAGAACATATTCTGTCTTTTTGTTGCCTAAGTCCTTATTATATTATTTAAATCCGATCGATATATCGCTTCCATAGAAATATTTCAATATGTTTTGCCACGCATAACCATCGTTCGCTAATTCATTTGCCTGTACCTGTCCCATAGCTCCTCTATTGTACGGGTTCAATGAAGGCGGATCTGTTACCCAGCCGATAGTGCTTTGTGTTATTTCCTCTCCGCTTTTACCTTCATTGTAGGTTACATATCTGGCATAATTACCGGTGCCGCTAACATAAAAACTGCAAATTATAATGCCATCCCATCTAATAATTATCCCGTTAGTCTGTGAAACTGAATTTATTATATTGTCTGTGAGAACAAGCCACGGTTTATAATTCTGGTCCCTGCTGTCATCATAAACATCAAAGTTTGTCCCGCTCGGATGCTCTTTCTTATAATAGGCGAATGTTCT
>DATCUE010000069.1:0-1729 GCA_036567605.1 Candidatus Methanoperedens sp. | reverse complement strand
GTACCGCTCAGGCGCGATTGGCCAACTTCCACCCCTGTCAGTGAGAAGTTCTTCCCATGCATTTCGGCGGCCTTTGCATATATCGCATCGTAGCGGACTGCCAGATAGTTCAGTGCACGGTGTTCATCAGTAGCACCTGCGTTATCTGCCATTTGCATGATCCTGTCAAGCAATTCTTCGGCAGCTCCAGCGAACTCCTCTTCAGACAGGGTCTCAGGGCGTTTTGCTTTGAGTGCGTCCAGAAGTGAATCCCGGTCGAAAGAATACATCTGGTCAAATCCCACGATGGGAACCATCAGTCCATTGCACATCTCTGGAGGAGCTATCGGCCCTTTCATTCCAATAACCACATCAATGTCCAAAGTACTGGGGGCAGGCCGGATGGCCTCCACCAGCGCATCAAAATCCGCAGGATCTCGTGGCTGAAGAATGTATGTATCTATCCCTTCGATTGCCAGCACCCAGCATAATTTACGAACCAAATAGCGGTTCTCTTTATTAGATAAGATTTTATGCAGGGCTTTCTGGTCTGTAAGCCCGGCTGTTTCTTTTCCTGCTCGTGCTGTAGTCTGGACAAATTCCTTTTCAATCCCCATGCTCGGAAACCTTACCATGACCCTGCCAAGCGCATAGACATAAGGATAAGCCCCACCACCATTAAGCTTAACGCCTCCGCAGCCAGTTTTCGCACACGAAGCTTCGCCGTCAGATGTTGTGCCTCCAGTATGTGAAGGCAAAACTGTGCTTTCGCGGTTTTCGGGAGATTTCACAGCAGATACGTTTAACTCGGCAGATATTTCAGATATTTGTTTATTTACCTCAGTTTGTTCCATGAACTTTTTTCCTCCTCATATAGTAAGGAACAGGATGCCCGTCGAGGGATTCCTCTAACCTGAACACTGTCAGAACCACACGGCCTCAAATTTCCGTGTAACCCTCCACTATTAACTTGTTCCCGCTGATAAGAAAAGGTTATTTTTGATTATATATAAGCCTTTTCCCAGAATTCAATGCTCATTAAAACAGGCGATATAATCATTCATGTAATTTTCAATTAGATGATATCATAGCTCACATTATTTATTACATCTTCAAGAGCGCCTGATATGCTGACCAGGCGTCCAGCAAAGGAGGGACAACCGCAGTTCGCCGCTGCGTGCCAGCATGAATCACAGCAAGTTTGATCTCAGATGCTGTAGCATCAGGAAACGCCGAAAGCAGAAGTGCTATTGTTCCGGTCACAAATGGTGCTGCTGCGCTTGTTCCTCCCAGCGTGAGAGGTTTGCCGTCTGTTCCCAGGCTGGTGATATTATCGCCTGGGGCACAGAGACCGTGCCGACCTATAGAACTTCCCAGATTCGATTGATAGCCCCCTCTCCGGCTGAGCTCATGTATCGTGACGTGGAGATGTCAGATATGAATTTTGAGCATTATTACGAGCTATAAGTTAAAAGGAAGTTATATTATATGATTATAAAATTAAATAATCTGTTAAAATCGTAAGGTTAATAAATAATTAGGTATTAAAGGTATTTTTGGAGTAAAAATCATGGAAATACCTTTAATACCGGATTTATCTAATCCAAAATGGTTAATTATTCAAGAAATGCTTAAATCAATCGGTTCAGCACATGCCAAAAAAATTGCAAGCAGATTGAAAATTCCAGATGTAAAAATATTCTTAGATTGCATTAAAATACTCACTCTTAGCGATACTTTTGAACTTGAG
>DATCUE010000068.1:0-112170 GCA_036567605.1 Candidatus Methanoperedens sp. | reverse complement strand
TTCACTGCCCAGATAGTTGTCCTTCAGCACCCGTCGGCAATTGCAGCAGGCTATACACCTGTTATACACTGCCACACTGCGCAGGTTGCAGGCACAATTACAGCAATTCTTAAGAAGCTTGACCCCAAGAGCGGCCAGGTGACTGCTGAGAATCCCGACTTTATCAAGGCAGGTGATGCCGCTGTTGTTACAATCAAGCCAACCAAGCCTCTCTGCATTGAAAAGGTCAAGGAGATTCCGCAGCTTGGCCGGTTCGCCATAAGGGATATGGGAATGACCATTGCAGCAGGCATGGTACAGGAAATTAAACCGCGCCTGTAAATTCCCTTTTCTTTTTTTAAAACGGTGTTTATATGGCTCAAAAAGCAAGAATACGTTTATCGGGGACAAGTCCCTCGACGCTTGACGGGATTTGCACCCAAGTAAAGGATATCGCCTCAAAAACCGGTGTTAGCATCTCAGGTCCTGTTCCTCTGCCCACGAAGAAGCTTGTGGTGCCGTGCAGGAAAAGCCCGGATGGTGAAGGGAGCGCAACTTGGGACCACTGGGAAATGAGGGTTCATAAGAGACTCATTGACCTTGATGCTGATGAACGGGCGCTGCGCCAGTTGATGCGCATACAGGTGCCCAAGGATATCAGTATAGAGATTGTATTGACCAGTTAAAATAGATAATATTTTAACTACCAACTTTTTTTCGGATTTACAGAATCATTGCGATTTTACTATCGCTATCAGCTTTAGCATGGTGACAATTCCAGTTACAGCCAGCAAAGGAATTATCGCTACTGTCAGAGCAGCACTTAACAAGGAGAATGCGTTATTCAGATATAGAATGTTGATCCCGAAGTAGTTCAATGAATATATCGCCGCAACAATAATAATCAGACCCGGAAGCATGCTGAAGATGTCGGTTTTGCTGGGCGCTGCGCCTGCCCCCAGCGTCAATGCAAAGTAAAGGAAAACATATGTTTTCCAGTTATAATAATCCAGGCCAGTGATAAAAGAAAGCGTCTCCTCGAATAACAATCTTATTTCTGTGAGTATGTCAAGGGAAGCCGGCGGGGAATTAAAATGCACTCCGGAAAAAATGCTTATAAGCAGCAGCATTGCCGGGCATCCGATCAATGGAGCGATTGCTATGGCAACATTTCCAATGAATGGTATCTTTGGCTCAGTATGTTCTATATAGCCCAGCGCATTTCCTGACGGAATGATGCTGAAATCTGTTATGCGTGCACCCATAATCAAAGCAGCAATTGCATGACTGAATTCGTGCACTATCGTTCCCGGCAGCATAAGGACAACGTACAGGATTTTCGATACTGACGACAGGGAACGATGCAAGTATTCTGAGGTCAAATAGAGTGCAATTGCCTGGAGTGGTATGATATACATATTCTACAGTTCTCTTCTCAGTATGGTTTTCTGCTTATAAAGTTAAGTAATTTAAAATATAACGGTATTTAATGTGACAATGTCAAGGTAATCCTATGAAAATATCAATAATTCTCGGACATCCGACAAAAGGAAGTTTAAACCATGCCATAGCAGATGTAGCAAGGACATTTTTTCAAAATCGCGGAGATGAAATTTATTTTCATGATTTGTACGAAGAAAATTTTGATCCCATTTTACCAACTGAAGAAATTGCAAAGAATGGAAAGGTTGATATGGTTATTCAAAAATACTGTAACGAAATTTCGATATCTGATTGTATCATTATTGTACATCCAAATTGGTGGGGGCAACCTCCTGCAATCTTAAAAGGTTGGATCGATCGAGTCATCCGCCCGGGAGTAGCTTATGAGTTTGAAGAAACCGATGGAGGTGAAGGCGTTCCAATCGGACTGCTAAAAGCTCAATGTGCCATAGTTTTTAATACATCAAATACACCATCAGAGAGAGAGAAAAATGTTTTCGGAGATCCACTCGAGCGATTATGGCACAACTGCATTTTTGAACTTTGCGGCATAAAAAAATTTCATAGAAAAATGTATAACATAGTCTGTATTAGTACGCTTGAAGAAAGAATGGCATGGTTGAAGGATGTCCAGGAAACTTTGGAGAAGCTTTTTTAAAATAAATCCTTCATACAACATCAATCCGGCACTATTTTTTTTCAAGGCCATACAGCAATTCATCCACTGAAAAAAATTTCCCGGTTGCTTCAACTTGGTGAACCATATTTACAACCGCAGCGTTGTAAGGCGCAGGTTTTCCCAGCTTTTTCCCCAATGCCACTATCTCCCCATTAAGATAATCGATCTCGGTGCTTCTCCCGCGCTTTATGCTCTGAAGAGTAGAACCAAGCACAGGCAATGCCCCCATTGATCCTGGCGCCGCCCCTATGGATTTCATCAAAAACCCGAGTATCAGAGCTGCAATTGGAACTGGTATGCTGAATATTTTTTTAAATATCCCTATTGGTACACCCGGCAGGTTGCACAGCCTTATATCCGACAGTTTCGTAACATCCAATCCTTCTTTCAGGAGAAGAAAAGATAATTTTCTAAGTTCCTGCCGGGTGCCTACTTCCTGTATGCTCAATCCGGTAATGGCGGGAATTGCATTATTAAGATTTACAATAAGTTTTGTCCAGTGGGCGCAACGAATATCCTTTATGATACTTGTTGGTATGATCTTATTCAGAACAGCGGCGACATTTTCCAATTGTTTCCCATTGAAGCCATAAGGGGCTCCTATCACAAACCTTCCTCTTGAAGAATAAGTGACTCTTCCGGGTTCTAAGAATGTACTTGCAAGTAATACCACGCAGCTTACAATATTTTCCTTCCCGAGCACACCCGCTGCAATATCATCACTTCGAACACCGTTTTGCATTGTAATTACAGGAATCCCTGAAACGTATGGTCTTATCTCATATGCAGCAGCTTCGACATCTTGCGTTTTTACGGTAATAAATACAAGGTCTGGTTTAAAATCAAGATGCTCCTTAGCTTTAACATTCACCCGTATTTCACCCATTGCTCCTTCTACAACCAAGTCATTTTTATTAATAGCCTCCACATGGGCTTTGCGGCCTATCAAAGTGACATCTTCTCCTGCGCCCGACAGCAACCCACCAACAAGGCTACCTATTGCCCCTGCTCCTATTATCGCAATTCTATTTTGCATACTTCCATATTATCTGATATTACAAAAGAATATTTTCATTTCTATTTAACATCTCCTCTCACTGTGTACCGACTTAACTCCCGTTGCTGTTTTTTAAATCCTCAAGAATTATCATAAAAATTAGGCATAGGTTATATATTCTTGAAGAACTTATTCCTGACAGTAATAGGTAGTGGAAAAATGGCATATGATATATTTAATGGAGGATGTGCCCTCATAGCGCGAGGTGGTTCTGGATGAAGCTTTGGATGACCCTATACGCAATGATATGGATCACACTCATCGAGTTCCTTCTCGCGATGACACCAGGCAGTTCTTCGGTTCTTATTTACCTGCATGTAATCCTCGGTATCGCCATCGTGGGACTTGCATTCTACAACTTCTCCGGGATTCGAAATACTCGTGTCCCGGGCCGCGTGAAGCGCATCTCACAGGCGAGTCTCAACATTTCTATAATGGTGGCCATCCTCGGGGCTCTGATCTTCCTTGATGTCGGAAGTTTATGGTTCATCCCTGTGATCAATGTTTCGATTTACGGGCTCATTCTTTTCTTCCATGTTTTCAGCAGCTTCGCAATCATTACCCAGGCTGCGGCTGTGGCGATTGCACACGATATGTGGGAGGACAAAGAGTTCGCGGAAGAAACGGAGCCCGGCGTCGTGCCGCCTATGCCCATGCCGCAGAAAGATGCATAAGAAAGATGTATCAAGACAGGATATCCTCAGGATGGCAAAGATGATGCAGGCATGTATTGCCTACCCATATTTTTCCTTTGATATGCAAATTAGGGCATATAATTCTTAATATAAAAAATAAGGTAGCCGCATCAGGAAACTATAAATATTAAAACCATTTACCATTATTAAGTCAGATTTTCTGGCTGTTAAGTGGAGGTAACAATGAAAAAGAATTTAATTTGTATTTTGGCCATTGCTCTCATCTTTGGGGGTTTTGTAGGTCTAAATGCAGTAAATGCATCATCTGAGAAAACACCGGATGAACAAATCCGTGGAAATGTAAATCAGGTGGTCAAAAACGAAATTAATGACGCACTTGGGCAAATCAACGAGGAACAATTGGCCCTCGGCCTCATAAAAAAAGACCCGGTTCTAAATAACGCACAACAGATGGTAATGGAAGGCAGGCATATCTTCCGTTTCGATACCTTCGGGGATGAAGCATTCTGGGGAGATACGCTTCAACTTCATAAAGCCATAGAAGGTGAAAAGTTTGAAGGCGTGGGGCCGGGTGTCAGCCCGAAGACCGCGCTGGCCGTTGGCCTGAAGGTTGATGTGGATGCACTACCCAAAAATCTTATCAGGGATCTTGAAAAGGGCAAAGTAAATCTCGACGATCCGGCTACCACACTTGCCCTTCTTAAGCTTAATGCCGTAGTTGGAGTCAAAGGCACCTTTGATAAGAATGGAACTCTTACAACGATGGGCATTACGTGCGCTCTATGTCATTCCACTGTCGATAACTCGCTGGCTTTCGGTATCGGGCACCGTCTTGATGGCTGGGCGAACCGCGACCTGAATGTCGGGGCAATAGTAAGTCTTTCCCCCAATCTGAAACCTGTTGCCGATCTTCTTGGCACAGATGAAGCTACTGTTCGGACTGTATTGAACAGCTGGGGGCCCGGGAAATTCGATGCCGAGCTTTTCCTTGATGGCAAGGCATTTAATCCTCAACAAATCACTGATGGCGTTGTGACAGGGACAAATGTGTCTGGCGCTACATTGCTTCCGAATGCTTTTGGATTGGCAGGATTCAACCAGCATACATGGACAGGCGCATGGGGCAGTGTCCCGTACTGGAATGCCTTTGTTGCAAACCTCGAGATGCACGGGAAAGGGACGTTCTTTGACCCTCGACTGGACGATGCTTCAAAGTTCCCGATAGCTGCTGCTAACAAATTCGGACACGTGCGAACTAATCCTGATGATGACCTGATAACCTCGAAACTTCCGGCTCTTCAGTTCTACCAGCTTGCCATTCCCTCGCCAGTGCCACAGCCCGGCATAGACTTTAACGAATCTGCCGCTGAACGCGGAGATGAACTCTTCAGCGGAAAGGCACAATGCAACAACTGCCACGCAGAGCCGCTCTGGACAGAGCCTGGCTGGAATCTGCACAAACCCGATGATATAGGCATCGATAGCTTCCAGGCAGACAGAGCTCCTGATGGAGTTTACAAGACTATGAATCTGGGCGGCGTATTTGTACGAGAACGCGGCCTGTTCATGAAACCTGAAAACAAGGGCCGCTTCTACCACGACGGTCGTTTTTCGACCCTGCTGGATGTTGTAAATCATTACGACAACTTCTTTAAACTGAATCTGACCATGCAGGAAAAGAATGATCTGGTCGAGTATCTGAAGTCGCTGAGTTCACCTTAGACTGACACAACAATACCAAACCACCGGTTAACTTGCCGGTGGACTTCCCTTTTTTGTGATATTCATCCGAAAAATCCCCGACTTTTTACTTTCTCCCCACCTGCCTCTGCGAATTCACGAAGCAATTGTTTCTGCCTGTCGTTCAGCTTTGTCGGGACCTCCACTTTTATCTTCACAAGTTCATCTCCCTTCCCCGATATATGAAGGCTTGGAAAACCTTTTCCCCGCAGGCGAAATATTTCGCCGTTCTGGGTGCCGGCCGGGATTTTCATTTTTGCCTTGCCATCCAGGGTGGGGACGATTATCTCATCTCCCAGCGCAGCCTGCGTGAAGCTGATTGTGGCTTCCATCACTATGTCATTTTCATGGCGTGTGAAAATACTGTGGGGCTTGACGTATATCTCCACATACAGGTCGCCGGGAGGCCCGCCTTTCTCGCCGGCTTCACCTTCTCCTGCAATCCGAAGCCTTGAGCCTGTATCCACGCCGGGCGGGATTTTCACTTCCAGCTTGCGCCTTCTCTGAACCGTGCCCGAACCATGGCAGCTTGGGCAGGGAGAATCGATTATCTGTCCATTCCCACGGCACGTCCCGCAGGTGGATGTGGTCATGAACCTTCCGAAAGGCGTGTTCTGCGTCCTGCTCACCTGGCCCGTTCCGCGGCATGAGGGACATGTCTTGGGCGATGTACCCGGTTTAGCCCCGGTCCCATTGCATACATCGCATTTCTCTGTCCTTGGAATTTCCAGGTCAATGGTTTTCCCGAACGCAGCATCTTCAAAATTTATCGCTAATTCATAAAGTATGTCCGATCCTCGCCTCGGCCCTTCACGCCTTCCTTCGCCTCCAAAGAATATATCAAAAATACTACCGCCGCCCCTTCGGCCAAAACCAAATCCTCCCGTCCCGAAATCCCTGAGAATGTCCTCAAAGTCCACGCCCCTGAAAATATCCTCCTGCGAATATCTCATATCTATGCCTGCGTGGCCGAACTGATCGTATTGCTGCCGTTTGTTCTGATCGGATAATACGGCGTAGGCCTCTGATATCTCTTTGAATTTCTCCTCCGCATCCGGGGATTTGTTCCTGTCTGGATGGTACTGCATGGCAAGTTTGCGATAAGCCGATTTTATGTCGTCTGCCGATGCTTTTTTTTCCACACCGAGGATTTCGTAATAGTCGCGTTTAGTAGCCATAATTTAGAATCTTAATGACTTTTAAAGTAAAAAAGATATGTCTGATTGTTAAACAAACGTCATAAGAAGGAGCAGCATGCAAACTCCTTCTCTGTTTGTGAAAAAACTATTATTTCTTATCTTCGTCCACTACCTTGTACTCCGCATCCGTGACCTTTTCATCTTTCTTCTCTTCACCGGCAGGTTCCTGCTGTCCGGCCTGTGCGCCCGGTTGTTGTTGCTGCTGCGCCTGCTGCTGGTATAGAATAGTGCTTATCGCATGCATCTCTTTCGTGAGATCCTCTATGGCGGCCTTTATCCTTCCAGGATCATCGCTTTTCATTGCTTCCTTTAAATTCTCGACAGCTTTTTCGGCTTTTGATTTCTGGTCGCTGCTTACTTTGTCGCCAAGCTCTTTTAGCGTCTTTTCGGTAGTGTATATCAGGGTATCCGCCTGGTTCTGGAGTTCTACCTTTTCTTTTCTCTTTTTATCCTCTTCGGCGTATTTCTCAGCATCTTTTATCTTCCTGTCTATCTCATCCGAAGCCATCTTCAGCGGTGCTGTTATCGTCATCTTCTGTTCTTTTCCGGTACCTAGGTCCTTTGCCGTGACATGGAGTATCCCGTTCGCATCGATATCGAATGTGACCTCTATCTGAGGAATTCCGCGCGGCGCAGGCGGTATACCCACAAGATTGAACCTGCCCAGGGTCACATTATCATATGCCATAGCCCTTTCTCCCTGGAGCACATGAATTTCGACGGTTGTCTGGCTATCAGCCGCAGTCGAGAAGATCTGGCTTTTCCTTGTAGGTATCGTGGTATTCCTGTCTATGAGCTTTGTCATGACGTGGCCCAGGGTCTCGATGCCGAGGGTGAGGGGCGTAACATCAAGCAGCAGGATATCCTTTACTTCTCCTGCAAGCACGCCTGCCTGTATCGCCGCGCCCATGGCAACACATTCCATAGGATCAACACCCCGTTCCACTTTCTTCCCCACATAGTCCTCAACGAATTTCTGTACTATTGGCATCCTCGTGGGCCCGCCCACCAGGATTATCTTATTAATGTCATTCGGTGTTAGCTTCGCGTCCGATAATGCCTGCTCCAGCGGGGCCCTGCACCTGTCAATCACAGGCTGAATGACCTCCTCAAGTTTTGCTCTTGTCAGGGTCATTGTCAGGTGCTTTGGACCCGACGCATCCGCCGTTATGAATGGCTGGTTAATCTCTGTCGTAAGAGTTGTGGAAAGCTCTATCTTTGCCTTCTCCCCGGCATCGCGCAACCTCTGGTTCGCAACCCTGTCTTTCCGAAGGTCGATGCCATGCTCTTTCTTGAATTCCTCTGCTATGTAATCCACGATCCTGTTATCCATGTCTGTGCCGCCAAGTTGCGTATCTCCTGCAGTGGACTTGACCTCGAAAACTCCGCCCCCCATCTCCATTATGGTCACATCAAGAGTGCCTCCGCCCAGGTCGAATACAAGGATCTTCTGATCCCCGGCTTTATCAAGACCGTATGCAAGGGATGCTGCCGTGGGTTCGTTGATTATCCTTACAACTTCCAGTCCGGCGATCTCCCCGGCATCCTTGGTAGCCTGTCTCTGGTTATCATTGAAATATGCAGGCACTGTGATAACTGCTTTTTCGACCTTGTCACCGAGGAAGGCCTCGGCATCCTGTTTTATCTTTTGAAGGAGAAAAGCTGAAAGCTCCTGCGGCCTGTATTCCTTCCCGCGCAGATTATACTTGTAATCCGTCCCCATTTTTCTCTTGAAAGCATAGGCCGTGCCTTCTGGATTTGTTACTGCCTGCCTTCTTGCCGGCTCCCCGACGAGCCTCTGCCCGTCTTTTGTGAAGGCCACATACGAAGGGAAAGCCTTCCCTCCAAGCGATATGCCCTCAGCGCTCGGTATTATTACGGGTCTTGTTCCCTGCATTACCGCAGCTGCCGAGTTGCTGGTACCCAGGTCTATTCCTATTATCTTAGCCATTATTTCACCTCATTTTCTTTTTCTTCCTCAGATTCTTTCCTCTTCGATACTCTCACTTTAGAATAACGAATGACTTTGCCGTTTAACATATAACCCCTTGCAAATTCCTCAAGTATTGTATCTTCATCATATTCATCCGTGAGCGTCTGCATCATAGCTTCATGCCTGTAGTGGTCGAATTTTTCCCCCACCGCCTTGATAGGGACAAGACCATTTTTCTCAAGGACGTTTTTGAATTGCTTATAGACAAGTTCCATACCCTCTGTCAATTTATCTTTATTGTTTGACTTCTTTGCATTTTCTACTCCTCGCTCGAGGGCTTCAAATACGTCTATCAGCTCAAGTATTAATTTCTCATTCGCATATTTAATGAATTCTTCTTTTTCTTTCAGTGTCCTTTTCCTGAAATTGTCGAATTCCGCATTGAGTCGAAGAAGCCTGTCTCTTTCTTCAGCAAGCTGCTTTTTTGTCGTCTCAAGCTCTTGTATAAGTTCTTTTTCATGCGGTTTTGGTACTTCAATTTTTTCAGCTTCAGGTTCGGATGTTCCGCTTTCCATCTCATCGGTTTGCGTTTCTTCCAGGTCTTTATCCTGCTTGTTCGCCATCAGATAACTCCATAATTAAATTTTGGCAAATATCCTGAAAGTCCTGATTTTCCAACCCGGCCAAAGTAATATTTTGACCTGTAGTTCAGTCTTCATCAAGTCGAGGAGGGGTCATCCCGTCATAATAATCTGCCGTATGCTCGGGTTTGACGTCCATCATACCTGTTTCCTTTGCCATAAGGATATCATCGATCCGCAGTATCATGTTGGCCGCATCTGTCGCCGATTTGATTATCTGCGTCTTTACTCGCAGTGGCTCGACGATTCCCAGACCGAGCATATCATCGGCTTTGCCTGTGAAAACATTCAGGCCCGCAGTCGTCACGCCTTCACTGTGCATTCTCCTTAAATCCACAATGGTGTTTATGGCATCAAGGCCCGCATTTTCCGCAATCCCTTTTGGTATTTCCTCAAGTGCATCCGCAAAGGCCGATACTGCAAGCTGTTCTCTTCCTGATAACGTGGTCGCATAATTCCGCAGTCTCAGCGCAAGCTCTATCTCCGGTGAACCGCCACCGGCCACGATCTTTCGGTCTTCTATCACATCGCCCACAACGCGCAGCGCATCGTCAAGCGCCCGCTCGACCTCTTCTGCAACGTGTTCTGCACCGCTGTAGATAAGTATGGATACAGCTTTTGGATTCTCGCATCCCTCCACGTAGATCATCTTGTAATTGCCGACACCGCGCTCCTCGACAAGTTCTGCTTTACCGAGGTCTTCTTCCTCCACACCGTCAACCGTGGAGACCACACGTGCGCCTGTGGCCTTTACAAGTTTCTTTATCTCCTCGTCCTTGCATCTTCGCACTGCAAAGAGGCCTTTCTTTGTAAGGTAATGCATTCCTATATCGTCTATGCCTTTTTCCGTAAAAATGACATTTGCGCCGCTTTTTGCAAGCGCTTCGACTTTCTCTTCAACGAGCTTGCTCTCTTCAAGCCTCGCTTCAGACAGCATGTCAGCATTTGTTATCTGTACCTTTGAAGCCACCTTTGTTTTTTCAACTTCGATACCCGTGTCAAGAACCGCGATCCTTGCGTTTACGACCTTCCTTGGCATGTTCTTATGCGCACGGGCCTTATCTATCACAAGCCCCTGGACGAACTTCGTATCTTTGATACTTCCCCCGCGCTGGCGGATTATGTTGATATTCTCTTTTACATTCACCTTGCCACCTTCTTTGATAGACTGGGCGGTCTTCACGCACAACTGCACAAGCGGTTCAAGTGCAAGGTCCGCGCTTTTTCCCGTGAGTGCCGTCCTTGCAATGTTTTCAAGCACATCATCCGAGGCATCGATCGCAAGTTCATCAAGGAGCTCAAGTGCCTTCACGGAAGCAAGGCTGTAGCCCCTGGTTATAGTTGTGGGGTGGACGTTCTGTTCAACCAGCATCCTGGCCTTGTTGAGAAGCTCACCCGCAAGGACTACCGCGCTTGTGGTGCCGTCCCCGGCTTTGTCTTCCTGGGTGCGGGAGATCTCAACCATCATTTTTGCAGCAGGGTGTTTTATGTCCATCTCCTTTAAGATGGTCGCGCCGTCGTTGGTGATAACCATATCACCAACAGGATTCACAAGCATCTTATCCATGCCTTTCGGGCCGAGTGTTGTCCTTACCGCATCGGCTATTGCTTTTGCCGCCGTGATATTGAATCCGAGCGCTTCTTTTCCTTGTGTCCGTGTTTTATCTTTGTCAAGTATGATAATAGGCTGTCCGCTTAGTTGCCCTGCCATAATGAATTACCTCCAAAGTAAGATGATTCTAAGTGTTTGTGGTTCTATAAATAATTTTGTGCGATATTTTTGTGGTGCGTCATTGAAAAAAAAACAAACTTTTAAGTCCCGAAAAAACCGTATTGCTTCCGGAGTCCAGAAAGCTTTATTACTGTTCGTAAACATACGAATAATGAGGAGTTATTATGACAATAACAAAAGAAATGACAATAGAAGAAGTAGTCAGCCAGTATCCTGAGACAATGATGGTATTTATGAAACACGGGCTGCACTGCGTGGGGTGCCATGTATCGGCATTTGAAAGCATAGAGGAAGGTTCAATGGCGCATGGCATCAATACGGATGCGCTCGTGGAAGACCTGAATAAGGTCGTATCAATGCGGAAGAAATAGTCCCGGTTCAGGGGACTACTCTCGTGCCCGTCATGCCTGAAAGCGCAGGGAGCGCCTTATCAAGGCTTGAGATTATTGCGGCCATGCCGCCGGATTTCACAAAACCCAGAGCTGCAAGCACTTTCGGTTCCATGCTGCCTTTCCCGAAATGCCCCTCTTTTACATAACGCTCTGCTTCGGGAACGGTCATTTTATCAAGATTTATCTCGTTTTCTTTTCCATAATTTAGCGATACGTGTTCAATATCGGTAAGGATCAAAAGAACCTCAGCCCCTATCGAGGATGCCAGTAAGCTTGCAGTCAGGTCTTTATCGACAACCGCCTCAACTCCCACAAGTGAATCGTTTTTCCGGATGACCGGAATCCCTCCGCCCCCGGCTGCAATTACAATTGCGCCTTCAAGGAAAAGTTTTCTTATCGTCTCTTCTTCCACGATCTTTTTAGGTACAGGTGATGGCACGACCCTCCTGTAGCCTTTTTCATCTCGTATCATTCTCATCCCGCGAGTCATCATTTCCTGCGCTCTCCCCTCCGGATAATAAAGACCAACAGGTTTTGTGGGGGTCTCAAAAGAAGAACAGGCCTCATCCACTATCACCTGCGTCAGTACCGTGACGATTTGTTTCCTGATTCCCTTATCCTTCAGCCTGTTACCCAGGGACTGCTGGAGCAGATAACCGATCATCCCCTGCGTCTGCGCCCCGAGCACATCCAGGGGCTGGGCAAGAACAAGCCCGCATTCTTCCTGCATGGCAAGGAGATTCCCGATCTGGGGGCCGTTGCCGTGGGTCAGGACGACATCATTTCCCTCCCCGATTATCTGAACGATTTCCATCGTCGTTGCATCTATCATTCTTTGCTGCTCTTTCGGACTTCCCCTCGAAGGATTTAGTATGGCATTCCCGCCGATTGCGATTACTATTTTGCTCATAATCCCCTTTATATTGAGTTATATCGTTAACGCTATATACTCTTGGATTAATTTCAAGCTGGATTTGAATGAAGACTTGCATAATGTGCGGCGGCGAAGGGACAAGACTCAGGCCACTTACTTTTGACAGACCCAAGCCGATGATACCGCTGTTGAATAAACCCTCGCTTGTTCACCTTGTCGAGCATCTGGCACTTGAAGGTTTCAATGATATCGTGCTCACGCTCGGATATCTTGGCGGGGAAATAGAGGCAGCGCTCGGGGATGGGAGCATGTACGGCGTGCATATAGAATATGTGCATGAAAAAGAAAAACTGGGTACGGCGGGGGGTGTAAAAAATGCGGAAAAACTCTTTGAAGGAGAACCTTTCATGGTTGTGGGAGGAGACCATGTGATGGACCTCGGCCTTCGGGAATTTGTGCGTTTCCATGAGAAAAACGATGCACTCGTGACCATCGGATTGATTCCAATCGACGACCCGCGGGAATACGGTATCGCAGACCTGGATGTAAATAACAGGATCGGCCGGTTCTTTGAAAAACCCGGGCCTGGCGAGATATTCAGCAATCTTGCAAGCACAGGCATATATGTGTGCGATCCCGAAATCATGAATTGGATCCCGGATAAAAAATATGATTTTGCAAAAGACCTTTTCCCCGACCTTATGATGAAAGGAGAAACCATCAACGGTTTCCTTGTACGCGGCAGGTGGACAGACATAGGCAACCCCAGGGCTTACAGGGAGGCCTGCAGGTGGATGCTTGAAAAGATGCCGGGGACGAAGATTTCGGGCCGCCTCAGCATCAAAGATGCGAAAGTCACGGGCCCGATAGACCTGGGGCATGATGTTTCACTTGGTTCCAATTCTTCGATTGTGGGCCCGATTGTGATCGGGGAAAATACTACTATCGGGGATAATGTATTGATAGGCCCCTATACATCCATCGGTTCGAAATGTACTATAGGTGACAATTCAAGGATACTTTCTTCATATATTTTTGATAATGTTCGTATCGGCTCCAACACAGGGATTTCGGGTGCGGTGATAGATAATGCCACCACGATAAAAGATTCCTGCATACTTGAGACAGGCAGCGTTATCGGGCCGCGGGTGCTTATCGGGGATGACGTGACAGTACATTCGGAGATAAGGATATGGCCCGAGGTGACGGTCAAAAAAGGGATAAGGGTGAAAGAAAATCTCGGGAACGAGGATTTCGGCAATGATATGAAAGGCTCTTAACACCGCATTGTTTCTACAGAACCATCTTTTTTGCCAACAAGAACTGTATTCACTTTCGTGAATATCCCGTGTTCTACGAGGCCTGTGATTTGTGAAAGCTTCTCATCCAGCGATATGGGATCATCCATCACCCCAAAATCTGCATCAATTATGAAATTACCGTTATCTGAAATAACAGGGCCATCCTTATTGATTCCCATGCGTATCTCAGCTTTGCCCCCAATATCGGCAACCCGTTTTATCACAAATTTTCGCGCAAAAGGCAGTACTTCAAGGGGAACAGGATGGTTCAAAATATCCACACATTTGGATTCGTCAACCACGACAACAAAATTATTTGATGACAATGCCACGATTTTCTCCCGCGTATGCGCCGCGCCGCCGCCTTTTATGGCGATGAAATCTGCGACCTGGTCAGCGCCGTCAATATCCATATCAAGAACGGGATGTTCATCAAGCGTCGTAAGTGGGATCCCGCACTCGGCTGCTAAAAAAGCGGACTGGTATGATGTGGGTACACCCAGGATTTGGAGTCCATCCGCTATTCTCCTGCCAAGTTCTTTTATTGCATAAGCCGTGGTCGAACCCGTGCCGAGACCGACTATCATGCCGTTCTTTACAAGCCGCGCCGCATGTTCACCTGCGGCTTGCTTGGGATTGTTGTGAGTAGATGCTTTCATAATACCTTTTCATATTTTGCGATACAAAATACCCGAACTTGAGCATTTATATTCCTTTATTGGTATATAAACTTCCCGAAAACTTAATAAATAATGATGATGTTCACTGTGTGAACACCTCAGGGATTGGTGTTGAAATAGGAGGATATGTAAAAATGTCGGTTAATGCAGCTTTGATACTTGTAGGTGGTATCATAATATATTTGCTTGTGTACTATTTCCGTGTCAAGAAGATCGACAGGGATGTAATGAAATGTGACCCATCGCGGGCGACCCCGGCGAAAGTCTATATGGACGGTGTTGAGTATTTCCCCACAAATAAATTCGTTCTGTTCGGGTTCCAGTTCAAAAGTATCGCAGGTCTTGCTCCGGTGGTTGGAGCCATCACAGCAGCTATGCTCTGGGGCTGGCTTCCCGCGCTTATCTGGATTCTTGTGGGGAACATTTTTATCGGCTGGGTGCAGGATTATTTCTCATGCATGGTCTCTTTAAGGAACGAAGGCAAAAGTTTCGGCCCGCTCTCGTATGAGCTGATAAGTCCCCGCACGCGGAATATCCTGATGATTTTCCTTGTTTTCTACCTTATCCTTATTATGGCCGCATTCGCAAGCCTTGCCGCAGGAATGCTCAAGGCGAGTGTAAATTCCATAATACCGACGGCAACCGTACTTCTCGCGGGCGTAGTTGTGGGTTTGCTGATATACAAACTGAAGATGAATCCTTTTGTAGGGACTGCAGCGGGTATTGTTCTTATCGTTGCGGGTGTATATGCGGGTGCATCTTTTCCAATTAACGCACCCGGTATCAGCATACCGGTTCCGTCGATGGCCGATTTATCGATCCAGTGGGCGCAAATCGCTGCCACGGATTTCTGGCTCATAGCCCTACTTGTTCTTTGCTTGATAGCTGCGCTCACACCCATATGGAGATTTACCCAGCCCACAATATACATGTTCTTCTACGTTGTATTCTTCGGGCTCATCGCACTTGTTGCTTCACTCATAATCGGGAACCCGGTTTATCTGAGACCGGATTACACCGACTTCTTTGCGGGCTTGACAGGTGCGGCAGCAATGCCTTTATGGCCCCTCTTATTTGTAACGATAGCATGCGGTTCGGTGTCTGGCTGGCACAGCCTTGTGAGCAGTTCTGCGACATCGAAACAGATTGAGAATGAGAAAGATGTTGCACCTGTGACTGCAGGTTCCATGCTCGCTGAAGGCGTACTTGCTCTCCTCGCCCTCTCAATAGTCGCCACTCTTGCGGTAGATGATACCAAGGGTCTTGCCGCCGCCGCAATATTTACAAAAGGCGCATCATCCCTTCTTGGCGGGAGCGCGACCGCTGCCGGGTATGTGGGACTGATATTCATAGCACTTGCACTTGCTGTAATGATGCTTGTAGTGCGCCTGGGCAGGCTTACAATAAACGAGATCGGCGGTGAAAAAATTTCTTTCCTCAACAACAAATACCTTGCATCGATAATTTTCCTTGCAGTGACATTTGTCCTTGCAAGCCCCACCTTCGGTGGAACATGGATCTATATCTGGGTGCTGTTTGGCGGGTCAAACCAGCTAATGGCCGGCCTGTCGCTGATGATAATAACGTTATGGCTGCTTGAAACAAAGAAGGGCTGGATGATTTCAGGGATTCCAGGGGTCTTTATGATCATCACTACGATAGCTGCGCTGGGCTATGCGAGCTACCAGTCCCTCACAAAAACTCCCGTTGCCCCGGGGAACATAGTTGCAGGGGCTATCGGTGTCGTGTTGATAATCGCAGCGCTTATCATGTGCATTGACATTTACAGGGCGTTCAAGAAAAGAAAGACGAATACGAACCCCACAGGGAGTTAGGAGCTTATAATGGATAAGCAGAAAGAGGAAAAAAAGGGATTGGACTCAATAAAAAGAGCCATCAGGGACTTCGTTTACGGTATGGCAGCGCATGACATGGTGACCTATTCTCTTCGCACAAGGATGCACATGGAGAACCTGTTCATGCTGATAGTCATGGGCGACATGCTGGGAATACCCGTGCTGCCGCCATATTACTCACTTCGCCTGCTGCCGCACGTCGTTCCTCATGTAAAGACCTGGAAGAGGACGCTTTTGCGGGATCGTGATGTAACTGACAGGATGTTCGGAGGATGAAACTAAAAGAAATTGTTGAACGTCCGGGCATGAAGTATCTGCTCTTTGCCGGCAAGGGCGGACTTGGCAAGACCACGCTTTCTGCGACAACGGCACGATACCTTGCATCCCGCGGGAAAAAAGTGATTGTGTTCTCCACTGACCCGCAGGCCTCGCTCACTGATGTTTTTGAGCATGATCTTTTCGGCAGGGGAGAGGTGAAACTTGCCGATAACCTGTATGCGCTGGAGATAGATGCCGACCGCGTGGTATCCGAGTACCAGGCGAGCGTTCGAAAGAAGATACAGGACATGTATGGCGAAGTGCCCGAAGAAATCGAGGACTATATTAAAAGCGCTTCGGCGCAGCCTGCGATGTCAGAAAGTGCCACCTTTGACAGCATGATAGAGCTGATAATGGCCGGAAACTACGATTACTATATTTTCGATATGATGCCTCACGGCCATGCGATACGTTTCCTGAGCATGGCGTCCCTTCTTGACATCTGGATAAACAAAGTGGTGGATATAAGGAAGGACTCTGAGGAAGTGGATGAGAGAGTAAAAAGGATATCAGGAAAGCAGGTCAGGCAATCGGAAGAGACCGGAATACTTGAAGAACTCCGTGATATCAAGAACAGGCTTGGCTTCATGGCAAAGATCATAAGCGGCAGGGATACGACGGCATTATTCTATGTGGTCATCCCTGAGCAGATGGCGATCATGGACACCGAAGTGGCAATAAAGGAGTTCAAGAAATTCGGTATTGAGCTTTCAGGAATAATCGTGAATCAGGTGTACCCGAAGGTGCTACTTGAGGACACGAACGTACCGGATTTCCTGAAAAACAGGGTGAAGATGCAGCAGGATAATATGGATACCATAAACAAGAAATTCGCAGATATGATAGTCGCCGAAGTCCCTATGATGGACAGAGAGCCGAAGGGACTTGCCATGCTTGAAAAAACCGCAGGAATAGTTTACAGGTAAAATAGGATTATGAATAAAATCACCGAAACCCTTGCGACAGGAAAGACCAAGTATGTGTTCTTTGGTGGAAAAGGAGGCGTGGGAAAAACTGTAATGGCAGGTGCCACGGGAATGTTCCTCGCATCCCTCGGCAAAAAAACGCTCCTTTGCAGCACCAATCCTGTGCACAGCTTATCGAGCTGTTTCGGGCAGACTTTCATCGGGCGCGGCGAAACGCAGGTTGAGGGCTGCAATAATCTTTACGCGCTGGAAATTGAGACAACGGAAACGGTCGGGAAGTACCGCGAAAACACGCGCGACAGGATACTTGATTTTCTTAAATATGCGGATATCCCGATAGATCCGACACCTTTTGTTGACGCGGCGACCACGAATCCCGCATTTGAGGAATCTGCCATGTTCGACAACGTCATGGATGTGATACTTGCGGACAGATATGATTGCTATGTGTTCGATACGGCTCCCGTCGCCCACACATACAGGCTCCTGGGTATGAGCAAAATGTACGATATGTGGCTTGGGAAAATGATAAAAAGCAGGGAGGAGGCCATGTGTCTCAAGAAATCATTATCCTTCAAGAAAGAAAAAAAGGAAGTGTGCGACCCCATGGTGGAGGGATTGCTGGAATCGCGCCGGAAGACCGAGGAGATACGAAAACTGCTGACTAACCCGGATCTTACTGCTTTCTACTTTGTTACCCTGCCCCTTGCGCTCCCGATATCAGTTGTGGAGCGGTTCATATACTGGGTAAAAGCATTCCAGATCCCTGTCGGCGGTGTGATAGTGAACCAGGTCATGCCTCCAACGGATTCAAGCTCTTCGTTCATAGTGAATAAGCTGGCACAGCAGAAAAATTATCTGGATCTTATCGATAAAAAGTTTGGGGCACTTGTGGTTGCAATGATACCGATGTTCGATGGGGAGATAAGGGGAATTGATATGCTTGAGAAAATATTGAAATAAAAAGAAAAAAGGTACATTAAAAAAGATTTTAAGCATTGCCTGACCATTTGAGTGATAATTCATGGATCTTATCAGACTTCTAAGGGGCAATGAACTATTAAAGCACAGTAGTATCCTTTTTACTGCCTCCATTATCGCAGGATTTTTGAATTACCTGTTCCAGCTTTATGTCGGAAGGATGCTCGGGCCGTCCGATTACGGCATATATAGTTCACTTGTGGCATTGCTTTACATAATGTCCGTACCTTCATCCACGATCCAGACCTCTGTCGCAAAACTGGTCTCAGATTACGGCGCCGAGCATAAGAAGATAAAATATCTGTTGAACTACGTGCTCAGGAAATTAACTCTGATTGCAGTTCTGGCATCCGCCTTGTTTTTGATCGTGAGCATTTATCTGGCTGATTTTCTCAGGATAAATTCAGGAACGTATTTTTTTATTTTATCGACCGTGCTGTTTATTTCCTTTCTTGCCCCGGTATTGATAGGTGCATTACAGGGCATGCAAATGTTCGTCCAGATGGGAATAAATAATGTTGCCGGTACCCTCTTCAAGCTGCTTTCCGGGGTTATTCTGGTTTATTTCGGTTTTGGGGTGGTCGGTGCATTAATTGCACTATTCATCGGATCGCTTGTTGCGATGCTCCATGCTTTAATACCGCTTCGTTTTTTGAAAGGGAGCAAAGAGGTGGACGGGAATATCAGGTTATTAAATTACTCCATGGCAGTAATGTTCGCGACCATCGGGCTTACTTTTTTGCCAAACGCTGATTTGCTCCTCGTGAAACATTATTTGAGCGACTCGGAGGCGGGGTACTACGCAGCAGCGGCCATTCTTGGGAAAATTGTATTATTTGCCACCGGGCCCATCGCAATGGTAATGTTCCCAAAAGCCACGTTGATGAACAATAAGAACCTTAATGGGACCAAACTGCTCAGGAACAGTTTACTGTATATAGGCGGCGTATCGCTTTTAATAGTTACAGTGTTCATGCTTATCCCGGAATTCATAGTAAGATCATTATTTGGCTCCAGATTCCTTGAAATAAATGAATTGCTTGTCTTTTTTGCAGCAGCCATGGCTTTTTTCTCCCTGGCGAACGCGGTTGTTTTTTATGACCTCGCGACACAAAAGTACAGATTCCTGTATGTTCTCGGTATCATCTCAGGTCTGGAGGTGGTTCTGGTCGGCCTTTTTCATGACTCTTCATTGACAGTTGTAAGGATCCTTACGTTATTAATGGCAATAATGTTCATTGGTGTTTGGTTCTGCGAGAAAAGATAATTAAATATACGAATGCAAATCCCGATATAAGATATCCGATTAAATAAATATTGAATCTTTGATAGTATAACATATTTCCTCTGACATCTGATATATCATATGCATTCGTCACGCCGAAGTTCTCAAAAGGCGTCGTTCCCTCAAGCTTCCAGTCTTCCGAGTACCTCTCTGAAAATACCACATAGCGTTTTGATGGCTTATCCAGCAAATACCTGACAGGGGAAACAATGGTATAATTAATCGGTTTACCTTCGGAAGCGCGGATATTATTTTCATTCCCGATCATAAAGGCACTGGTGGTAATGTCTATTGTTTTGCTCATTCCAAGCAAATCCTCCCAGCTTTTTATCATAATCAAACCGTCCACCTGGTAGAACCTGGAGACCGGATGCCTGTTCCTGAAAACTACAAGGTTTTCACTATTCTTTACAACCTCAAGGTCATTCTGATTATAAAGGAAATCGTATTGTTTATAATCCACTTCTTTTGTTAGAATTATATATTTCACATTGAGGGGCGCCACGAGTTCACCGAAATTGTCTATCTTATCTTTCTTCCCGAGCAGGAATTCTATATATCTGGAAACAGGGTTCGAAGAAGAACTGTAAATCGGTCCCGCCTCCATATTGTCCCCCTGGATAACGGGTTTGTCAAAGAATATACTTGCCGGGTTTGCGATGCGTTTCTGGGACGTGGGGAGCCACTTGAAATCCATGTAGAGGTGCCAGGGTAAAAACAGTGCCTTAAAGTCCTGATTATCGGAATTGAGGAAATCATTCACTGCGTACCAGTCTTTCGGGTAGTCCACAGGTTCAAGTTGCCCCCAGAAACCATTGAACATGGTGAATGAATAGATAAAAGGGATTAAAAGCGCCAGGGCAATTAAGAGCCATATCCCGATTTTTCCATATACACCGCTTCCTTCACTTTTTCTCCCCACCGCCTTCTCCAGTTCCGAAACCCCCAGTCCTCCGAGATATGCATAGGACAGAACCAGAAGCCCAACGAATTTCTGGGGCTCCCTGAATCCTTTAAAGAAGAACACATTGTTAAAGAGAAATTCAAACACACCCGCGAAGGGACCTGAAATACCGGCAGCGAGCAGGGCCGATAGAACAGCTATTATCCCGAAGGCCCTGACATAAATACCGTGCTCAGGATGCCCGTATTTTGAAACAAATCCGTGGACTGAGAAGAACAGTATGAAGATGAAAAAGAGGTACCAGTACGGCAGTATGTCTTTTGTGTAGATGTACCCGCCGCGCCAGAAGCCATACATGGAGGCTGAGGTGAAAAGGGTGTTGAAGTTGAGATCATGCTTCGTTGTGAAAATGTAGAGGTCGGAACTTGTGATCTCGTTGAGTGAGGCCTTATTCCCGATGAAACTGGGAACGAGCCAATACGAATTGAGTAGAAGCAAAAAAAGGAAGACAAAAGCCGTAGATTTTGAAATTTCAAGGGCTTTACCAGTTTTTCTGGATTCTGCCAAATTTAAAATATAAAAAATACCAAGAACAATAAACAAAAGGAATGGAGTGTGAATTTCAAGGATGAATACAAAGGTCAAAAGGAAAGCGATATTTACAGACTTTTTAATGGAAGGGGCTTCAAAGTAGTCCATAAATCCTTTAACAACAAAAGGCACCACGGAATACGCAAGAAGAATCAACCAGTGGCCTGCTAAAAATCGTACATAGATAAAAGGGTTCAGCATATACAGGAAACCTGCGAAATATCTTCCAATTCCCCATTCTTCGGGGCACATTCTATATGCTGAGATACCTGAAATGAAAAAAATGAGGAAAAAAAGCGATTTTTGAATGAATTCTACTGGAACAAGAACGCTGAGGAAATCGAGAAGGGCGAATAATGGCAAAACCGAATTTAAATTATTGAATCCATAAAATGAATTCGTGATTCGAAAAGTATGAGGAGCAAATATCATATCCAGAGATAGAATGTAGCCTTGAGAAAAAAAGTCCTGCATCAGTACCAGCGCAAGGACCGAGAAGGCAAAATAATAGGGAAATTTTTTAGGAAAACGGTTTTTTATAGAATGCAAAAGTGAGGTCATCAAATCGATCATTCAATTAAAACTGCTTTACAATAATGATATAGTTAACGGCATATTTGGATATAGAACTAAAAACCCAGCCTGATAAGGATACGCAGCCCCAGAAATCCAAGAATAATAAGAACCAGATTCGAAAGGTATCTCTGGACGAACCACCAGTCTATCATCAATCCATAAACCAGGGAAATAAAAAGAAATAATGACAAAAATATCGCAATATTAATTGAAATATCTGATATAAGAGCGAGGTTTTTTTCAAATCCTGTCTGCGGCAGGCGCTTTCTCCTGTTTTGCAGGCTGTCGGGTATATTGCCTGCACTCTTTAATTCCAGATTTATCGATCCTTGAGCACGCTGCTTTATATGGCCTGAAATCCTCATCTTGATTTCCGTGATGCTCCAGTATAAGCGCGGTATGTGGACATAGAACCACTCGGTCATGCAGCCCGCTAATTTAATGGCCATGTCTATCATCTTCGTAGTCAATTGATTGAAATAACCTGAAATTCGCGTTTTTGTTTCATGAATAGCCCAGTATGAACGCGGCATCCTGAAATAAAGCCATCTACCTATATCGTCCTTGTTGGGAATATCGAAGCTTATGTAATCTGGCTGATTGAGATAGCTTGATATGCGAGTCTTTAACTGACTGAGTTGCTTCTGGATGTTTTCTGGCAGGGTAAGTTCAAAGAAGCGAATCGCAACGCCGATGACCAGGAAGTAGTAGGCATAGATGGCAAGCTCTTCTGCGCGCTTCACGTCCCCTACGGCAAGGGCCACTGCTGTGGCTACAAGGAGAATAAGAGCTATGAAGATAGGGTAATTGGAAGGAGGCCAATGCTTCATCGTATACCTTTATCTATTTCATGAATAGAATTCAACCTTTTATTTTGGTTTTTGGATAAATATGTGATACATAAAATAATTGTTAGCACGGAAAAAATTAATCCAATATAAACATATGACTGTAGTTTATATTCCACAGTTAACTCATAATTTCCAATATCTGAGATTTCAAATCCATTAATAATTGAAAAGAGAGGGTACGATTTTATTTCATTTCCACTTACTATTGCCACCCAATTAGGATCATATTTTTCAGAAAATGCGAGAGTGAACGGTTCAGTTGTATTTATTTTTAGTATATATTTTGTGGGATTTAGCATTTCGTATTCTATATTTGTTCTTTCCATTTCATCAAAGTATTTTACATTTGACCAGTCTTCCAAGATTGTTTTATTATTATTATATATTCCAAAAAAATGGCCCATGTAACCATCATTCTCGTAAACCCTAATATTTTCTGAGAAATTGATATTATCCAACCAATTTAAATTATCCATATTTTTGACGAATTCATTTTTAGGCAAGTAATACCTATATATATCATTTTCAGAATCGAAAGGAATTACTACATTTTTGACTGATAAAATATCTAATAAATTATTCAATGTCCGATTGTCTGGTAGACTTGTCCATGTGGGATTTGGCGGCATGAACTTGTTTAAAGGTGTATCTCCAAAAAATAATTCGATTCCGGCAATCATGGGATGATTATTAGAGAAATATCCGAATCTTTGTTTTGTCGGGTACCAAAGAGTTCGAAAATATTCATTTTGATTATGAAGAAAATCTTTCAGTTGAATATATTCCTGTGGTGCCACTCTATTTTCAAATGTTTTTCCCAACTCATTCGTAAATGCTGGTTTTGCGGTGAAAAGAATTAATATTAAGCACGCTGTTATAAAAGCATATTTCAATGTGGGGGTCCTACTATGCTTTGATATCTTATTATACATCTCGTTTATAGTATATCCTACTAAGATAGAATAAGATAATGTTATAAAAATGTAAAACTTCGATGCTTCTCTAAACATATTAAATCCCGGAAAATTATGAAAAAGCCAAGTGTACATCTGACCAAAAGGAGGATTTTCCTGTTTGACAAGGAAAATACCAATTATTCCGAGCAAAGCAAAATACAGAATTATTTTCTCGTTCCTTTTATTTTTGATCAATAAGGAAGAAAAAGCTATCAGAGGTAATGCAAAAAGAAATGATGAAATTGGTTGAACCATAAAATCTATGGGAGCTTCTCCTGTCCAAAAAGGATGCTGTAGATTAAAAGAATTAAGTATTGTCATCCAACTGATCCATGGATCTGCAGGTAAAATTTTACCTAAACCTGAAGAACCCCCAAATATATATGGAAATATCCAATAACTGTGAATTAAAAAAACTATTGTAAATGGTATCATGACTACAATTAGGGTCTTTTTAGTTATTTGCTTATAAATAAACTCTATAAATAAATATAATAATGAAATTAAAACTATTATATAACTAATTCTCGGCTCATAAATAAAAGCTATCGAAAATAAAAATCCCGTAACTACTGCCGATATTACAGAGTCTTTATTCAACGAATCCATGAAAAAAGCTAAAATCAATGGTGCTAAAGAATATGCCATCGCAACCGTTAGGTGCCCAGTTTCTATTGTCAAAGAATATGTATTTAATGAATACAATATTGATGCAAAGAAACTTATTAAAGAATTATTGAAAAGCCTATTTGAGAAATAATACATTCCTACTACTGAAATGACTGCAACTGGCCAAAAGAAAAGAATTCTTTCTGAAAGGCTATATGGAATTCCGAGCAAAGCAAAAAATCCAAATAATATTTTGAATCCATAAAAGGACATGCTAATATCGAATATGCCTAAATTTTGTTGTGTTGTCCAGACGTACGGAAAAGAAAACCATTCTTTTATTGATTCCGTATCATAAAACCACCAATCTCCAGATGTAATGGGGTCAAATGAAAAAAACCAATTTTTATGAGTTATTACCGCAATGAACAAAATTAGAAAGACTGATATGTAGTTTATTTTATCTTTTTTATTTTCAATTTTTTTCCACATAATTTTAATAATTTACTTTTGAAGCTTTAATAATCAGATTTTCTGAAAAAGTCGGGAATAAATCTCCAAGAGGGGATAATATATTTTTTCTTATTAATTTATTTTCAGTGGGATCAGGAAAACTCATGAAATTTCCTAAAACTTTTTCAATAATGAAGTCATTCTCTTCCAATTGATTTCTCATTTTTTCCAAGTTGTATAAATGAATATGTCCCGCCCCTCCCTTCTTATATTCAAGATATCGTGGATACTTACCAAATAATAAACGGATTCTGTTTATTAATGATGCAATATTCGGAGTTGTAATAATAAATTTTCCATGTTTCTTAAGTATTCTATATGTTTCTTTTATAAATGCATCAGTGTCAATTAAATGTTCAATCAACTCACCAGCATATACTATATCAAATATTTCCGATTTAAATGGCAAACCTTCTTCAACGTCATATTTTAAAATATGCAATCCCTTTTCTGCACCTTTGGTACCAGCATCTGAAAGTTCAATACCTACACAATTCCAATCAACATTTTTCAATTTCAAGAGAAAACTTCCTGATAAACATCCAACTTCAAGTATGGTACCTGTATTTTCTTCAGTAATCATCTTATATACTTTATCAAATCTTGATGAATCTAAAAAAGTAATGTTTGCATCGTATGTTTCATAATTTAATGAATAATATTCTTTTTGGGATGTTTTATGTGAATTCATCATTATATAACAACCTAGACTACGAAGCTAAATTAAGATACAACTCATAATATTTTTTAGCTATTATTTTCCAATCATATTTTTCCTCAACAATTTTTCTCGCATTTTGCCCCATTATATTCCTTAATCTCCTATCATCTATTAGCTTAACTAAATAATTTTTTAGCTCATCTTTGTTATGTTCAATTAAAAAGCCTGTCTCGCCATGAACAATTATATTTTTAATTTCTCCAACTTTTGTAGTTATCACGGGTAAACCTGTTGCCATAGCCTCAATTGAAGTTTGACCAAAACTTTCAGAACAGGACATCGATATAAAAATATCTGCATTTTGATAATATTTAGCAATTTCAGTGTTCGGAACGAAACCCTCAAAAATAACATGTCTATTTAAATTTAATTGATTGACCAGTCCCATAAGATTTTCTTTTTCAGGGCCCATACCTACCACTCTGAGCATGATATTTGGTCGTTTGCCAATTATTTCGGAAAAGGCTTTTATAATGAAATCAATTCCTTTCCGTTTCTGTAAATAGGCAACGCTTATGATTTCGATGTTATTCTTTTCTTTTCTTGCAGTATAACCAAATCTATTAATATCTATACCAGGGGGAATGATAAATATTGGTTTATCCTTATTTACTATTTTAGAAAACAATGTTTTTGCATCTTCATTCACACAAATTAACGCATCAGCTTTTTCAAGAGTTTTTTTAGACAAAAAGAAAAGTATTGGATTGACAAGTCTTAAGAAATAATATGTTAAGCCTCTGAAAGCCGTGTCATCAAAGTTCAATGGTTGCTGTAACGGCCCTATTATAAATGGAATTTCCTTAGTATATCCGAAAAAGGGAATAAGATTAAAAGTTTTTCCATATGCAAATGGAAGCATATGATGGACAAGATCAAACTTTTCTCTCTTAATAAGCTTCATTGCCACAAAAAAATATCTTATATTAAATATAAAAATATTAGATAAATCTGGATGAATTATTTTTTTATTTGAAAGAGTTATTATTTTACCACATCTAAAAATATCATTTGAATTATTTATATACTTATAATTAAATATAGCACAAATATTCAAATTCATTGCATATAAGCCTTTTATCAACTCGTAACTCCATGATATTTCACTTCCATAATCATTTTTAAGCGTTGCATGGGCCGGTGCAACCAATACTTTTATCAGTATAAATCACCTTGAAAAGTAGTAAATTTTAGGCTATTGCCAAAAAAGCTATTGACTGCTAATAACTCATAATAATTATTATTTTTCATGTTTCATCCGTCTTATTACGAATAAACTTTCTTCCAATGTCTCATTATTAGCAGATATCATATTCAAATTCATAAATAATCCACAAATAATACTTCAAATTGAAAATTTTCATTTATCTTTAGATTTGTTTTCATTTTCAAAATCACCAAAATTACTTCTTAGAATCTCTTCGAGATTTTTTGTTGACTTTTCATGAGAAAAATTATCGACTACATATTCTCTTATGAGCTTGATGTCCATTTTGTCAAAATCTTTTTGTGATATCGAGTTGAGCTTATTAATGAACTCCTCTTCATTTTTAGCCAGCCATCCTGTTTTTCCATCGATAATTATTTCACTGGGTCCCATCAGATCAAAAGCCACAACTGGAGTTCCACATGCCATTGATTCTACAGGAACATAGCCAAACATCTCAAATTTCTGTGGACTAATTGTTAATAGATTCTTCGAATATAAATTAACCATCTCGATATCTGAAATATTCAAGTGAGGAACAACACTGTATTTTGTACACAACATTTCCATTAATTCAATATTTCCAAAAACATTTACACAAAATTTTTTATTTATTAATAACTCAATAATATTCTTCAAAAATTTGCTTTTTGTGTCGCCAGCGTTTGATCCCAGATAGATTAGGACATTGTTTGGTGATTTTTCAGTTAAACTATTTTTAAAGAAATCAACATCTAACGGAGGATAAACATGCGGCTCAGCATCAATTCCATATAAAATTTGAAGTATCAATCTAACATTTCTGCTATTTGGTATAATTAAATCATGTTCATTCAAGTTGTTCACATATCCATTTGTAAGTAATTTAAATGGCACAAGAGATGCGCCCTTGAGTACAATTTTTGACTTAAGAGGCAGATGGGAATGTGATGACGCTCTCGATATAGAATTAAATCCAAATAAAACCTGAGCATAAATTGCTGAACTGCAATTTACTGATTTTTTGATTTTTGTGATCAATTTCAATCGAGGATAGTAATCATCTCCAATAATCCAATCAATATTTTCTTTTTTAAGATATTTTATTATTTCTCCAATTTTTGGTGCTTCAAAAATATGTATCCTCTCTAGCTTGGTTTCAGTAGTATTCATTATTTTATTTCCACATTTGTAGAGCACGAAAATTAATTCATAATCATTTTTAAGTTCTTTTGCCCAATTAAGAAATGGTCTCAGAGTGCCAGCATGGGGACTCTGTTCATAAGCGATTAAGAAAGCTAATTTTTTCATTTACCTACCTTGCCCATCACAAGCCCCGCTCCTCCCGCTGAAAACTCGCAGATTTTCATGAACATGAATCCCGCGGCGTGTATTGGATCACGAATCAGGCGTCGCCAATGTCTTATGTAAGCGGGTCTTATGAGAACCAGCTGCTTTTTTGCCATTTCTGGATTTTTTCTAATGTAGTTTCGGATAGTTTTAGCGTAATAATATTTCTTTTTCATTGTCCTTAAAAGGCGCAATTTTCCTTCATGATGTAATATTAATGAATCAATTCTGCCAATTTTATACCCTGCTTTTTTTACTCTATGAGGCAGGTCCCAATCTTCACCGCCACCGTCCATGGTTTCGTCATAACCCCCCATCCTCAAGAAGATGTTTTTTTCAAAAAACCTGGCAGCCTCTATTGTTTCATCTCCGAGGTAGCAAGAGCGTTCCAGAGCTTTACAATGCGCCCAGAATCCTTCACCAACAGAGACTTCCGGGATGACAACCGCGCCGACTCCAGCTCCCGATATTTCATAAATGCATTCCTCAATTACCTTGGGATTTAACTCCATATCTGAATCTATAAAAACAAGATATTCTCCTCTTGCTTTCTCTGCGCCATGATTGCGCTGGGCACTTCTCTCAGGTCCTTTAAAAAAAACAGCAGCATATTTTCTGGCAGCATCCGCCGTGTTGTCCTCTGAATAATTATCAACTACAATAACTTCTATATGAGGATAAGTCTGGTTTTTAATAGATTTTAAACACATTTCGATTGTATCTATTGAATTCTTTGTAGGTACAATTACGGAGACGAACTCTTCATTCATAATTTACCCTTCTATCGCCCTTAAAAACTCCTCTGCGCTCCTCTCCCAGTTAAACTCCCCCGCCCACACAAGCGCGTTCCTGGAAAGCCTCTCGAGCAGCACCCCATCCCGCGTAAGCTCAAGTGCCCTTTCAGCCATTGCCTCCGGTTTTGGCTCGCATAGAAGCCCTGTCTCCCCGTCCTTTATCGAATCCCGCAGTCCATGCACATTATAGCCTACCGCTGGTGTGCCCATCGCATTCGCCTCGGTCACAACAAGACCCCATCCTTCCCTCACACCTGGAACGAGGATCGCCTGCGCTTTTGACATGAGTCCAAGCTTTTTCTCTTGTGTTACGCTGCCGAAGAATTCAACGCCCGTTCCTGACATTTTTTCGAGTTCCTTTCTGTAGTAACCATCGCCCACAACCCATAACTTCGCATCGGGAAGCTTTTCCTTTATGATCTTGAATGCTCTGATAGCATGGTCAGGCAACTTTGCTTTTTTCAGTCTCCCCACAAAAATAAAAGTGGGAGTAATTTCTTTCTCGGGCAGGGATTCGAGGGGCTTGAAATTTATCCCCTCGGGCACTATGGATACTTTATTGAAGCCCAGGGTCATTAGGTCTTTCTTTGTCGATTCGGAGACTGTTATTGTGGGGATATTTATATAATTCCTGAGCCACCTCTCTTCAAGAAAATAGTAACCAATATAATTTGCCGGAAATCCAGTCTCATAGAACCAGAACTCCCTTGCAAGCTGATGTATCAATGCAACCACCTTCTCGCCGTTATTAACGAACTTCGGAGTCAAGAACGGCCTGGTATTTATTTCATCGATCACGATATCAAAGTTCCCTTTAAAATACTTATTATAATATTCCTTAGCTTTCCAATAGACCGAATATTTCCCACCGTCCCTTATTATACTAATCCCATCCACCATCTCCTCCTTCCCGCAACCCGAAAATGCCGAGGTGAACATCGTAACCTCGTTCCCTTTCTCCACCCACCGCCTCGCATTCTCATGCGTAAACACTTCGGCACCTCCAGCCTCAGGATTCTTGATATCCCGCCAGTTATAAACAAGTATATTCATCGTTATTTCTCAAATTTCCTTGCAAGGGATTCATACGGTAAGGTAACGACAATTATTATGAAACAAAATACAAACAAAGCGATAATGCCCCTTGATTCGATCCCCGGGAACGTGTATGGATTGATGAACTGTTTATACAAATAAACACCGCTCATAAAAGCTGTCAGCATAAATATAGTGTCCCGGAAGAGCTTCGTATAGTATCGCATAATGCCGAAACGGCATGTCACAGCCACAGTGTCGAAAAATATGTTCAATATGGTCATCAAATTCACCCTGCCCCAGCCTTTCCTTGTGAAATTCAAAATTATGGGTGCCTCCACTATCTTATAGCCCGAATGTTTTGCATAAGCCAGGAACTCCACATCAAAAGCATATCTCTTGACACGCATCAATGGAAATATCTTTTGAGCGACTTCATTTTTTATTAACTTAAAGCCGGCCTGGGTATCCCTGATCTCTAACCGCAGCAATAACCTCAATATGATATTATACATCTTGCTCAGGAATTTCCGAAGCATCGGATAATACTTTATCGTTGAGAGTGGATGTCTCTTGCTTCCTACTACGACATCGGCATTTTTGTTCTTCATATACTCAAGAAGGATTCCTATCTGCTTCGGGTCAAGTTCCATGTCGGCGTCAAGAAAAGTGACGAGGTCCTTTGTAACATGGTTCACACCATATTTTATTGCATGACCCTTGCCCCTATTCTTCCTGTAGCCTATAACTTTCACATTATCAAATGCTGCACATAATGCTTCATTAAAAGTATTATCCGAAGATCCGTCATCAACGACTATTATTTCATGTTCTATTCCAATCTCATTGAAAAGATTCCTCACCTGTTTTATGGTTTTGAGAATCCGCCCCTCTTCATTATAGGCAGGGATAATAACTGAGAGTTCATCATTTTCAGTTTTCATGAATTGCATTAAATTTTATGTTAAAAAATTATGAAAAAGAATGGAGAATGTTCCATTCTTTTCTCCAGAATCACTTCCTTCTCATGTACAGCGCGACAACAATAGCTATCAAAATCACCACACCTAATATTATAAGTGCCAGCGTGACCGGCGGTGCCGCGCCAGGAACTGGTGGTGTCACTCCTGTAGTTCCGGGTACTGCAGTGGGCCCAGGTGTTACAGGAATTATTCCCGGCGTTACCGATGGTGTTGTCACTGCACCTTTCAACCCAGTTATTGCGAAATTCGAGAATGATTCCGTCTTTACCTCGTAGTAAGTGTAGTTGCCATCTTTGTTCGTTTCCGTGGTTTCAAGCTGTACCCATTTGGTGCCGTCCCATTTTACCATCACCACATCGCCACTTTCAAGCCCGTTACTGTCTATCCAGGAGTTATCCACTTTGAACCTTACCAGGGCTTCTTTAAATCTCTTCGTGCCTGCAAGAATATTTATGTTCTTGGAGACTATCCCTTCAGGTGATGCCGTCACACGCTTGGATGTTCCTTTCAGGGCCTCGACCCTTATGGCGACATCATTTTCACTTTCATTATCAGTGAGGACTATTTCATATATCCTCGGAACGATTGAGAATTTGTATGTTGCAGCCAGGTTTGCCGTGAGATCCATTTCTTTTGTTTCGGCTATCTCTATGTTATCGAATGGCTCTGAGGATATTACCCCGCCGCTGCCTGTGCCGCCACCACCGCCACCACCAGTACCGCCGGCAGGTGATGGTGGTGCTTCAGTAAGCGTGAAATGCCCCGTGCCCGACGTGAATTTCACGCCCGGAGTAAATGCCGGAATAGCTGTTTTTCCCGTGTCGAGGCTTGCGACAACATCATAATCTCCAACCGGCAAATTTGTCGTGTCTATGCTGACTTTATAAATGTAAGTGAGGTTACCGTATCCATACCCATATCCATATCCGGCCATGTAGCCATATCCAAACCCATAGCCGAAATCATATCTCTGGCCGTATCCGTAGCCATATCCGAAGCCGAAATCACCGGTGCCATAGCCATATCCATAGCCATATCCGAAATCAGAACCAAATCCGTATCCATATCCAAAATCCGGAAATTTAGGAATTTGAACCGGGCTTATGCGGATGCTGGAATCGCCTGATAAGAATTTCCCATCCAGAGCAAAGACCGCACTCGGACTTGCAGGTCCTGTTAAATTCAGAGAGACATCTTTCATGGGAACGAACTGATCCGGATCGTTGATATCAATTTGTACCTGGAATTCGATACCGCTGCCTTTTGTATATGTACCTTGCAGCCCGGAAATAGTAACTAACACTGCCTGCACCGGGCCAGATATTATCAACATCACAACTATTACTAATGTTATTAGAGTACTTGCAATAAATGGTTTCTTTTGAGTTTTATGTTTTGCCACCGACAAACCTCCTCACCACTTGACGGTTGTCAATAAATTTGTCTCGATGATACATAAATATATCTATATTACCTGAGCTTTCTAAATATTGGTTATCGTTATCTGTGTCTTCGCATACCTTTTTGGCAAGTACAAAAAATAGGATTAATCTTCATAAAGTTTTTTCAACCAAATCTATTTAAATAAGTTGATGTCTAATCCAGTTGCTTCCGAGGAGACGATGCATCTAATCATTACAGAGAAACATGACACTGCTAAGAGAATAGCGGCGATCCTGTCTGAAAAAAAGCCCTCAAAGGAAAGGGTGAACGGTGTCGATGTCTATAAATTCGACGGGAAGACCGTCATTGGCCTTTCGGGCCACATCGTCGAAGTGGATTTCCCGAAGGACTATAACAACTGGCAGAAAACAGATTTGAAAGAGCTTGTACATGCCGATGTGGTGATGAATCCCACGCACGCCAATATCGTGACAGCCCTCCGGAAACTTGGAAAAGAGGCCGAACATCTTACGATCGCCACAGACTACGACAGGGAAGGCGAGCTCATCGGCGTGGAAGCACTTAACGTGATAAAAAAAGTAAAATCCGATATCCCCGCAGACCGTGTGCATTACAGCACAATAACTCCTGCCGAGATAAAAAAAGCCTTCTCCAATCCCACGAAGGTCGATTTCAATCTCGCAGCCGCAGGGGAATCGCGGCAGGTCATCGACCTGATATGGGGTGCTGTTCTTACGCGTTTTGTTTCCTTGAGTTCAGGACGGCTCGGGGATAAATTCCTCTCCGTTGGAAGAGTGCAGTCGCCCACGCTTGCCATAATAGTAAACCGTGAAAAAGAACGCGAAGCCTTCGTGCCTGTCCCTTACTGGGAACTCTACGCGAAACCTGCAAACGGCGGGGAATTCGAAGCGCAGCATAAAAAGGGGCGCTTCCTGGATAAGGCCGAAGCCGAAGCCATCCTGGCAAAACTCGGAAAAACCGGAACGGTAAAGAGCATCGTTCTTGGAAAGAGAAATGAGAAACCTCCCACACCTTTTAGTACGACAGAATTCCTGCGTGCAGCAAGCTCACTTGGGATTTCGGCAGCAAATGCGATGAGAATCGCAGAGTTTCTCTACGTCAACGGGTTCATATCTTATCCACGAACAGATAATACGGTTTATCCTCAGACCCTTGATACCAAAAGCATTATCGAGTCCTTCCTGAATACGGAATTCCGGGAATATGCAGAGAAGCTGCTTTCCGGGAATCTCACACCTACGAGGGGTAAGAAAGAAACCACAGACCACCCGCCGATACACCCCGCCACACCTGTCAAAAGAAACGATCTCAAGGAAGATGAATGGAAAATTTATGAACTGGTGGTCAGGCGGTTCTTTGCTACTTTCGCAGGTGAGACCCAATGGGAAACTATGTCAGTTATCGTGGATATAAGCGGCGAGGAGTTCGGGGCAAATGGGGCAAGGCTTGTGGAGCCTGGTTGGAGATGGTATTATTCCTATAATGTGCCCGAAGACAGGATACTGCCACAGCTCAAAGAGGGCCAGGTACTGACGGTCAGGGAAGTGAATCTTGTGGGAAAAGAGACACAGCCGCCTTCAAGATACGGCCAGGGACACCTGATAAAAATAATGGAAGACCTGGGCCTGGGGACAAAATCAACACGCCACGAGATCATATCCAAGCTGTATTCAAGGGCATATGTCCACGGAAATCCCCTCCAGCCCACAAAGACCGCCTACGCGGTTATCGAGGCGCTTGAAAAGTATGCCAGCACTATCACAAAACCTGATATGACAAGCAAACTGGAAAATGACATGGATGAAATATCCGAAGGCAGGATCACAGAAGATTTCGTGATCAACGAATCAAGGGATATGCTTGGCGAGGTTTTCAAAGACATGTCAAAGAACCGGGAACTTATAACTGAATCCCTCAGGAATGGCCTGTATGAGGACAGGATAATCGGCACATGCCAGAAATGTTCCTCTGACCTGATAATCCGCAAATCCAAAAAAGGCTCAAGATTTATAGGTTGCTCTTCCTACCCGGATTGCGACTTTACACTCCCGTTGCCAAAGAGCGGGCAGATAATCGTCACCGAAAAGCAATGCAAGGACCACGGCCTCTATCTCATCAAGATAATAAATAAAGGAAAGCGCCCTTGGGATGTGGGCTGCCCGCATTGCAATTTTATCGAGTGGCAAAAGAAGCTTGAAGACGAAAAGAAAACGGGAGATAAAGTGGAAAAACTGGATAAGCCTGAAAAAAAGAAAAACGAAGCAAGACCGGAAAAACAGAATTAATACCTGTAATCATTCTATCAACACTACATCAACTTCTTTACCTGCTTCAAGCCCTTCGATATTTTCGGGTATTATCACGAACCCGTCAGCTTTTGAGACCGAACTTAATATCCCCGCACCTGAAGTCGCAAGAGGGATGGCTCTATAAGACCCCGCACCAGTCCCCACTTTTAAAAGCGGGGTCTCAAGCCTGACACGGGCGAATGTTTTATATCCCGTTCTCGAGGTAATCTTCTCAGCCAATACGGCACGAACCATCCTTTCAGGTTCGTCGGGAATATTTCCGAGTTTCCGGAGCGCAGGACGGGCAAACCAGTAAAGCGCAACAATCCCGGCGACAGGGTAACCCGGCATGCATATTACAGGTTTGCCGTTGATGAGGCCAATCGCCGCAGGCTTGCCAGGGCTGATGCCGACCCCGTGTACCAGTAATTTTCCCAGGGATTCGACCACAGAAGGAACATAATCCCTTTTCCCGACCGATGTCCCGCCGCTGATTATTATCATATCGGCATCGTGCGCTGACAAAATCGCCTCCTTGATTTTTTCGGCATCATCGGTGACTATTTCATGAAGCTGTGATATACCCCCCCATTTCTTTATGTAAAGATCTGCCATCAAACCATTGGTCTCATAGACCTCGCCTTCCTGAAGCTGCCTTTTCCAGCGCTTGACCAGTTCCTCTCCTGTAGGGATTATTGAAACGCGGGGCCTCTTTTCCACTTTTATATCCTTAATGCCAAGCGAGGCAAGAACAGCGATATCGCAGGGGCGAAGCCTGTGCCCTCCCACGATCACGGTTTCGCCTTTGCGGATATCCTCGCCTATTTCGCCCACGTTCTTGAAAGGATGTATCTGGGTGAATATCTCTACCATGCTGTTATGTGATTCCGTATCCTCAAGCATTACAACTGCATCTGCGCCTTCCGGCACAGGCGAACCCGTATGTACCCTTGCGCATACTCCTTTTTCAACCTTCTTATCCAGTTTGAGCATGACCGGGGAATTCGCACCTGCTCCCAGCGTATCGGATGACCTCACAGCGAAACCGTCCATGGCTGCCCGGCTGTAATGAGGTACGTTCATCTCTGCAATTATATCTTCAGCAGCAATCCTTCCGTCACTCTTTTCTATCGGTAAAAGCTCATACCTGGCAAGAGGTGTTACCTCTTTTAAGAATACCTCCCTTGCATGATCCGCATTCATTATTTTTTTAAACATTATCCACCTGACACTGGGGGAAAGATCGCGATTTCATCATCCTGGTGCAGCACTGTTCCGGTACCTTCTGAATTAAGGATATCCCTGCCATTTAAGAAAATGTTGATATACGGCTGCAATTCTTTTCCTTTGAATATCATTTTTTCCAGTACCGGGAACTTCTCACAGAGCATTCCGAGAATCTCAGCCACCGTATCTCCTTCCAGTTCAAGCTCTTTTGTTCCTGCATATTCCCTGAAATTTGCAAACAGTCTGACCCTGATTCTTGGCATGACCTAATAATGTTTTTTTAAAACCTTAAATGCTATGAATAATTTTTACCTGACATGATTTGCCGGTCACCAAGCTTTAAATAATATCCGATAAGTGTATAAATCGTGAATGCATATGACATTTATAGATATATGGAATTTATAATATTTTCATTGTATCTGATTTTCATTTTCTTATCAATTCAAATATGGTTCTCATGGAAGCATGTAGATAAAAAAGAATTGAAGCTTGGGATATTTATTGATGAACCTTTTTTCAAAAGAATATGGATATATGTATTTTTGTTCAGCATATCATTTATGCTTCATGAATTCTTAGAGGGTATAAACATGCCCGGCACCATGATATATTTTGAACTTTTTGAATTGCTGGGATATATCAGTATTGTTCTATTTGCTTATGAATGGTATATTGTATTAAGAAGAAGTGTACGTAAAAAATCATTGCCTCAAGAGCTTACTGAGACTGATATAAATTTGAAAAATTAATGCTGATAAAGCCTTTTAAGTAAAAAAGTTATCTTAGGTAAGATAACATTATGCATGTGAATAAAAAAGAAATAAGCCTGTATCTTATTTTTATTATCATCATAGCTATTGCGTTTTTCCTGCGGTTCTATCATCTTGATGAGAGGGTTTTCCACCACGATGAGGCAGCCGTGGGCTATTACACATACAGGTTGTTCAATGACGGCACCTATTCATATGATCCTGCATTCCACGGCCCTTTCATGTATTACGCAACTTCGGAAATTTACAGGCATTTCAGGGATACGGTGTACGCATCCCGCCTCCTGCCGGCGATTTTTGGCGGGGCAATGTTATTCCTGTTGATCCCGTTGCGAAAATATTTTGGCACAAAAGGGATGGTGATATCTGCATTCTTCCTTGCGCTCTCACCGTCATTCCTCTATTATTCAAGGTTCTACAGGGAAGATATTTTCATTTCTTTCTTCACATTGATGGCGCTGGTATGTGGTGTCAAGTATGCGGAACAATATGCACATGAGAAGTATTCCGTTCTCAGGATTTTTTACCTTTTCCTCAGTGCGGTTGCTCTTGCTTCCCTGGCTGCGCTCAAAGAAAATGCCTATATTGCAATGGCTTTCATATTTTTGTTCCTGCTCCTTTTTTTTATCAGGGAACATTTATATAAAGGTCTGGGCGGAAGAATTAGACGCCTTGATAAAAATGTTGTAATAATAATTGCAGAAGGGTTATTTTTCATCCTTGTTTTGCTGGTTATCTTTTCACTTTATTATACGGGAAAACCGCTTGAGCCCAATGGTATGAAAGATGCCGTTTTAAAAGCAGTATCCCACTGGTACCAGATGCATTCTATACAGCGAATTGCCGGTCCAATGTATTTCTATTTGCCTATAATGGCACTTTATGAACTTCCAGTCCTTGTTTTCGGCTTTCTGGGAATAATCCATTATTATAAGAAAAACAATCTTCTAATGACCTTTCTTGGATATTGGGCAGTGATGAACCTGATAATCTATTCTTATCTCCAGGAAAAAGTCCCGTGGCTCATTTTGAATCCCCTGCTGCCTTTTGCTTTGATAGCGGGAGCGTATCTTGGTGAACTCCTTTCGGGATTGAAATTCAACTCAAAGGCAGGAGCTGCTGTTATTATTTTCCTTGTGGCAAGTTCATCTTATTTTGTATATTCCAGTATTTTCCTGAACTACTACGACTACACGAATCCGGCCGAGCCTTTGATACAGGCGGCACAGCCTCCGCAGCAGTTTTCAGAATTCCTGAATAAAATATTTGAGACATCCAGCCAGTACCGCAACCAGTCAACCGATGTCCAGGTTGCTGATGAAGGGATAGAGACCCAGTTCCTCTGGTACCTGCGCCATTATCATAACATTAAATGGAAGGTAAACATCGATTCCGACCTCAATGCACCTCTCATCGTGGTTGAGGATTCAGATGAGAAACACGAGCCTGATATTGTGCAGGAACGCCTTGGCAGCGATTACAGGAGGCTTGACAGCGCAAAGATGTCGTGGTACTGGTTCAAGCTTGAAGATATTCCCCATTATATTTCACCGGATTACCTGCTTTACAGGAAGATGAACGTCCCGCCGGGAGAGGCCAGGGTTACGCTGTTCTATAAGCCGAAAGTTCAATAAGAAAAATCGTGAGGCTGCAAGGAGAGCAGCTTTATTTGTTCAATGCCACGATGAAATCACTGCCTCTTCCCGGCTCACTTTCAACCCTGATCGTTCCCCCGTGCCCTTCCACAATACCTTTTGCAACGGCGAGCCCGATCCCTGAGCCGCCATATGAACGCGTGGAGGTATTGTCAACCTGATAAAATTTATCAAATATTTTATCCAGTTTATCTGGTGGAATCCCTATGCCATTGTCTCTTACATGTACTTCTATATTTTTTCCTAACTCCATTGCTTCTATTTCTATACTCCCATTCTTGTTAGTAAATTTCACTGCATTACTTAACAGATTCAAAAATACCTGGATAAGTTTATCCCTATCAGCCCGGATTTCAGGGAGGTTTTCAGGAATATTTATCCTGAGGCTCAAACCTTTTTCCTCGATTTCATTTTTAATATTTCTTACGGCTGCATCGATAATGTATCGCAGGTTCACGATTTCTTTCCTGTACCTCATCCTGCCTGATTCAATCCTGGACAGGTCGAGAAGGTCATTTACCATCGATGTGAGACGATCAGTATTTTTGATTATCAGATCGAGCATTTCTTTCCTCGTGCATGGATCAGGATCGCCTTCCAGCAAGAATTCGATTGATGTTTTTACGGCTGTCAGGGGAGTTTTTAATTCATGCGAGACCATCGATACAAAATATGATTTCATCTTATCGAGTTCTGTTAATTTCCTGTTTGCGTTTTGCAGAAGCTCGTTGGAATTCTTAAGTTCACTTGTTTTTTTTGCGACTTCAAATTCGAGAGATTTATTCCAGCTTGAAAGCAAAATTATGATCGAAAAAGTACCCAATAGAATAAATCCTATGGCTGCCCCTATAAAGAGAACCAGTTTTACATAGACTGAATATATAATATCATCAACTTTTGATTCCGGGGAAATCACAGCAACAGACCATTTCTGGCCACGCCACCTGACGGGAGAATATGCAATCAACTTCTCAATGGAATTATTTCCCTCGAAAAAATACCCTGTGCCTTCTGCGCCATTAATTTGCTCCTGCAGGATATTCCGCATGAGTGAATTTGTATCGTTCAAATTTCTGAGATAATTTTCACCAGTCTTGAATTTTTCAGAACTATCATACAATATTGTCCCATCATTATCGATCATATAAATCTCAGGGGAATCATGAGTTTTCAGGAACCTGTCTGAAATATCCGAAATTTTTATTATCGAAAGGACCATTCCTTTGAATTCATTATCTTTATACACCGGTGTCCAGATAAAAGAACCCAGTCCGCCTTCAAGCAGGGTTAAAGGATTTGTGATATACGTTTCCTTATTTTTCCTGGCACTTTCAAAATCCGTTGATATCGGCTTGTTCCGGGAATTGCCCTGTTGATAAATATCATATCCAAATGGCGTATTCTCCTCAGGATATCCTATGGTCACTACTCCGCTTTCATTTACAAATTCGACCACATATATATCACCTGTTCTATTATAAAAATTCTTAAAAGCTGAGAGTATTTCATCAGATGCAGCGTCCGAGAGGCTTTCTGCCAGTATCTCATTGTTCACTGTCTTTTCATCCAGGAAATTCTCTATCCCCGTGGATATCTGTCTTGAAAGCAACAACTGCTGGCCAGTAAATTGTTTCTGGACGATATTCTGGACTTCATCATTTGTCCTGATTCCCAGATAGACCATGAATGCTATTGCCGATATGCATAAAATAAGGATTATAAGCCAGCTCCACTTATTGTTCCTGAGTATAGGCCTTTGAACCATTCAAATATTCAATAATTTCAGGGATAATATAAATTTATCTGAGCGGATAAGAAACCCTGCCTTACCAGAAAGCTTTTATCCGTGTTTTTCTTTTTAGAATAGCATGGTGAGTTTTGAAGAGATCGAAGAGGTTTTCAAAAGACTTGAAGGGAAAATTGCCCCTGAAAAATTCAAATCGCTTGTGGAAGAAAAAGTCGCAATGATGAACGGCCTGTGCGATTCGAAAACGGCCGCGCTGCTTGTCGCCAGCGAGATGGGAATAAATGAAACGATAAAAATCAAAGATATGGCACCTGACAGGGGCAATGTCGTTTTTATCGCCAGGGTGCTGGCTGTTGGCGATATCCGTGAGTTTTCGCGTGATAACGATACTACAGGCCGGGTGGTTAACCTGACGCTTGCCGACGATACAGGCTCGATCAAAGCCGCTTTATGGGATGAAGCGGCTGACCTTGTAAAGATTGGGGACATAAAGGCAGGACAGACTATCAAGGTAAAAGGATACATCAAGGAAGGGCAGAGGGGACTTGAGGTCAATGTGGGGAGGGGTGGAAGTATAGAGCACGAGGATAAGGAAATGGCAGTAAGTTTAAAGCCCCTGAAAATCAGCGACATCAAACCCGGTATCAATGGCCTGAATCTTGTTGCAAGGATAATTGATATGGGTACCATCAGGACCTTTTCCCGAAAAGATGGTACCGCAGGAAAAGTAAGAAACATAACTATAGGCGACGACACAGGAAAAATCCGGTTGACCCTCTGGGACGGGAAAGCCGAGGCAACGGATTTTAAGGCAGGGGACACCGTGGAAATCATGAACGCGTATTCACGCGAAAATACTTTCAGCAACCAGACCGAACTGCAGCTGGGTTCAGGTGGAAGCATGGTGAAAAGTAATACTGCTGTTAATTATTCTGAAACTATTACGCCTATTGCTGATATAGAAGTCAATTCCGCGTACAGCGTCAGGGGGCATGTTTCCGGACTTGACGAAATCAGGGAATTCGAGCGGCCCGACGGGACCAAGAGCAGGGTATCAAATATTTATATCTCAGATGAAACCGGGCGCATAAGGATTGCATTATGGGGCGAGCATGCAAACCTGGTCAATGAACTGGACATCGGCAGTGAGATAAGTATCGTGGACGCTTATGCAAAATCAGGGAGGAATGAGGAAGTGGAACTCAGCGCAGGGGCCAGGACAAGCATCCGGATATTGCGAAAATGAAAACTGTAGAATCAAGAATCTCTAATAGAAAAGTAGGTCAAGCTATCAGCACGGATATTATCCCTGTCAGGAATATCCCATCGAACGTCCCCGCACCTCCTATCGAGGCAACAGCGACTCTCAGGTCCGGGATTTTCTTAAGGTTCAGCAGGTCGGCGCCGATGAGACTGCCGAGCGTTCCGGAGATATAAGCAAGCATAGGAGCATCAGGCCGGGAAATTAAAAGTGCCAGTACGGCGGCTGCAACAGGTGGGATCAATGCCGGAACTGCTATGCCGAGACCTCTCACGGGTCGGGCCATCATATGGATAAATATTGTCATTATCAGGATGCCGGTAAGCGCATCTAACAGGTTCACTCTGGTTATCAGAAATCCCGATATCAGTATAGGGATTACTGCACCTCCCAGGTTAATGGCTATGATTGTACGACGTTCCACCTCAAGTGGTGGAAGTAAATACCTGAACCAGTAAAAATCAATGAATCTGCCGGATACAACAGGTTCCCGCGAAGTGATTTCCTTGATAGGAATATTAACGTAACTGCCAAGGAGGGATAAAAAAAGCAAAATGGCTGAGAATTCAGGAGGAAAGCCCAATTTCCCGAAGGCATGACCAATGAGATCCAGGCTTACGAGAATAAGAAGCGCCGCCACCAGCAAAAATAATAAAACCATAAACGACGCTGCAAGCCTCGGATAGACCAGACGACCCATTTTAATCCTCCCTTAAGATTTGATTAAACCAACTCTGGAAAGTCAGCTCTTTTACTCATTCACTGGTATATGAAATTCTCAGATATCTTCTGGTATTTTTCCATCTCTTTCTTGGAATACGGTTTTACTTTTGTCATCGCATCCCTGAAATGATGGTAGCCTACCTTCAACTCGTTGATAGATGCGTTGTCAGCGGATTTCCCGGAATTGACATACTCTCTTATTGCAAGCATAATAGCTTCATTGCATATCGATGCTATGTCAGCGCCCGTGAAACCGTCGGTGTCCTCAGCAAGCTTATTCAGCTCCACATCTTCCTGGAGATGTGTCTTTGCAGTGTGTATCCTGAATATCTCATACCTTGATTTCTCATCAGGAGGGGATACGAAGACTAGACGATCTATCCTGCCCGGACGGAGCAGTGCGGGATCGAGTATATCCGGCCTGTTTGTCGCCGCAATAATGGTGACGTTGTGCAATTCTTCAAGGCCATCGATCTCAGAAAGTATCTGGCTTATCACCCTTTCCGTAACATGGGAATCCGAACCAATCCCACGAGACGGTGCTATGGAATCTATTTCATCAAAGAAGATAATACAGGGCGCAGCCTGCTTTGCCTTCCTGAAAGTCTCGCGTACGGCTTTCTCGCTTTCACCTACCCATTTGCTCAGGAATTCAGGTCCTTTCACACTTATGAAATTGGCCTCGCTTTCTGTGGCCACAGCTTTTGCAAGCATGGTCTTTCCCGTGCCTGGCGGGCCGTAGAGCAGGATGCCTTTGGGTGGCCTGGCGCTTAAGTGTTTGAAAAGTGCCGGATACTTCATGGGCCATTCAACGGCCTCTCTCAACTCCTGTTTTGCATCATCCAGCCCTCCGATCTCGCTCCAGTGGGTATTGGGTGATTCGATGAACACCTCGCGCAGGGCGGACGGCGTCATCTCGCGCAACGCGTTATTGAAATCGTCCCCTGTAACGGTCATCTTGTTAAGTATCTCGGCCGGAATGCTTTGCAGATCAAGATCAAGTTCAGGCAGAACGCGCCTTATGGAACACATTGCCGCCTCCCGTGCAAGCGCGGCAAGATCTGCCCCCACGAAACCGTGCGTCAGATCGGCTAATTTTTCAAGGCTCACGTCCCCGGCAACAGGCATCCCCCTTGTGTGGATCTGCAATATCTCAAGGCGGGCCTTCCTGTCAGGGACACCTATCTCTATCTCGCGGTCAAACCTTCCGGGGCGGCGAAGCGCAGGGTCTATGGCATTGGGCCTGTTGGTCGCTCCTATGACTACAACCTTACCCCTTGCCTTCAACCCGTCCATCACAGCAAGCAGCTGGGCCACAACACGGCGCTCAACCTCGCCTGTAACTTCCTCTCTCTTGGGAGCAATGCTGTCTATTTCGTCTATCAGGATTATGCTTGGCGCATTTTCCTCGGCCTGTTTGAATATCTCCCGAAGGCGCTCCTCGGACTCGCCGTAGAATTTGCTCATTATCTCAGGGCCGCTGAGGGTCAGGAAATTGGCATTTGTTTCAGAAGCGAGGGCTTTTGCCAGGAGCGTTTTCCCTGTTCCCGGCGGGCCATGGAGCAAAACACCCTTCGGAGCCTCGACCCCGAGCCGTTCGAAAATTTCAGGGTGGCGAAGCGGGAGTTCTATCATCTCCCTTACCTTCCTTACTTCGTCTCCCAGCCCTCCTATATCTTCATAAGAGACCCTGGGTATTGTCGGCATTTCTTTTGCCGGTTTCTCGCTTATCTCGATCTGAGTTCCGTCACGGATTATGACGGAGTCGGTGATAGGTTTTATCGAAATGACAATAAGATCAACCCGCCGACCCATGATGTTCAATTCGACGACATCGCCCCTTGTAATAACCCGCCCTTCAAGGTTATGGGCGAGATACGCCTCTCCTCCTTGGATCTTTAATGGCTGGGTGGGGGCGAACAGGATCTTCTCAGCAGGAGCAGTCTGTATCTTATGTATCTGTACCCTGTCGTCAATGCTGGCACCCGCATTTCTTCTCACGGTCCCGTCGATGCGTATCAACCCGGAATTCCTGTCCTCTGGATAGCCCGGCCATATCAGGGCTGCCGTCTTTTTTGTTCCTTCAATGCCTATGACATCGCCTGTCTGGAGCCCCAGTTCATAAGCTACTTCAGGGTCTATCCGCGCTATACCTCTTCCTGCATCGTAGGATTTGGCTTCTGCGACTTTGAGTGCCACGGTTTTATCTTTTTTATCTATTAGCATATATATTAGTTTCTAAACGATATATCTTGATTTTTTTCTTTCTATTCGATTGTTATTGTTCTTCCTTTTGGTTTTGCCGGTTCTTTGAGTTTGAATGTAACTTCAAGTACGCCGTTATTGTATTTCGCTTTTGCGCTGTCGGGATCCACGGGGCAGGTTGTTTTGAGTTTCTTGAAATATTTCCTTTCCCCGTCTGCACTGATTGTTATCTCATCCTCAGTGGCATTGACCTGGACCTCTTCTTTCTGGATACCGGGCATTTCAGCAGTTATTTTAAGTTCCTCGCTCTTTTCATCTACGAATGAACTGGTAAATGGTTCCCGAATAACGCCCGTCACATCCATCGGCCTGACGTTTCCGAAACGCTCAACATGAGGTACCCCGTCGGGCCCGACCTGCAGGCTGAAACCGTAAACGAGCGGTTCTTTGCTTATGGACTGCATCATCCGGTTCATTAATTCATTCATCTCTTCAAACTGTTTCTCGAATTCTTCAAAGAAATCTTTTTCTGGTGTTTTCCATCCTCTGAACATATTCATCTAACCTCCATATATTTATATTTATACTATATTGTATTTAGTTCTATCTTCTTTTATCAATTCCTTTTTTTCCATTCTTTCAAGATATTCCTCAAGCACGTATTCAGGTATTTCAAGCTGCATGGAAAGTTCGCGCTTATTCGAGGAACCTTTAAGAAGATTATAGAGAATCTCGGCCTCCACATTGTCATGTGCGATTTCCTCGATTGCGTCCATCCCCAGCCCCATTGCTTTTGTGATCTCGGCCTGGATGTCCTGGTATTCCTGCATCAACAGGCGCCGCCTTTCCATAAGCTCATGTATCTGCCCGTAAATGGATTTTAGCCCTGCTAATGCTGAGGCCGCATCCCCGGATTTCCCGGAGTCTTCCGTTACGGCAAAGGCCGTGGTTTCCACCTCGAAGGAGTACGGCGACACAAACACTTCCAACCGCAGGTTGTCAGTGATATGGAAATATTTGCGCCGCTGCTGGTCCACGTTGGCTTCTATCAGACCCGACTGCTCAAGAAGCATGAGATGTCCAAGGATGGCCTTCGCGCCTACATCCAGCCTTTCCGCTATCTCGCTCATATAGCAGGGCCGGCTTGCCAGAAGCGAAAGGATCTTCCTTCTGTTCTCGTTCCCGAGTATGTCTAACAGTTGTGCTGATTCCATTTATATGCCTTCACCCCGAGTTAGTGACTTGAGGTTACTAACCTAAAGTTAGTATTGATAGTATATATAGGTTACTACAACAGGCTATTGTTATAAATATTGCTATATCGTATAAGTAAATAGTGATTATTAGTATGAGTATGAGTTCAAAGTTATTCGTGGTTATTTTATTAATATTGGTTTTGATTCCAATACAGTCGAATGCATATTCAATAATTTCAGATGATTTTATAAACCTGCAAAAATGGACATACTGGACAAAAAACCAAAATCCATCATGTGTTCCGGCTATTGCTACATTTGATAATTCGACAACTGTTGCTCAGTTGCATTTACGAGGGGATAGCTGTATTATCCTGCCAGGAAATACGGAAGGACCAAATCTTGAATTCAATGATGCAACTGGATTTGGCAAATATAGTATCAGGATGAAAACAGCGTCTGCGCCTTTGTCTGATGGTCTGGTCAATGCATTTTTCATCTACTCGTATCGTTCACAAGATGATGTGAGTGAAATTGATTTCGAGATGCTGTCATCAGAACCCGAAGTTGTACACAATACAATATGGACCTCTCAGAAAAATAAAGTTGAAAGAAAAGTAAATCTGGTTACGGGAGAAGTATTAATGACGAGGAAATGTACTATCATCGGATCCGGCTGGAATTGCAGGGATTTATACAACATTCCATCAAAGGTGAGTCCGTTGCCGAATTTCAATCATACGAGGAACTATTATATCTATACATTTATCTGGTCCCGTAATAGTGTTAAATTTTATGTATCTGATGATTCAGGTCAAAAAACTACCCTCTGGTTATATTATGATTATAGGAACATTCCATATAAACCTGCAAAAACCACACTTGAACTCTGGCATACGGATGATTGGGGACAGGGAATTACTTCACCCACGAATGATGTCTTCGTAAATTATGACTGGTTCAGTTACACCCCTAACTGATAATTTTCCTTTTTGAAATTGTTTTAATTTTTGATTTCTACATTTATTGGTGCATTTAGGGATGTTTTTTCGATTTCATCATTATTGACTAAAATTTTATTGCTCTTATGTGTGTAGAAAATTGTACCCCATATCCAGAATATGCTCAGGAATATCCAGACGACAATATATGTGGTATAATTTAGCGGGACTCCTTTCATCAGGTTCATCAACTCGTACATGGGAGGATTCAAATATAATGCAATAATGATACCAATTCCTGTAGTCGTAACCAGAAGATAAGGTAACCATAATTTACGATGGGGTTGGCGACATAACTTACTTGTTTTATCTGAAACAACATAACTGAATTTTTCTTTGATTATGTTAGAATATATTGATTTCAAATACAAATCAAGACACATATGCTGCATCGCCGCAGTTTGGAAAATCTCTTTCATTGTCAACCTTGGTTCTCTGCAATAAATCATTGGAAAAGTGAAGATACCTATGTTCAAGAACAGGAGAACTATAGGCATTATCGGGTCGGCCTTGGTTATCGGTTTATAAAAAGTAAATAAAGGCAAAAGTATCGAAATGATGGTGGGTATTGAATAGAGGTACCATGTCATCACGCTCAGATAATCAATCTTCTGCCAGAAAGTCAGTTTTTTCCAATATCTTGATAAAAATTTTAGATTATAAATTGCACCATAACTCCAGCGTGCCTGTTGTGCTCTCCAGCTATCGATTGTATCCGGGGCCAGACCCGATGCCAGCTCTGCATTGATAACTTTGACAACAGCTCCATTGGCATGCCATCGTATAGAACTTGCCTGATCTTCTACTATCGATTCTTCCTCAAAAGGTATTTTCTTTACAAATTCAGTATGACCTATCCAGTTTGTACCGACAACGAATGCACTATTGGTTTTTGCTCTTATCCGCCTATTGAAGTAATAGTCGTACATTTGCAGCAAGTCACTGGCTTTTGCTATTGTATTCATATTGCTGTTTGAAGCGATTTGAGGGAACATAATGAATTGAACATTCTTGTTTTCATCTTTTTCCATTTGTTCCACAAGTATTTGTGTCATCTCAGGTTTAGGGGCCTGGTCAATATCCAGAATTATTAGATATTTTGAATCAGCCCTGACTTTATTCTGAATGCAGAAATTCAGGGCCCCTGCTCTGAATCCCTTACGATTTGGCCTTAATGAAATGTCGATATTATATTTATTTGCCAGAGATTTAATAATCTCCAGTTCATTTTCGCTGGCTCCATCAATACAAAACCAGACTTTTATATCAATATTCTCAGTCCTTCTTTGTTGGTGACAGGCTTGAAACATTCTTTCTATGATATCAATCGGCTCATTATAGGCCGGAATCAAAATATCTACATTTATTAATTGATCTTTTTCCATTTGCCATCACCCCGGATGTATACGAGAATCGTGGGTATCATTACCAGAATCCACATTGAGATCGTTATATCTAAAACCAGAGAACTTGACCAAATAATCATATAAGTTATATCCGCAAAAACAACAATCAACATCAATATGCCAACAAGTCTATCTTTATTAATTGAAATTTTTCACTCCCCCATAGGATCATTCCCATTTCTATTTTAGAAACAGATGATATAAATAGTTTTACTCTTCAAATCGTAATCGCAAACCCAGGTGAATTCTTCTTGCTTTCTTCTATCATCTAATTTTGTCCATGCTGGACTCCCCCTTATTTTTAAGGTCAGACCTTGCTCAGGATATATTCCGGGTATAGCCCCCAAATCAGCAACAGCACTACATGGATCTTAGCTTTGTCATATTTTGACTAATCTAAGAACCTATTTTTGTCCCACAGCCCAGTCATGCGGAAACTATATTAAATACGCTGACATTGTGACATTTACTTCTTCTAACTCAGGAACAGAAAAACCGTGGTTCAGGGATATGGGAAGTTAAAATAATGAGAAAGGTAATAAAATGGAAACAACGCCTACAAATTCAAATGTTAACGACCTGACTGAGAATTCAAAAAATGTTAATGCCACTCTTAAAGTTATCGAAATCGGCGAGACAAAAGATATTCATTCGAAATTCGGGGATAAACGTGTCTGTGAAGTAAAAGTTGCCGACGGTACGGGAAGTATCCTGCTTTCCTTATGGGATGACCAGATAGGAAAAATAGCAGCTGGTGACACAATATCTATCCAGAACGGCTATATTTCCGTTGTCAGAAACTCGATGAGACTGAACATAGGAAAATACGGAAAGATGCTTCTGTCTGAAGAAACACTTAATGAAGTCAATACCGATAACAATGTTTCGGATAAGCATGTCGAACAGCCCGAACGCCCCAGGCGCAGCGGCGGATTTGGAGGCCGCGGAGGAGGAGGCTACGGTGGAGGCGGATACAGTGGCGGCGGAGGAGGATTTGGGGGTCGCAGAGGGGGCTATGGCGGCGGAGGCGGATACGGCGGCGGTGGCGGAGGATTCGGCGGCCGCGGAGGCCAGCGAAGAGATAACAGGGGCGGCAGGGGAAGAAGGTAATTTACCTTCTATTTTCTTTTTATTCTTTTTTATCAACATTTTTTATAGTCAGCGATATAATATAGTAATTGATGCTTGAAAGTATTCCTGATATATTTCTCAACACTACTAACAGGGAATTTCGTGTTCTTCTTGCAATCGAGAATAAAATGAAATTCTACGAATGGGTGCCGGTAGAAGAAATTGGCAATTTTACGAGTTACGATTTAAAGGAAGTCGAATATATACTTTCCAGCCTATCGAAAAATAAACTCATCCACAGGAACATCCGGGCTTATGAAGGCTACAGGATATATTTTGAGGCTTATGACCTGCTGGCCCTGAATACCTTTGTAAAACGGGGTACGGTAAATGCGATAGGGGATATAATCGGCGTGGGGAAGGAATCTGTGGTTTACGAAGCTACAGGCGGCATTACCGACAGGCACGTTATAATAAAGTTCCACAGGGAAGGAAAGATGAGTTTCAAACAGGTAAGTGTAAAAAGGGAGCACTTGGGAGAGCGAAAACATCTTTCATGGCTGTATGCATCGCGCCTTGCGGCAAAAAGAGAGCATGAAGCGTTAATAAAGCTGTATCCGGAAGTGAGCGTCCCTGAGCCGATTGACTGCAACAGGCATGCCGTTGTCATGTCGGTCGTTAAAGGACAGGCGCTTGCCCATGTAAGAATGGATGAGCCGCAGTGGTACCTCGATGAGATAATAAACCAGGTAAGAAAAGCCTACAGGCTGGGGATAATTCACGGGGACCTGAGTGAATTCAATGTGTTCATAAATCCGCAAGGGTGCGAGATCATCGACTGGCCCCAGTATGCTACGCCCACCCACCCGAATGCCGGGGAGCTGCTTTACAGGGACATCGACAATATTTTAATTTTTTTCAGGAGGAAATACCGTATAGAAAGAAACATTAAGGAAATAATAAATAATATATCATGAATATGCCGGAAAAAATAATTTTTGGGATTGACATCGCAAAGGGGTCGCTGCAATCAAAAGAAAAGCCGGGATATGCGGTCGCAATATTGAGGGATGGGGATATCGAGCATCACAGGATGGTGAGCCTGCATAAATTCCTTGGCATGGCATGGAAAGAAAGACCTGCGATAGTTGCGATTGACAACATCCATGAGCTTGCATCAGATAAACGCGACCTGATATCTATTCTCCAGAAATTTCCTGCCAATACAAAACTGGTACAGGTAACAGGAGGCGAGCATCTCGAATCCCTGACAAAACTTGCGAAGCAGCAGGGCATCATTTTTGACAGGTTCGATCCGAATGCAGAAGCTCTTGCATGTGCCAGGCTTGCGGAACTGGGGATCGGTTATGAAGTCTCAGCATTTGAGGATAAGACAATAATCAAAGTTAGCAGGGCGCGTTCGCTTGGAAAGGGAGGGTGGAGCCAGAACAGGTACAGGCGCAAGGTGCATGACCATGTGAGGCAGAAAGCAAGGGAAATAGAGGATTCTTTGAATGAACAATCAAAGACAAACGGGTTCACGTTCACACAAAACGCGGTAAAAAGATTCGGGGGATATTCCAGGGCTGAATTCTTTGTCGATGCCCCGCGCAGCACACTTCATATAAGTTCAGGCAAATACGGTGATGTACAGGTGGGTGTCAAAGCCATAGAACGGGATGCACTTGCTTTTAATCCCCTGAAGGCCAGAAAAAGGGATTACATTATCGTGGGCATAGACCCGGGAACAACGACTGCGATAGCGGTGCTGACACTTGAAGGGGAACTGCGGATGCTTCACAGTTCAAGGACAGTATCGATTCCCGATGTCATTGAAATGATTGCAGACAATGGAAGGCCCCTGATTATTGCAAGCGACGTTTATCCGACCCCGAATGCCGTTGAAAAGATAAGGCGCGCTTTCAATGCAGTGCTTGGTTCACCTGTCGATATAATAACAACTGAGGATAAGATCGAATTTGCAAGACCTTACCAGTATTCAAACAACCATGAACGCGATGCCATAGCCGCGGCCGTATCTGTGTACCGCAAGAACAAGAACAAGTTTGAACAGATAAAGAAAAAAATACCGCCCGGGGTGGACGCAGATGAAGTAATCGCCAAGGTCGTAAGGGGCAGGGCGATTGACACCGTGCTTTCAGAATTGACCAAGAAAGAAATTAAAATACCTGAAAGTGGGGCAGCTAAAGAAAAGACAACCGAGGAAAGCCACCAACTGAGAGAATTGGTTAGAAGATATGAAGAAAGCATTGAGGAGATGAAGAAATACCAGGATGAATTGAAAAATGAACTTGCATTGAAGGATGAGAAAATCAGGGAACTGGAAGGGCTTGTAGGCAGGCAGCGAACCCGGGTTTATGGCCAGCTTAAAAAAGATAAGGAAATACTGATCCGTGACAGGGAGGTTGCGCGCCTGCAGCGCCTTGTTTCAGAGAACAACAGGAGGATATCATTCCTGAATGAAAGGATTCATAAACTGAAAAATGTACGCAGGCTTGAGATAAGCGGCCGGGTACTGCCTGTCAAGATAATCTCCACTTTCACAAAAGACAGCATCCAGAGGACGCGCGAGCAGTTCGGCGTCAAGAAAGGCGATATCATACTTTTAAAGGATGCAAGCGGAGGAGGCGCGATAACATCCAGGATGCTTGCGGACCTGGGCGTGCGGGCTGTAATAATCTGCAATGAGATGTCCCACGCAGCAGAGGAGGAATTATTCAAACTCAATGTGCCTGTACTGGAGGCAAAAGATGTACACATCCAACTGGGCCATGCCGAGGATTTTGCGTCTGTCAATCCGGAAGACATCGAACATGCCATCGACGAGTGGGCAAAGAAGGCAGAAAAACGTAGGATGGCCGCCAAAGAAGAATGGCTTGAGTCGCTTGTGGGCGAGTACAGGAGCGAGAGGCGGCGTGAGTTGAAGGAGTGAAAACACATCCGTATCAGGATTTTGGACACTCAACGCTTTATGCGCCACCGAAAGCTCAGCAATGTCAAAATCCTGTGCATGTGAAGCCAGGCGACCCTACGATCTGCGAAGCGCCGCAGCTTATCGTTTCAAGAGGCTTGATGTTGCGCTTCGATCACCGCAGAGGGTGCAATGACCGCAAGTGTAGAAGCAATATTTTTTGCGTAATCCGTGCAATCCGTATTCTATGCCCCAGGGCTGTACTTTTTCATACCAGTTCGTAAAGAACGGAAAGCATCGCAGCAACAATCTTTGCGGACTTTGCGTTCTTCGCGGTGAAGTTTCTCTCCGCGTATAACGTTCACTTCCCCAAAACCGATAATTCTATTAATCATGCAGGTAATCAGAGCGGGATATGGAACTCCCGAAAGAATACGATTATAATACCATCGAAGAAAAATGGCTGAACACATGGCAGGATTCCATGTATTATTTTGACTGGGATTCGCAAAAAGCGCAGTTCATAATCGACACGCCTCCCCCTTATCCCACAGGGAATTTCCATATCGGCAATGCCCTTAACTGGTGTTATATAGATTTCGTGGCGCGCTACAAGAGGATGCGGGGCTTTAATGTGATGTTCCCCGAAGGCTGGGACTGCCACGGCCTCCCGACTGAGGTGAAAGTTGAAGAGGCGCACGGTATCACAAAGAGCCAGGTCTCGCGCGAAGAGTTCCGCCGCCTGTGCGTCGAGCTTACGGAAAAGAATATCGGCCGGATGAGAAAAAGCCTTCGCCGCCTCGGATTTTCCATCGACTGGAGCAACGAGTACATAACAATGGAACCCGCCTATTTCGGAAAGACCCAGAGATCGTTCGTAAAGATGTACGACAGCGGCATGATATACCAGCAGAACCATCCTGTGAACTGGTGCCCCAGGTGCGAGACCGCGATCGCTTTTGCCGAAGTGGAATACGATTCGAGGGACACGGTCCTTAATTACCTGAATTTTGACAAACTTAAGATAGCGACCACAAGACCCGAGCTTCTTGCAGCCTGTGTTGCAGTCGCAGTTAATCCCGATGATAAAAGATACGGTGGGTATGTGGATACCGAGGTCGAAGTGCCTGTATTCGGCCATAAGGTCAGGGTCATAGCAGACAAAAGCGTTGACCCGACATTCGGTACAGGCGTGGTCATGATATGCACATTCGGCGACAAGCAGGATGTCAGGTGGTGGGTGGAACACAACCTGCCGCTGCGCAAGGCCATCGACAAGAGCGGGAAAATGACAGAACTTGCAGGCAAATATGCCGGCATGACCACAGTCGAGTGCAAGAAAGCCATAATCGAGGACATGAAGAAAGCAGGCATACTTTATAAGCAGGAAAAGCTTCCCCAGAACGTAGGCCTGTGCTGGCGCTGCAAAACGCCCATAGAGATACTATCCGAGAGACAGTGGTTCGTCAGGATAATCCAGGAAGATATCCTAAATACCGCCAACCAGGTGACCTGGGTCCCCGATTATATGAAAGTCAGGCTTGAGAACTGGGCCGGGACGATGGAATGGGACTGGTGCATTTCAAGACAGAGGATATTTGCCACGCCGATTCCCGCCTGGTACTGCAAAGAGTGCGGGAAAACCAAAGTGGCAAAAGAAGAATGGCTACCCCTTGATCCCACGCAGAAAGCCCCGCCTGAGGCATGCGAATGTGGCTCTTCGCAATTCCGCGGGGAAGAGGATGTGCTTGACACCTGGATGGACTCATCCATATCCGCCCTTCATGTCGCGGGTTGGCTAAGCGACCGCCCTCTCCTTTTGCCGGCACAGCTTCGGCCCCAGGGTTATGACATCATCCGCACATGGTCTTTTTACACGATCCTGCGGTCAAAGGCCCTTCTTGATACAAAACCGTGGGACACCATACTCCTCAATGGCATGGTGCTGGGAGAAGACGGCCACAAGATGAGCAAATCCCGCAATAACTTCGTCGTACCCGAGGAGGTCATCAAGCAGTACGGCGCCGATGCATTCAGGCAGTGGGCGGCAATTGGAGGAACGACAGGTTCGGACATCATCTTCTCATGGAAGGACGTGGTCGCAGGTTCACGGTTCCTGCAGAAGCTCTGGAGCATTGTGCGTTTTTCCCTGCCACATATTTCCGACAGGCCCGCTCCTTTTACGCCAGTTGATCTGTGGTTGCTCAGTAAATTGAACAGGCTTGTAAAAGAATCCACCGAAAAGATGGACGCATACCAGTTCGATGAGACATTCAAGGCGATCCGGGGATTTGCCTGGGATATACTTGCAGATAATTATATCGAGCTTGCAAAATCGAGGCTGTACGGCGATGGCGAGGGAAAGGATGCTGCGCAGTACACGCTCTTTATTGCAATCGAAACGCTTTCCCGGCTGCTTGCGCCTTTTCTACCTTATTTCTCCGAAGAGGTATATTCTCATATAAAGCGGGGAAGCGTCCACCAGCAGGCATGGCCGCAGATGGATGAATCGCTCATCGATGAAAACGCAGAAGCTGCGGGTGAATTGATAAAAGAAATCACTGCTGCCATCAGGCGCTATAAATCCGAACATGGCATGGCATTGAATGCGCCGCTTGGGGATATCGAGATATATTCCACAATAACTGATGCATCCGACATAGCAGGAGCTGCGAATACGGAAATCAGGCTTAAGAACGGCACACCCGATTTTGAATATGCGCCCGTCGGCATAAAGCCCAACATGAAGGTTCTCGGGAAGACCTACAGGAACAGGGCAAAATCCATTGCCCAGGCTCTTATTACTGCGGATCCAAATATCGGTGAATCCGGGACTATCAAACTTTCTGTAGAAGGGGAGAACATCGCTATCGATTCCTCCTGTTATGCGGTTGAAAAAGAAATCCACTTAAAAGGAAAAGCAGTGGATGTCCTGGAAGTTGGAAATTCGATAATCGTGATCATGCGGAATCATAATTTTTCCATTGATGCCGGCGCCTTTGCAGAATAGCTTTGCGATTGTGGTAATGTGGAATATACAAGCCTGTACCAGTGGTATGCCAGCATCACCAGTAGAACGATCACAATAATTCCCATTAGATCATAAAGATATGTTACCCAATCGCTGTTCACCGAAAATCCCAATAATTCCAGAAGTTGCATCACCCTTCGCATTGCAATAAAGGCACCGGCAAGGAATAAGTATATCCAGTTCTTCTCCAGAAAATCGTGGTTCAGGAACACCCTTGCTTTTAGTACTTCTCTATCTACCCTTTTCCATACTGTCCAGATTTTAAACACAAAAAACAAACCAGCAAGCGCAATAATAACGGAAGCGCTAACTAGAATAATATTCAGTATCCTATCCATCAGTTGAAATTAATCCTGTTCCATATATATACTTACCTATTTTTTCCTGACGGTCACTATGGATGGATTTTCCATTATCCTGTACGCAGCGTCCGTATCTTTGCCTATTTTCACATCCCCCTTGCGCCCCATTGTGGCTGTAAAGAGATAATCATCCCCACTGTACACATCTACGGTTTCGCCCGACAGTTCTGTTACGGTCAGGATGACATACTTTTTCGCGCGCTCCACTTTCGGAACATAACTTGAAATCCCGCCCGGGATTTCCCATTCACCCGCTTTCTTACGTTTTCCTTCGCCTTTCGGCCGCTCTCGGATTTCCAGGTGAATACCCAGCTTTTTCTCGATCAGGTCTATATTCTTGCCGCCTTTTCCTATCACATCGGGTATATCTTCCTCATCCATGTAAACGGTGGCGCTTGAATCCGAAAGGACTTTCACATCCACAGCGCCGGAGGTGTATTTTTGCATTTCTTTTCTTATTTCCCTCACCGCAAGGTTCCACATACCCGGAGTTTTCGCTTCAACTTCCCCTACAGGCATCACCACGACCTGCTCACCGTAGGTGTATATCTCATATTCACATCTGCCCGTCTCAAAATCCGCTATCGTTATCACAGGTCTTGCAAGATCCTGCTCCGCCATACCATGAGGCACTTTTACAGTAAATTCGATATCATAAACCTTGGAAACTTCACCTTTTTCGATGAACACGACAGTATCCACCACCTGGGGTATTATCCCCAGTTCAACGCGCCCGATGAGCCTCTGAATGGCATCGACAGCCCTTGTGGCATGCACCACGCCTATCATTCCCACGCCCGCCATCCTCATATCTGCAAAAACCTGGAAATCCCTGGTCTTCCTGACCTCGTCGTATATTGTATAATCCGGCCGGACAAGCAGCATGATGTCCGCCGTCTTTTCCATATCGCGTTCCAGCGGCGCATACTGGGTTATTGCATCTGGAACCTGCAGGTCGCGCGGTGACTCCATGGTTTTCACTATGAAGCTTTTCTCATGCAGGAACTCTGCAACTCCAGCGGCAAAAGTGGATTTACCTGCACCCGGGGGACCTGCCACAAGTATGCCTCTTTGCCTTTCGATTATCCTCTCTTTGAGTTCCCTGTTCAACCTGTAATCCTCAAGACGTACCACAGCGATTGGCCTTACTGCGGTGATTTCCATACCGTCAGAAAAGGGGGGCTGGGCAACGGCAATGCGCATCGGACCGATCTGGAATACCATGGCGCCGGCATGTTCTATCTCCAGGAACGAATCCGGGTCGCGCTTTGCACGTTCTATTAGCTCCCTTGTAATAGCGTGAAGTTCTTCATCGGTGCATACCTCGTTCCTGATCTTTACAAGTTTTTGTTTTCCGATGGTCCCCCTTTTTGCCATCGGCGGCACTTTTGCCTTAAGATGTACGGAAAGAGTATCATCTGTAAAGAACTCATTGATACCCAGTGTTCTTAACTCATCCATCTTTGGATACAGGTATTCAACATTCAATCCCTTGGCGCGCGCGACTTCTGATTGCACCCTGTCGCTTGTCATAAAGATTGCATTGTTCTCGACCGCAACTGCGCGTATCATGGCATCGATCTCACCCGATGAGGCAAGTTTCATCTGCTCAAGGGTCGGCCTTTTCCCTGTGAATTTGAGTTTTATCTCGCCCCTTTTTGCCATATCGCTGAGTTCTTTCAGTTCTTCAAGCCCCTTGAAGCCTATTTCTTTTCCCCTGTTCGCCTGGGCCTCAAGTTCCGAAACCACGGCTTCGGGTACGATAACGGTAGCATCCTTGTACTCCCCCGTCTTTAGCTTTGCTGTAATCCTTCCATCGATCACAACGCTTGTATCGGGAACTATGCAAAGTTCATCAGTCATAATAATTATAAATTCACATGCAGGGCTAAAAATGTTCTGTTTATGAAGTTGTTTAAAAAAGAAAGGATTCAGATACAAAAAAGGATAAGTAGTTTGATTGCGATTTAGAGCCAAAGTCCCGTAGGGTAGTGGTCAATCCTTCTGGCCTTTGGAGCCGGAGACGACGGTTCGAATCCGCCCGGGACTATCCTGATTTTTACACGAAATCCAATTTCTTACGCCATTTTCTGACAAGATTTATATACTATAACAGAAAGTTAATAAAAGGCAACAAATCGTTGTCAGGGGTACTAAATATGACGAAGAAAACAAAAACGAAGACAAGGAAAACAGCTAAGAAAAATTATGTATTAAGAGCAAAGAATGGAAAAGAGACTGGAATATTCTCAGGCAACCAGCCGCGACAGGCAGCATTGAAAGTCGCAAACCGCGGCAAGGGAACAAAAGCGAGCCCTGTTGAAATAAGACTGAGGGAAAGGGGAAGCAAAAAGGTCCATATCTTTAAGGGATGGAAACAAATTGTCACGGCCCCAAAAAATAAACCTGCCTGGATGCCGGATAAAATTAGTAAGCCCAATGTGGAGAAAGTGGGGATTGAGAAGCTCAATAAAATCTAATCTATGGTTAACTGAGAAAATTTAGTGCTCCGATGGGGATTTGAACCCCAGTCGTCAGAGTGAGAGTCTGACATGATTGGCCGTGCTACACTATCGGAGCGCGGTTACCTGAAAGTCCTTACCTGATTATTAAAGTTTCGTTTGAGTATTGTTTAAAATTATTTTGTTAATATTCAGCAAATTCATTTTTTCATTATTGTTATTACATTATAAATTTATTATCACGATTAATTATTATCATGTTTAATCGTGATAAAACTTAAGTACTATGACGTTTATTTAGTTGATGGTGAGTCTTTATGAGCGAAATAGTAAATGTAGTTTCCCGGGACAACGGGAAAATAAACAGGAAAAAAGTGAAAGCATCGCCCTATGAATTTACCATAGCCACAAGAGCAAAATGGGAGATGGTGATTGCGGATGAGGATGTTACCATTGGAGCGGGGAAACTTGAGCGTGTTAAGGTAAAAGAAATAAAAGTACAGAAGGACATGCTTGCAATGCCCTGCGCTTTCAGCCACCATCCTCTTGTATCGGTGGTCAAGGTCGGAGCCAAGAAAGGCCCGGCGCCCGTGGAAACTGATAGAGTCATAAATACGGCATATGTTCTCGGGCAGGAAGCAGGTGAGATCAAAAAAGGAGATTTGCTTTCAGTATTGAACCTGTATCCGATAATGTTCACGCGCGAGGCCACAAAGCCAATGATAGTCGGGTGAGGAGAATGGAAACCTGCAAAATATGCAACGGTGAGCAGGACTCAAAACATTACAAGGGCTATAATATATGCACAGAATGTGCAGACCTGATGGAAGACCTGATGGGTGAATATTTCCTTAGGACTCTCAGAGAAAGTTCAAGCGAAAAAAAAACCGGTTATCTAAAATATCTTGAGAATGGAAAGCAATTTGTCAGCGACTATCAAAAGATAAGAAAACACAGCAAGCGCCACATCAAACACATGGAAGAACACGTCCATGAGGAAATGAAGAAAGGCGCAGAAGGCGGAAAACTGAGATACCTTGAACGTCTCCTTAAGACCATCAACTGGCTTGAGCGCTGCCCTGAGTTCTATAACTACTATTTCAAGGAATACTATGTCTGCCCGGTTTGCGGTGCATCAATATTCGACCACTACGATAAACAGGACGTCGGAGACTGGCTCATGATAACATGCAGCAAGTGCGATACTGTTATCAAGAAGTATTTTTCTCCCAAGTTCGTAAGTTAAAAAAAGTTTTTGAAGTAGGAATATCCTACTTCTTTTCTGTTTTAGGCGCTTCCTTTGGTGCTTCTTTCGGAGCAACCTTTGGCTCTTCTTTCTTCGGTTCAACCGGTTTGGGTGGTATAGTCTGCGTCCTGAAGAGATCGCTTATAGATTCCTTTGGTGCTCCCGGTGCCGGTGGTTTTACATCGGTACTGAGACCCATCAGGTTAGCTGTCAGTACAACAAGATCATCCACATTGATACCAGCTTTCAGGTCGTCCCTGCCGTCAAGGAGGTTGCGCCGGCAGAATGGGCATGTGCTTATCAACGCTTCCGCGCCTGTTTCTTTTGCATCGTTCACCCGCGCTTTGGCAACACCAAGGGCAAGATCCGGAATGCCTGCTTTTACTCCTCCCCCGGCGCCGCAGCACCTCTGTTCCTTGCGGTTCCTTTTCATTTCCACAAGTTTGATGCCTGGCATGCTCTTTATGACTTTCCTGGGCTCTTCGAACACGCCGACATGCCTTCCGAGATGGCATGGATCATGATACGTTACGGTCTTGTTCAGGCTCTTTTCCCACTTTATCTTCCCTCCTTCAAGCTGTTCAGCCAGGAACTGGGACATGTGGATCGCCTCAAAAGGAAGGGCTTTTCCGTATGCGCGCGGCCAGTCAATCTTTGCCGCCCTGAAACATCCTGCACAGGCAAAAATTACTCTTTTTGCACCTTTTGCCTTGAGCGCCTCCACATTATGGATCGCGGCCTTTTTCGGCGTATCGTTTATATGCTGCTGTCCTGTCCTTATAAGAGCTGAACCGCAGCACCATTCATCTTCTCCGAGCACCATGAACGGAACATTGAGTTTATTCAATATCCTTGCAGTACTCACGCCAAGCACCTGCTGGTTGTAGCCTGCTGTGCATCCGATGAAATAGGCGATATCCGCTTTATCGGCTATCTTGATATCGGGCGTCATCCATGCGAGACGGTCTTTTTGCTGTTTCAGGTAAGGGTTATGCCCTTCTTCGATAAGCTTGGGAAACAAGCTCTGTTTGCCGTACGGGCCTGTCCCGTGCTTGACGAGGTTGGCGCGCGTGGATTCCCAGAGCTCGATGGTATTTATGCCTGCGGGGCATACGGTCCCGCACATACCGCATGTAGTACAGTTGTAGAGATCATCTGTGAATTTCTTTATTTCCTCAGGAGGGATTTTAGCCGGCCCGAAGAGTCTTGCCTTAAGGCCGAAACTTCTGTTCATGAAGCTCCGCCACCTGAGGATCTTATCCCTCGGTTCTATATCCTGGTTCTTATCTCGTGCATCATATGTGGGACAGTACTTGACGCACTCCCCGCACCGTGTGCATGCATCGAATTCCATCAGCTGTGCAGCGCTGAAATTCACCGTGTTCAATGAAGGTTTTTCTTTTGCCATTTCACTCGCCTCCGAGGTTGACCATGATGGTCAATGGAGCGGTTATTATGTGAAGGTACTTGCTGAACGGTAGGTAGGCCACACAGAATAGAAGTGTGAATACCTCATGGAATAATACAGTGAAATTATTGAAGAATCCGGGAGCAGTTGCCTGATAGGTAGAAATCAATTCCCTTTGTACACCTGCAGTTTCACGAATATCCTGTGCGTAAAATCCTGTGATTACAACAATCAATAAGCCAATTATCAATATCCAGTCGACATCAGCGTTCCTTGCCTGGATATCCTTGCTCTTAAAGAACAATCTTCTGAAAATCGCTATGGCAATACCTAAAACAAGCATGTATCCGAATATATTGTTCGGAAGCTCAAGAGCTCTCCACATCCCTGCAAAGAACTCATAATCCGTCCCTAATATGAAGGGCCCGTAAAATTCAGCGGCTGCGGCTACGACAGTTAGAATAAATAATCCAATCCAGCCCCAGAAAATCAATATATGCATTAACCATTCAAGTTTCCTGCGCCTGAAAGTCCTGCGCTGGAACGCCACATCAAGGATTATCACTTCAAGGGCATGTCCGATGCCTTTGTCAAATATCCTGCTTATTATTAATTTAAGGGCGCCCCATGCGCCTGCAGGTTTTGTGGCACCTTCGGGGATTCCTCGTCCCCATTTATCCAGTTGTATATACATTCCTACAATGAACAGGATGATTGAGATGATTGCTGTAACAACCATTATCCTGTAGTCTATAAATAACGTATCGAAAACTGTTTTTCCAAGTATTGTAAGGCCTTCTGTCATATTATCCTCCTATTTATGCCTGACGGCTTCATTCTCCTAAGAACCGATGTCATATTAAGCTTTCGTTATGAGACGGGAGTCTTAGCATGCTTTTTCAATATTTTACTTTTTTTTCAATTTCTTCAATGTCTTATTCCATTCATATAAAAACAAGACCGATCCCACAACTGCAAGAAGTTCAAAAAATTCATAAGTGGTATAATCTGCTGCATCTTTCTCAAGACCTTCAAAAAATTCATGGATGAGCATGAAAAATCCTGCAATTAAAATAAATATAGTACTTCGATAAAAGCTATCTTTTTGCGGAATTATTTCACCGGGACTTTCATCTTTATTTTTTATGAATTTCAAGGTCAGAACTATTTGAATACCGAGATAAATCGCAACCATTATAAAAATCGCTATAGCTCCTTCAATAATTTTATATAGAGTATAGTCATCAATGATGCCACCTAATATTCTGTCCATGAAAATCACTTTAGTTTTATTCATTTATAATAATTTCGTATGAATAGATGGGAATAGATGATAGATTTGGGAGAAATACTGGAAAAACAATTTAAATAATAAAATAACAACCGTACCTAATTATGAAAAAAACGAACTCACTTATAACAGCCACCACGGCATCAATGTTATATTTTATTATTTTTATTATGTTAAAATATTCACTCCAAAATAAAATCCTGGATTGGCAAAGTGGATTATTGGGCGCTCTCGTTTTCTGGTTTTTTATTTTCCTGGTGCATCATTTCCTTGAGAAAGGAAAAATATCCCTTGAAAGTGCAAGATAGGCCATGCGGGGAGAGAGGCTAAATTAGGCAGCAGTAACATATTTACCCTGCCTTTGCATTTAAGCGGGCATGAAAGCAGTACTCGGGCTTGAAGATGGAACTTTTGTCAGAGGAGAAGGTCTGGGAGTGGAAGGCATTGTTCAGGGAGAACTTGTTTTTACAACCCAGTACACCGGCTATGAAGAAGCCCTGACAGACCCCTCTTACAGGGGCCAGATACTCATGTTCACATATCCGCTCATAGGCAACTACGGAATCAGCGGCGAGACCTTCCAGTCGGATTGCATGCAGGCCGAAGGACTGGTGGTCAGGGAAGCCTGCGACTATCCTTCGCATCATAGATCCCGGCGTTCGATATACGAATTCTTAAAAGATGAAGGCAAATCCGGCATCATGGGCGTGGATACGCGTATGCTCACCATAAAAACAAGAGAACACGGCACGATGAGGGCAGCGATCATTACAGGGGATGACGACGGCGAAAAAGCCGTCAGGCTTGCAAGAGAGCAGCCCGATATCGGCGGACTTGATCTTATTGGGAGGGTCACCTGCAAAGAGCCATATGAGGTAAAGGGAGAAAGGGATGGCGGCAGCATCGTCCTCATGGATTTTGGTGTAAAGAGAAATATCATCAGGAGCCTCAATAACAGGGGGCTCAATGTAACAGTTGTTCCCGCCGCAACGCGTGCAAAAGACATCCTGAAATTCGAACCTGACGCGCTACTTCTCTCAAACGGTCCCGGGGACCCGCAGCAGGCGACGGGCGGCATATCTGTCGTGAAAGAGCTTGCCGGGCAGCTCCCGATTTTCGGAATATGCCTTGGCCACCAGATTATTTCCCTTGCCCTAGGGGCAGAGACCTATAAAATGAAATTCGGCCACCGCGGGGCCAACCAGCCTGTAAAGGACATGAAAAAAGGCATTGTTCATATCACATCCCAGAACCACGGCTATGCAGTCGATAAGGGCACTGTTGATGAAAAAGAGGTCTCGATTACACAGATAAACGCAAACGACGGTACGGTTGAAGGGTTCGAGCATAAATACCTTGACATAATGTCTGTACAGTACCATCCTGAGGCGCATCCCGGACCTCTTGATACAGAAAAGATTTTCTTTGACAGGGTTGCAGAAACTGTAAAAAAGATAAAGGTGACTGTAAAATAATCTCTTTCCCCTTGAATGCCATTCAGCAATTTTGCACAGGCAAGGTGATTTTCATCACTGTTTGCCTGCAAATTTCAAACTTGTCGCACTCACTGCACTCTTTCCAGATTTCCTTTTTTTCATCATTCTGGAGTTTCTGGAACCTTTTTTTCTCAAAAAAGGCAGGGGATGTGGTCCTGATATAAACGGTATCCGTAAGGTCAACCGCACGATTCTGGATAGCACCCAGAAGCTTTGAGCCGAGCCCTTTATTGCGATAGTTCGGGAGCACAGCGATCGACCTGAGTTCTACAATATTTCCGATATCAAGGCAGGCACATCCAACAATCTTTTGATCCAGAACAGCTATTATGAATTCCGGAAGGTTTTTTTCTACTTTTTCGGTGTCCAGACAATAAAATGAAAGTATCTTTTTTATATCCTTGATATCTTGAATTGCTGCTTTTCTGATTTCTAATTTCATTATCTACAGTTTATTATTTTTTTATCCTGACCTCATCAAGTAGGAACGGTGGATAGAAAACGCCGTTCTCCGTGATGATGGCGCTCACGTTTTCCATTGGCGTGGCATCAAATGCAGGATTATATACATCAACATTAAGAGGTGCTATCAGGTGGCTCCCGAAATACTTTAGCTCGTCGGGTTTTCTCAATTCGATCTCGATATCATCCTCAAGGTGCTCAAAATCGAACGTGGAGACCGGGGCGGCCACATAGAACGGTATGCCGTGTTCTTTTGCGATGACCGAATGGGTATACGTCCCTATCTTGTTGAATACCGCGTCCTGCGTTATCCTGTCCGCTCCCACAATGACCTTGTCAACCATCCCTTTTCGCATCACATGGCCCGACATGCTGTCTGTGATAAGCGTAACTGGGATCTTATCTTCCATAAGTTCCCATGCGGTGATACGGCTTCCCTGGTTTAAAGGCCGGGTCTCGCATGCTATGACTTTGATGTCCTTTCCTTCTTCTCTTGCCGAGCGGATCACACCCAGGGCGGTTCCCCAGTCCACGCAGGCAAGCCTCCCTGCATTGCAGTGCGTCATGACCGTATCGCCGTCCTTGAGCAGCGCTGCGCCATACTTGCCAAGTATCCTGTTCTTCTCCACATCCTCGTCTGCTATTGCTTTTGCCTCATCAAGGGAGAAAAATCTTATTTCCTTGACCGTATTGGCATCTTCGATTGCCTTTATTACCCGCTTCACACCCCAGGATAGATTGACCGCGGTCGGTCTTGTATTGATAATCTTTTTTCCCGCGGCTTTTACATCATCCAGTAAATCCCCAAGCGAAGAAGCATCGCTTTTATAGGATGCGAGGGCGACGCCGAACCCGCCTGCCGCCCCGAGTGCAGGAGCACCCCTCACCCGCAGGGATTTTATCGCTTCGCAAAGGGATTCGATATTTGTACATTCAATGATCCTGTATTCCTTTGGCAGAAGGGTCTGATCTATCATGATAATATTATTTTTATCAGGGTCCCAATCTATGGTTCTCATAGCAATCGCTATAACATGCCATTATATATTTAAACTCTGCATATCAGTAAAAAGCAATGATAGTTGTAAAACTCGGCGGCAGCCTGATACATATTGCAAGAGAGATTGTAAAAGAGCTGGCCGACTATGCAAAGTCGAACAGCCGGAAAATCCTCATAGTCCCTGGTGGTTCAATCTTTGTCGATACGGTCAGAAAAGTAAACACTTCACAGGATACAGCGCATTGGATGGCGGTTCTTGGGATGGAGCAGTATGGTTATTATCTTGCAGACGGGACTGGCGTGAAACTTATTGATGAGCTGGTGGTCAATGATGACGGAACATATGTCTTTCTGCCATATAATCTCCTGAAAAAAAATGATGAACTCCCGCATACGTGGGATGTGACTTCAGATACCATTGCAGCATGGATTGCAAAGCAGCTTGATGGAAGATTTATTAAAGTTACCGATGTGGACGGGATATATATCAATGGAGTTCTCGAAAAAGAACTGAAAGCGCAGGAACTCATTGGCAAAGAAACCTGCGTGGATGCCCAGCTTCCGCATTTCCTCATGGAAAATAAAATGAACTGCGAGATAATCAACGGAAACTGCCCGGGAAGGGTAATAAATGCGCTTAAAGGCAGGGTAATCGGGACGGTTGTTAAAGGATAAATTTAATAGCCATAGATTCTATGGAAGTCCCAAAATAGGAGAATAATATGGCAGAATCAAAAAAATGTGTATCATGCGGAGTAAATCTTATCGAGCGCGGTTATGCGCGGTTCCCGTGTCCGCAGTGCGGAGCAGAACTTGGAAGATGCGTGCGCTGCAGGCACCAGAGCAATTCTTATAAATGCCCCAGCTGCGGGTTCGAGGGACCTTAAATGGGAGAAGTCGCAGCCAAGATAAAAGTAATGCCTTCAGGTATGGAGGTCGACCTGAAAAAGCTTCAGGAACAATTAAAAAAGGTCATCCCCCAGGGCGCAAGATTGCATGGCTTCTCAGAGGAACCTGTAGCTTTCGGATTAAAAGCCCTCATTGTTGTCATCAAAGTGGGGGACATTGAAGGCGGGACTGAGAAGGTTGAAGAAGCCTTCAGCAAGATAAAAGAAGTAGAAAGCGTATCTGTGGTCGAACTCGGCAGGATGTAAGAAAACCTTATACTTCTCAATATTATATTTTTTAAGGGCCTGTAGATCAGGGGTAGATCGTTGCGTTCGCAACGCAAAGGCCGCGGGTTCGAATCCCGCCGGGTCCATACACTCAGGACCTCAAGTCCGAAGATTAAAATCCACAAATATGGAACCTGAAATATCTGTGATCGTTCCAGTTCTTAACGAAGCCAGATATCTTGAAGCAACGCTGGAAATGATCGCAAAACAAAACACTAATGTGCCTTATGAACTGATAGTTTCTGATAACGGCAGCAAGGATGAAAGCCTTGACATCGCCAAAAAATATGCTGACCGCGTGCTTGATTGCAAAGAACGGGGAATAGGGGCTGCAAGGCATTTCGGCGCGGTTCACGCAAATGAGAACAGCAAATACTTCGTTTTTATCGATGCCGACACACACATACCGGGCTACTATCTTGCCTATGTCTACGAAACCTTCAAAATCAATCTAGATCTTATGGCCTTTTCAACGGTATTTAAGTTTTCAGAACGTTCAGAACAGATAAAACTGGCCGAAAGCGTCGCGAACAAATATTTCATAATGCGCGACAAGTTGCGCTCACCTACGCTTCCGGGTTTTAATACATGTGTTCGGCGTGAGGCATATTTCAAATGTGGCGGATACCAGAATGTCCTGCTTGAGGATGTGGATTTCAGCAGGCGGGTGAACAAGATCGGAAGCGTGAGGTTCTTTTCCAATGTAAAAGTTGTGAATTCTTCCCGGCGCCTGGAAGTGATGGGACTTCTCGGAACGCTTTATTACTATGCGCAGATGGATCTGGGGTGGGAACTCAATTCTTCATGGATAGATAAACTCAGCAAAAAACTTGGGATCGCCGATCTGCGTGAATACATCGGCATACGAAAATAAAAATTATTTTTTGAACTCGGTGTAGCCGCACTTGCCGCATGCAAATCGGTTCTTGTGGTCAGCAAGAAATATTCCCGGTCCGCACCTGGGACACGATTGCTTGATCTTTTTTGCTTTATTTCCATTTATTTCGTAAAATTCATGTACTGCCATTGAAATCACTTCTTTTCAGGTTCCTTTTTCCCTTCGGCTTTGGGTTTGGCTTCAGGTTCTTTTGCAGGCGCAGCCTGCGGTGCTTCCTTCGGTGTCTCTTTTGGTGTTTCAGTCGCTTTTTCACCGGCAGCCTTTGGTGCATCCCTTGCAATAAGATGAACATGCGCCAGTTGCTTCAATCGCTCCTCATTCTCATAGATGTTTGCTGTTCCAAGAACCTCAAGCTTCCCGAAGGCTGTATCGAGACGCTCTACAACGATGAGTTCAGGTTTGGAATTTGCCAAGGCTGCAAGTTTATTCTTTACTTCTATTCTTGAAGGAGTTCCTTTATTCTGGATTTTTATCGTAATCTCTCTTCTCTTCAATAGTGGATTTGTTTTTTCTTTGATAATCTGAAGTTCCATTATTTTTCCTCCGTGCATTTCATTCTATCGAGAAATGATTGTATTTCTTTTTTCTTACTTTCGGTAACTTTGACCAGTACCGCCCCTTCGTCCGGCAACCCATATATAACTACTGATGAAAGTGGTGCCATCGCGATCGCCGGAAGAGCCGCCAGATCTTCCTCCCCTTTTATAAAGATGCGTACAGGGCTTTCCGAATCCATGGCTTTTGATACTTCGCGCAATAATCCTTCTGTTATCGTACCCGGCGGATTCTCAATCGTGACGGTTTTAAAACGCGGATGCTTTGTGCCGTGCATTATGTGATCAGAAGCCGGGCCACGCTTTGTCCTGTCATCCACAAAAGAAATATCCGGTATCAGCCCTGCATTAAGAAGGTTGAACGTTACAATATCCCCCACAGAGATTACTTTAGTTGGATTACTAAAATCCTTTATGATATGTTTTGCAGTGTCGAGACCATCCCCCTGGTAAAGCACCCCATGAAGTTTTCGAAGCTCAGCCCTTAATTCATTCGGCAGACAATATCTTTTCAAGCTACCGCACCTTCAATGCGTAAGCTCCTGCTAATTTAACGCCAAGTCTTTTTGCGATTTTTGATTTTTCAGGGTCGATTATTACAACATAACCGCTCCAGTCCGAGGTAAGGGATGTTGAATTGCATACCTGGCAGACCTGTCCTTTCACTATCCTGTGGCACTCTTTGCAGACGCTATCGGCCATTATTCTCCCTCTTTTCTTGTCTCATCGGGCTTATCGGCAGGCTTTTCCTCTTTCTTTTTCTTCCTGGGTCTCCCTTTCTCTTCGCCACCCTCCCTCGGTTTTTCCGAACGGGCCTCTTCAAGCCATTCCAATTTGCCCAGAGCATGCTGCCGCATCGTGAGGCCGATTTTACTGTCCCTGGGTTCGCGCTCGTTAAGGCTCACTGCTACTATCCTTGCCCTTACACGATCCCCAACAGTTATTGAACGTCCCGATTCCTTGGTAATAAGGCGTGAATTCTTCTCATCATAGCTGACAAATTCATCTGTAAGCTGGCTGACATGCACAAGACCATCAAGAGGGCCGATTCCCACGAATATGCCAAATTCAACGACCTCCAGGACGCTTCCTTCAATGATCTCCTGCATTTCAGGCATGAAAGTCAATGCATCAAAAACCGTATCATAGTAAACTCCCGCATCCCCTGCAAGAATATGCCCTTCGCCCACTTCTATAACATCTTTTACTGCGACTATTGCTCCTATCTTCTTATCCACAAGCCCTTCAAGTTTATCCCGCAGTGCCAGCTTGACCGCTTCTTCCACAGGTTCACCGAGTAGTTCTGGTGCAATTCTCACCGTATCCGCCAATCTCATTTTTCTATACATTTAAATCCTCTTAATAAAAGATACTAAATACTTAAACGAGTCCTTTCTCGAAGGTGTACAATAGTAACTCCCTTACTACATAATCTTTTCTTTAATTCGATATCATTGGTGAGGCAAGCCGCATTTGTCTGGGCGGCCAGATCCAGAATAATATCATCTGCGATACCTTCTTTTTCAATTATGGTACACCGATCAAGCAGCGATAAAGCAATTTTTGCCGCAGCCCTGTCCCTGCCACGGCCCTGTGAATATATTTTTTCAAGCTCCCTGACAGAGGCCCTGGGAACAAGATATGAATCAAAACCCAATCTTTCCATCTCGGAAAAAATGTCTACGTTGAACTGGCCGGGGATCATGAGGCCATTTGTATCTATTATGACTGTCCGTTTCATTTGAATTCTTTCAATATGCCTGATCCTATAAGCCTCCACCTCGCCCCAATCCGCCGGCTGATCGCTATTGATGCGCCTTTGTCTGCACATACGGGTCTTTTAAGCTTGACCTCTGCATCGCTGGCTCTTGCGCTCGTGACGACGCCTATCGTGGTCGCAGTCCCAATATTCAGCATTAATGGTTCATTGGAGCGTATTGGTTCGACTTTATATTCTTCACTGACCCCGACAACACTTGGAAGCAGCTTGATTTCCATGACGAATCCATCGATAGTAGGTGGAATTGATCCCGGAATCCCTGCAACCTGCCCCACAAGGGCATCGCTCTTGGTCAGAAAGGGATCAAGGTTGGTACCAACGCCAATAAGACCGCCCGGTGCTGCTTCATCTACCTCTTCGCTGCCTGAAAATATCCTTGTGATCACAGTTTTGATGGGATGCCATTTAACAGTTCCCCCCGCTTCGACTTTCCTGCCGGGACGAAGTTCTATATCATCCCCGGGATGAAATCGCCCGCAATTCAAAGATCCTCCGATAACACCGCCCACAAGTTTATCAGGTGTTGTCCCGGGTTTGTTTACATCAAAGGATCGGGCTACGAACATCATTGGTGGTTTTTCCAAGTCATGCACGGGTGTAGGGATATATTTTTCAATTGCAGCAATGACAAGGTCGATATTTGTGTTCTGCTGGGCCGATACCGGAATGATGGGGGCGTTCTCGGCCACGGTGCCCTTCACAAATGCTTTTATCTGGTTGTAGTTCTCGATGACCTTATCGCGCGGGACGATGTCTATCTTATTCTGGATGATCACGATGTTTTTTATCCCGATGATATTCAGGGCCATAAGATGCTCTTTTGTCTGGGGCTGCGGGCATTGTTCATTGGCCGCGATAACAAGAAGGGCGCCGTCCATGAGCGCTGCGCCTGATAACATGGTCGCCATCAATGTTTCATGGCCTGGGGAATCAACGAATGATATCGGACGGAGTACCTCTGTTTTTCCCCCGCATTTTTCGCATATCTCTTTGGTTGTGAAAGCTTCGGGTTCAGGGCAATTCGGACATTTCCTGAGTACAACGTCGGCATAGCCAAGCCTGATAGATATTCCCCTTTTTATTTCCTCACTATGCCTGTCTGTCCAGACGCCTGATAGTGCCTTGACCAGTGTCGTCTTTCCGTGGTCAACGTGTCCAACAATGCCTATATTTACAACAGATTGCAATGAAACCTCCAATAGGAATATGCTATCATAAGACTCCTTGTATTTAACGGCTTTTACAATCGGGACCGGAGATATTAATATTCAGATCTTAATCTCTCAAGCAGCGGATCCTTTGCACCCGCATGGTCAAAAGCCCGCTTGCGCCTGAGACAGGACTCGCACACACCGCAAGGTTTTCTACCCTCTTCATAGCACGACCATGACCACTCAAGAGGCGCATCTATCTCAATTCCCCTTTTAACTATCCCTGCTTTATCCATCGAAATCAGGGGAGCGTAAACGGCAGGATGTGTGAGTGTGCCGGATTTTAGCATATCGTTGAACTTTTCCACGAACTCAGGTGTATTGTCAGGAAAAGTCACGGCTTCCTCTGCGTCAAATCCCGTAACTATCACGTCATAATTATGATTTTCTGCGATGGCGGCACCTATTGATAGAAAAACCACGTTGCGTGCAGGTACCCAGACCGCCTGCGCGGTCTTTTGTGCTATCTCCCTGTCATCCAGTTCGTGCTCCAACATTTTCGGAAGTTGACCTCCGCCTGTTAAAGCACCGCGAAATGTCCTGTACCATGGAAGGTCGATGATAATGTGGCCGACCCTGAAGCGCTCGCAGATTGTTTCTGCAAATTCGATCTCCTTTTGCCTGGCCCTCTGGCCGTAATTAAATGTCACGCACAGAACTTCATCACACCTGTCGTACGCTTCCTTAAATGCTACCGTTGAATCAAGGCCTGAGGATAATAGAACGATGGATTTCATAAAATATGCAAGTGCATAGTTGGAACTAAATGCACTTAGAGTTAATGTCAATATATAAAGAGGAAAAGAATTATCGACGGTATTCCCACAATTCCCCATAATACAGGGTTGTATCGCCATACTTTTGCGCCATCAAGCGGGCCGAAAGGTATCATGTTAAAACCGGCAAGGACTATATTTATCATAGTGCCGGTCTTAAAGATTTGATATTCCAGGGTATAAGGTACCACGAAGAATGTTGCTATGAAAAATGATACTGCAAGTGCAAGATTTACCACAACGCCTGAAACCGAAATGTAGGCGAACTCTCTGGCATTTTGATTTGAGTCCCAGTAACGGTCTTCGGCAGGATTGTATGAAACCCTTTTGTCATGGATCATTACAGCTCCCGGGGCTGCAAATACTATGCCTGTGAAAATCCGAAGTACTATAGCCAGCATAAGCCCGATAGGGCTTGCTTCATATTCAGCGACGTATCCGTATTTCTGGGCCGTGAATTTGTGGGCGAGTTCATGAAGAAGGAAACCACTGCCTACGCCCACGGCCACTACTGCCAGTATTTCAGGCTTCATGCTGGGGTATGTGAAAGCAACTGTAAGCACTATTAGAGAGACAAGAAGATGTACTATCTCCCGTGAACTGGTTCTATTCATGCACTAAAAATATATCCTAAAACATATAAACTATATCATGCCACATGCGAAGTTTGATATTATCTCATCGTTTACAGGGCTTTTCACGCCATACAGGCACTGCCGCGCATCCTTGTAATAGAGCCTCTCTTCTATCATGCCTTCTTTTTTTAACCTGGTGAGGGCATACCGCACAGTGCGCGGGGGGAGATAACTTTCAGCAGCGAGTTCTTTTTGCGTCATGAGCCCCCTGTATTCCAGCACTTTGAAAATAAGCTTCACCGAAGGGGATAACCGCTCTATCTTTTTAGTATGAACGTCCTGCACCTGCGCAGTTTCAGAATAGAGATGTTTTTCAATCGTGTTTGACATGTTAACGCTGTTAACTATGCAGTTTATCCGATTTAAATCTTTAGGCAAGATATGCCTGTTTTTCACCAGAGCACAGCAAGTAATATTATCACTATTACCGTTAATCCCTCCTGCATCAGCGTAGAGAGCAGCATGACCTGCATGCCGAGCTTCGGGGAAAATATGCCCGTATAATAAGGGACGGTGAACCTCAGGCGCACGATGCTTGAAAGCACCCTGCCGACAAGCAGTGTTATAACAATTTCCCTGGAAGACATTATCCCCTCTGCAAGCAGGTTGCCCGCTATCGTATATGCGCCTATGTTGCTTGCAAACCAGGCTGCGATCACGGGCAGACCCTGCGGAGGAAGATATTTTAGCACTGGGATGTCTTTCAGATAAGCAGAAATCACGTCGAAAAAACCTATATCGATAAGTTGGAATACGATTATCGCGGCAACAATCATTGTCGGGATAATGCGCTCAAGCGGCGCCAAAGAAAATGAAATTGCATTCTTGAAAGCAGTACCTAATTTTTTCTTTTTCAGCTCCTGCCGGATTACTATAGGTTCTTTGGGGGGCAGAATTATGCGCCCGGCAACAAGGGTTATCGCCGTCCTGAGAAAACCTACTCCAACGACTATGCCCAGATAAATCAGTCCCGTTGTGCCGAGCAATATCGCAAGCACGGGCAGCAGATCCCTCAGGAAAATAAAGGTTGCTGGGAAAGAGGTGACAAGAGAAGATAGAAGGGTTTCTTTATTATCTATCAGGCCTTTTTTATTAAGCTGCGCGATCATGGAATTCCCGGCCGTCGGTGAGCCGAAGGAAACGAGGAAACTCACTCCGACCTCTTCCCGCAGATGACCAAAACGCATGAAAGGCGCGGTAACGTATCCAAGCTTCTGGATCCAGCCAAGCTCGATAAGGAGTTCCATCAGTACGATGCCAAGGACAGTCGCCGGGATGACCGAGATGAGATATTTAAATGCTGAGAGGAGGGCATCAAACCACATTATACATTATATTGGTTCAAGGATGAGATAAAATAGCCTAATTCCATTAGCTTCAGGCTTGTTCTTTATTGTCTTCTTCGTTTACAACCGAATCAGATATTTATGAATGGGCTGTATATAATCCTCCCATAGCGGGCGCGAGAATGATAAAATCCGAAAGAAGCCATGTATATCTGATACTCTCTGATATACATGCGGATGTACAAGCCTTAAATTCAATCATTGGGATCATGAATGACCCGGCATTCAAGAAAAGATACGGCAGCGTCGATAAGATAATAAACCTTGGCGATACCATGGGAAGAGGTTATAATCCAGTTGGGGTCATTGAACGATTGATGGGATTGGGGAAGGTAATCAACCTTGTTTCGATCATGGGCAACCACGATGAATCTTTCCTTTACGATTTGCCTGTATCCAGGGATGATGAAGACTGCATCAGGGTGCATAAAGAGTTTAAAAACACCGCAATTAGCGGGAGTCATCTTCAGAAAGCCTGTCTGGATTTCTTGAAGAACCTGCCACAGTATTATGCAGATAAGGAAGAGAAGATTCTGGCAGTGCATGGGGGTACTCTTGATCCTGAAAAGATAGCCCCTTCAGGGCCTGAAGATTATGATAAATGGCTTTATCAGATGACCTGGCAGAGGATTTCGGAACATGATTTCGAATATCTGGATGATTCTGGATATCATTACCTGCCTGAGAACGCTTTTTTGCACACAAGGGAATTTTTTGATAATGGCTTTATAATATTTTGCGGGCACCAGCATACGGAGGCTGTTTACAGGAATAAGGGCATGAAGACCGAGCTTATATCGGATGATTGCATGAAAGTGAGAATGGAAGAATTTGCCCGGCGTATGGTCCAGGTAAAGGAACTTGAGAGGGAGCGAACTGCAAATTATCTCATACGTGTAGGTATTGCAGGGCCCGCAGGATATTACAAAAGATATGGGTGGAACAAAACCCATTTTGGATTGCTGTGGCGGGAAAAGGGTACTCAGAAAGTGGGATTGTTTAATACAAATGTGAATCGGAAAAACAGGCAATAGGATAAGATTCGTAACTTATTTATACCGCAGCAGCATAATCCCATGATGAGGAGTGGTAGTCGGTGCTTAAAGTTATGCCGATGTTCATATCTTACTCCTGATCATTGTTTAAATGGGGTGAAAATATGGAAAATAAGAAGCTTGGAATGGGGTGGCTTCCGGATTATCCTGATTTCCGGGACTATACGTTTGAGATCAAAGAAATTCCTAAAGAAAAGACAAAGGAAGACCTGAACAAACTTTTGTCACCAATAAGGCTTGAAAAGGCAGATGCGACCACACTTGCAACATCTGTGGACTTGAGACCATGGTGTTCACCTGTTGAAAATCAGGGCCAAATAGGTTCCTGCACAGCTAATGCGGGAGCAGGGGTAGTGGAATATTTTGAGAACAGGGCTTTTGGAAGATATCTTGATGTATCTCGTCTTTTCCTGTACAAAGCCACAAGGGATTTCGCGAGACTTACGGGAGATAGCGGGGCATTCCTGAGATCCACGATGGGAGCGCTCGTATTGTTCGGAGTTCCGCCCGAGGAATATTGGCCGTATACTGATAAAATTACTGATTTCGATGCTGAGCCCACCGCATTCTGCTATTCATTTGCGGCAAACTACAAGAGCATAAAATATTTCAGGCACGATCCTCCAGGTCTCACAAAACAAGAGGTTATTGAAAGCATCAAGAAATCTCTTGCAGCGGGGATACCTTCTATGTTTGGTTTCACAGTGTACAGCTCAATAAGTCAGGCAGAGAAGACAGGAAAGATACCTTTCCCTTCCAGTAAAGAAAAAATTCTCGGTGGACACGCGGTCGTGGCTGTCGGTTATGACGATGGCGTTGTGATCAAGAACGCAACCTCAGGCCAGAAAACCAGCGGAGCGCTCCTGATCAGGAATTCATGGGGTGAAACATGGGGGGATAAAGGGTATTGCTGGCTGCCCTACGAATATGTATTGAGAGGAGTAGCAGCCGATTTCTGGTCAATACTCCAGCAGGACTGGGTAGATACAGGCCAGTTCAGGATTGAATAAACTATGGTGGTAAATCATGGCAACAAAGAAATGGACAGTTTTAGTATACCTTGCGGGTGACAACAACCTTGACGAGGATGGAGCGCGAGACCTTGCAGAAATGGCAAAGGTTGGTTCAAACAATAATATAAACATAGTAGCGCAGTTCGACAGAGCAGGTGATGTCGGAACTCAGAGGCTATATATTACAAAAGGCGGTGGATATCCCAGGGACAGTATTGAGAACCTGGGTGAAACCAACACAGGTGATCCGAAAGTACTGATAGATTTCCTGAAATGGGGGATCTCGACTTATCCTGCAGAAAAGTATATGGCAATACTGTGGAACCACGGCAGTGGATGGAACGAAGATGACGTTTATGACAGGGCAGTAAAGGTAAGCCCTGAGAAAGAAAAATTCACTCCATTGTCAAAGAGGGCTATACGTGGAAAAAGGATAAAAAAGACTTTCTTCAGCACATCAATGGATGAAATATTGAGCCAGTCAGCACCGATGCGAGCTATCCTCTACGACGACGAATCCAAGGATTTCCTTGACAATAAAGAAATGAAAAATGTACTTACCGAAGGCGCGAAACTTACCCCTGATAAGCGGTTCGATATCGTAGGATTTGATGCATGCCTGATGAACACCATAGAAGTTGCCTACCAGCTCAAAGATACGGCAAAAGTGATCGTGGGCTCTGAAGAAACAGAACCTGGTGCCGGGTGGCCGTATGATAAAGTGCTTGGCGCACTTGCAGCAAAGCCTTCTATGAACCCGCAAGAACTTGGTAAAGTGATTGTGGATTCCTATGTTAAATCGTATGATATGGGCACCAATAGTGAGGCTGTAACAATGGCGGCTGTCAATCCAGATAAGATCTCTTCCGTGGTATCAAGCCTGAACAAATGGGCTCTTGCCTTGAAGAAAAACATCATGTCTCAGGATACTTTCAACACTGTCCTGATCTGTTCTGAAAAAGCACAGAGGTTCTATTACCAGACATATAAGGATGTTTTTGACCTTGCAAAACTGCTTAAAGAAAAGTCCAAGATAAAAGAAATACAGGATGCCTCATCAGGAGTGATAGATGCACTGAAGCCTGCAGACAATAATTATGTGCTGGCCTCAAAAACTCTTACTCCACAGATGGCGAATGCACACGGTGCATCCATCTATTTCCCTGGACGCCAGAGTTATACTAAATATTATGACAACCTTGATTTTGCAAAGAAGAGCAAGTGGGATGAATTCATAAAGGCATACCAGAAGGCATATGATACGCTGTAGGAGGTAATTACCTCCATTTTTTTTCAAAGGTGATATAAAAATGGAACTTTATATTTCTCCTGAAAAAAAACAGGAAATGAAAGTTGCGACAAGAGGAACAAAAGAAGAAGCAGAAAGGCTATACAAGCTGACAGAGATTGTCAGGCAAATAAAGGAAGACCTGGAGGAAACAGGTTTACCGGAATGGGAAGTTTCACTGAAGGGATACATTGAGGCATCGTCAGGTGGAGTACTGCCGGGCGGGAAAGCGGGATTCGAAGCTACAATTACAATATCAAGCCCAAAGGCATAAAGGAGGACTGCACCAAAAACTATAATGTTATCCGTGTAATAGTTACAGCAAGGTGAAAGTAATATCAATGAGAAACCTCCTCGCCTGGGACCAGACTCTTTTTAAAGACCCTGAATTATTTGAACTTGACCACATACCCGAGCATTTCCTTCACAGGGATGCGCAGTTGCAGGCGCTTTTATACAGCATCAGGCCGGCCTTGAGCGGTTCCCGCCCCCTTAACTGCCTGTGTGCCGGCGCACCCGGCACAGGTAAGACTACGGCAGTGGTCAAAATCTTCGAGGAGGTCGAAAAGCATACGCCCAAGATAGTTCCTGTGCTTGTGAACTGTCAGGTAAATTCCACGAAGTATGCGGTTTTTTCCCAGATATTCAAGAAGCTCATCGGCTATGCCCCTCCATCCTCAGGCGTTTCTTTTAAGAAGATTTTCAACGAGGTTGCAAAACACCTTGCAGAGCGCGAGAAGGTGCTCGTGATTGCTCTTGACGACATGAACTATCTTTTCTATGAGAACGAGGTCAACGATGTGCTTTATTCCCTCCTGCGGGCGCATGAGACGCATCCGGGCGCGCGTGTCGGTGTCATCGCGATACTCAGCGATACCGGCGTGCCGCACCTGCTCGATCCGAAAGTTGAATCCGTGTTCCTGCCTGAAGAAGTAAAGTTCCCGCAGTATTCAATGGAAGAGATCAGGGATATCCTGGCAAACCGCGCAAAGCTCGGGTTTTATCCCAACGTGCTTGACGATTCAGTCCTCGATAAGATAACAGGGAACACCTTCGCACTCGGGGACCTGCGTGTGGGGATAGATCTCCTTAAACGCGCTGCGCTCAATGCCGAGCTGCGGGCAGGCAAAACCATATCTCCTGAGGATGTGGAGACCGCATACGAGAAATCGCGGCTTGTACATCTCTCCTACATTATGCGGTCATTAAAAAAGGATGAAAAGATCCTTATCGGCCTGATAGCGGATTCACCGCAAACCGGCTCGGGCGAGCTTTATGAAAAGTTCCATTCACAGACGAACCTCGGGTACACGAGTTTTTATGAGATGCTCAACAAGCTCAGTTCCATAAAGCTCATTGATGCCGATTTTACAGGAAAGGGGGCGCGCGGCAGGAGCAGGGTCGTGACCCTGCGGTATGAGGCCGGGGAGGTAAAGGCGAGGTTGTGAAAAAGCCGCAACAGCGATAACGAATTCAGGGGCGGTTGGATTATGCGTCTCGTTTTACTTTAAAGAGGTTTTATTGCCTTTTTATCTTCTTTCGAGAGCATGCAAGAACCTATTGTTGGCAGAGTAAAACAGAGGTCTTCCGACCTCTGTATCCTCATCAAACTGCACGGACGGATTTCCCGTATGCAGGTTCTCTGTTTCATTGGCTCTACCGTCATCGCTACTATGAGTTTTTCCGACTTCTCATAACGTATTGGTCTGCCTTTCCCGTTCAGGTTATAGCTCGCCTACTTGTATCCCTTCGATTGATTCCAGTGACCCAGGAACGTGTAGGGTGTTGGATCAACCTCAAGGAGGATGTTATGAGACTCTTTCGGTCGCATAAAAGAGCATTTACAGTCATCCCGACCATGATCACACCGACAGTCATTATTCTGCTTGTGCTTCTGTTTAGTGACGGAACATCGCATCCTGCCAAGGCCACTTCTGGTTCATCTGTTATTTCGGGCTGTGGCTGCCGATACGGGAACTCCGCACAGTATCTCACGATACTGCACTTCCCTTCTCTTCATGCGGAAGCAGCTCCGCATGGTGGAATTTCGTAAACTCCATGTTTCGAAAATTTTATCTTCTTTAAAACTGTTCTTTTGTATTGACCTCATACAATAATTTTTACCACATATATACAATTATTTAGAATGAGGAAATTTTTATGGGAAAAGATATTAATTTAGCAATTTCGACAACCATAAATATTAGATGGCACAAATTGCTCTCCCCGAATTTAATCAATGATTGATTTAAACAGAATAATCAAATTATTTGGATGCAGTGCCTTGGCAGCAATTGCTTTTTTTGTTGCACCACTTTTGATCATGATCATCGAGGCCCTCTCATCCAAGGAACAGATGTCTTGCGATGACGATCTCAGCAAAATCTTAGAGGCGCTTGGTATACCATGCGCTATCCAGATGGCTGTAGCAGAAGCTTACCGATGGATCTTTTTGGCCGGAGCTGTTGCTATCCTGGTTGGCATGTTTGCCTATATTGCGCGCTGTTTTTTATCTGCCTTAAATCATAAGAAGGAAGAGGAGAAATGGCCTACAGTAAGCATCCAAGGAGCGGAACCTTTGCTCTTATTTAGAGAGACCGAGAATACTGGTTCACCTATGCTAACATTGGAGGGCGTTGGGTATCCACCGGGTGGCACATATATATGGTCTGTCTTGGCCGGCGCCGAGAAAGTACAGCTAGAAGGTGATATTACCAATCGTTCGCTTCCAATAAAACCAAAGCAAAGAAGCGATTCGCCAGGGGATGTGGCGATACAACTCATCTACAAGACTCCAGATGGAACTGCCACCGCACGCATATCCCTTACTGTTTATACACCCAGTTCCACTACTCAGATTTCGACCAGCACCAAGACTTTCAATGGCCCATTAGAGTACGGATACATCTTTACGGTGAGATATAGGATACTTGATCAGTTCGGGGAGCGCTTTCCTGTGGGATTTCTATCGTTAACTGAGGATTTGTCAGTCATCTTGAATCCGTATAATACACAATTCGAAGAGAGGGAATACATATCTGATTCGGATGCAGAATACAATGATCATTATACGTTAATTTTCGAAAATCAACGGGTTCCGGATGACTATGTAGCTAAGGTCAAACAAGTTGTAAGGGCAGAGGGCGTCAAAATCTTGGATCACATACTTGTTTGGAGAAGTACTCGTGTGGACTTTGAGTAGTATCAGGAAAGGTAGCACCCTTTATCCTGAATGTGTATATCTTCAAATGCCAAAAAACAACAGTACTGGGATTGGTTCTTAAGATCCCAGATGGGGATTTGACTTTATTTTTTTCTTTCTATTCGCGCCTATTCATAGCTCTGAAAATAAATTGTTCTTGGAACGTAATACCTTTCGAGAGCATGAGGATTCTATCGCCTTCAGTCACTCCGGTATACCCCGTACAAATGGAGGCTGTCCGACAATTACTTACAGTAATAAAAATTTATAGAATTCTTCCTCCTTTTTCGATTTAAAGCTATAACAAGTCTCCTTTTTATAAACGTTTTGAATTGCCAGACAGCCTGAAATGTTACGAGGCCTGAAGCTATCGTTTTCTTTATTTCTCCCTATTATATTCATACTTATCTTGCTCACGAATATACTTTTCCACAACATCCCATCCCTGCCCCACAGACCCATGGAAACAGCTGGGCGCCCAGAGATGATCTCCACACCATTCCTGAAGGTGGGGAAATTCTTTCCTCAAAATTCTGCTCGAAACCCCTTTTATCCTCTTTGCGATGTAACTCAATGAATACTTCGGGGGGTATTTAAAGAAAATATGTACATGATCTGGATTTAAAGCAACATCGAGGGAACCGAAAAAAGGAGAGCGCGCCGGCGTAATACCAACCGGCACTTCCGATATCCCAGTTGCATATGGGGCAGGGCTTTTTCAGTTTCCAGGGGATATTTAAACCGGCAATCCCAGGGCCTTTCTTTTAGAGTTGATGTGCGCTTCGATACCGTTTGCAGCCTCTACCATATCGGTTTCCACAGCTATCCTGCCGCCTGTTATCCCTTCAAGGTCCCGGGTGAGCAGTTTCACAAGGCGCGGGGCTCCTCCCACAGGCGGCATGGGCGCAACATGGGTGTACAGGCCGAAGGCCAGGGCAAATATTGCATCTATGGTCGCTTTTTGTTCCATATATTCAGGAGCTGTCACAGCAACAGGTAGGGCAGAAGGATCGACCCCGAGAGCATCAGCTATTGCAGTAACAAGAAGAGTGATTCTTCCGGTATCGGTGCATGTGCCAAAGCTAAGCACAGGCGGGATCTTGAGAAGCTCGCATACAGCCTTAAGACCCGGACCCGCTTCCTGCTTTGCTTCAAGTGTGGTGAGTCCGCCTACCTGAAGTGCGGCATTTCCGCATCCTGCGCTGATGACCAGTATATCCCTTTTTATGAGTTCACGAGCAATCTTCAATGTGTTGACATCCTGGCCACTGTCGCGCAGGGTCGTGCAGCTTACAAGGGCCACAGCACCTTTGAGAGTTCCTTTCTTGATGACATCAAGCAAAGGATCAAGGGTCCCTCCCAGAGCTCCGAGGCATGCTTCTGCCGAGAAACCTATCACCGCGTTCTGCTTCCTGCCTGATGGGTTTGCAGTTTTTCCCTTTCGCTTCTTGAAGTTCTCAATTGCCATATCTATAAGCTTCTGTGCCTGGGCAGCCACTTCTTCGGGTTTGTACACGATCCGGCCTTTCATTCCCGGGACGTTAACGAGTTTTGAAACCGAGACGAGGGTGGTATTGTATTTATCCTGGTATTCGCCCATTCCCGGAGGCGAGCAGTTCATGTCCATGGCAAAAACATCGATACCTCCTGTTGCAAGCGCGGGTTCGATGGACAGCCAGTTCCCTGTCAGGCCCACGAATACATCGTCAACCTGGAATCTCTGGACAAGTTCCTGCCCGGTTTCGATGGAACCGATGATATGGAGTCCCCTGGCGCCCGCTTTCTTGGCGTCTTCCTGGTTCTTTGCTTCATGAGCCGCTTTGATAAGGGCCGCGCCGATGAAGGGCTCATGACCGTTTGCAGCGATATTCACGTATGACGGGTCTATTATTCCGAGATCAACGTTGACCGCATGCGGTTGAGGCGTACCGAAGAGTATGTCCTGTCCTATCTCAAGCGGTATCTGCGAGCCGTAAATACAGGATATACCAAGGCGCAGAGCCTTCTTTGCAAGTGAAACGTAATCGCCGTCGATGTTTGTCATCGTGCTTGAAATCGCATCCATGACCTCATTAAGCGGACCGCCAGGCAGGATTCCAAGCTTTCTCCAGAGTTCTACCCTTGACCTGGGCGCAAAGAGAAGCACATTGGAAAGTTCGTCATCAGAATCCGAGTTTATGCCTGCAAGCATTGCATCCGCCACGGCGATTGCAGTTTCTTTTGTACTCTTATCGGTTTTTATCCCGAGCCTGCCTGCAAGATTTCGAAGCTTGCCTTCATCCCTGATCTGGAAGGGTGTTTTTCCCATTGCTGTCGCCCTCATGGTTTTTGCGACTTCCTTGGCATGGAACGTATATGTTGATGTGCCCATGGTATTCAGGAACATGAAGTTCCTCATTGCCATAGCATCCGCGTCTATGCCGCATGTCCCGCGTTCTGCCCCCGGCTTTATCCTGCACGGGCCGTTGCTGCAAAGCTGGCAGCTTATACCCTGTTCGCAAAACGAGCATCGTTTCCCCTGGGCATCGAACCTGTCAAATGTGTTTGTGATTTTATCTTTTTTCAATATATTATATTGTTCTTTCACTGATTGGTGTGCACTAACGGTTTCCATAATATCTCCTAACTGGCAGCAAACCCCGCCGCTCCAAAAAGTACCTGGAGTTGCTTTGTATTATAGATTCTCATCCTGTCTTTTCCGAATGTGATTGCGTTACATAGTCTGACCATTTATTTTACCTCCGACTTTGGTTAGTATCTTGTTATAGCCTATAACTTATAAATCTAATTACTATATAATATAAGAAAAATTTGTAAAACAACTATATTTTATTATTTTTCGATCCTAAGTATCGCCTGCAACCATAAATGGCTAAGGCTTTACGTAAAGCGCGTTTCGAATCCCGACCTCGAAACCTGAGAAGAAAAAAAGAACAATGGAAAGTTTCATTACATACTATCTGAATCTTCTCATAATGAAACGCACCCAGGCAAAAGCGAAACTATGGCTGGTAAATGAAAGGGACGAGCCTATTATGGGGGAGGGGAGGGCAGCGCTACTGAAAGCCATCAAAGATGAGGGTTCCCTGAACAAAGCATGCAAGAAAATGAAAATATCCTATAAACATGCCTGGCTCCTGCTTAAGGAGATCGAAGAAAGCCTCGGGGAATCTGTGATAATAAAAAAGCGCGGAGGGAAAATGCAGGGCACGTTCCTGACCGAAAAAGCAATAAATCTGCTTGAAGAATATAATACTTATCAGGACATTGTTGCACAAACGGTCTATGATAAAACTTTCTGGGAGGTGATAGGGGTGAAAATATCTGCAAGGAACCAGATGAAAGGTAAAATAATCGATGTCGAGAAGGAAGGTCTTATAGCAAAGGTCAAGATCGCCTCGGAGCCGTCGATGATAACAGCGGTCATCACAAAAGAGGCTGCTGAGGCTCTCGGCCTCAAGAAGGACGATAAGGTGGTCGCAGTTGTGAAGGCGACTGAAGTGATGATAGGGAAGGAATGAAGCTTCCCTTCATAATTTTTTCGTGATTTTCATGGTTCCATCGATGTTTTCCGAAACTTTTATTATAATGCGTTATGTTTGAGTAAACATAAGGTGGTAATATGAAGAACCTTTTAGCAAAAATAATATTCGTTTCGATCCTGATATCACTGTTTGCCGGCTGCGTCCAGCAGGCACCTCCCGCAGGTACAGCAACCCCGACGCCGACTCTTTCGGCGCCGCAGGATATGCGTCTGGCTACGACAACCTCCACATGCGATACGGGATTGCTTGATGTGCTGAACAAAAAGTTCGAGAAAGAAAACAATGTAAACATATCAACGATATGTGAGGGAACGGGCAAGGCGATAGCTACCGGAGAACTGGGGGCCGCCGACGTTGTGATGGTGCATGCGGTCCAGGCCGAATTAAATGCTGTGGCTAACGGCAGTTTCATAAACCGCACCTATATGATGTACAATTATTTCGTCATTATCGGGCCTGATAACGACCCCGTAAGAATAAAGAATGCCAGCAATGCCTCTGATGCTTTCAGGAAAATCGCAGCAAAGCAGGCGCCTTTCATCTCAAGAGGGGATGACTCGGGCACTCATAAAATGGAATTATCGATATGGAAAGCAGCTAACATAACACCCGGCGGAACATGGTATCAATCTGTGGGTAAAGGTATGGGTGATACGATAACGACAGCCGACATCAAAGAGGGATACACCCTATCCGACAGGGGGACATATCTTACAATGAAAGAAAAAATAAAACTTGGAATCCTGTTCGAAAAAGACCAGAAATACCTTTTCAATCCCTACCATGTCATGGCTGTTAATCCTGCCAAGTTCCCGAGCGTTAAATATGGTCTTGCATTGAAATATATTGGCTATGTGACTTCCCAACAGGGCCAGGATGTCATTCGGAATTATGGAAAGGACAAATACGGGGAAGCGCTTTTCGTATCTGAGGAAGATGCGGGCAATGTAACCAGCCCCTGAAAATATAACACCGGGGTGACTCGAATGAATCGCGCTGCTCACAATGCCTGCATTCGTGCCACTTATGGCAACCCGTTTAAAGTACCGATCGGGAGGGCGAATTGCATGAATGATGTTCTAAAAAAGATAAGCGATCCCTATCTTCTTTTCCAGATAGAGCGGGTGAGTTCATTCCACGGATATCTCAGCACGGGTGCATTTATCGGCATCCAGATGCTCAATATTGCAAAAAGGGTGCTGGATGCTGATAGCGGGGAGCAATTGTACGTTACCTGTGAAACGTATAATTGTCTTCCTGATCCCTTCCAGATCCTTGCCGGCTGCACCATTGGTAATGGGAAATTGAAAATAAGAGATTATGGCAAGATGGCAGTCATGGTTAATAAGAGGGCGCCGGATGGCCAGAAGCTCATAAGAAGCGTAAGAATAGTGCTTGATCCTGCAAAAACAGTACGATATCCGGGGCTGCACGGATGGTATATGAAAACATGGAATGTGACTCACGAAGAAGCTGTTTCTATTCTGATAGATGCCGGGGAGAGTGTGTACACATATAGGGTCACTGATATCGAGTTGCCGGAAAAACCAGAAAAACGCATTGCACTTTGCGATAACTGCGGCGAGAGCTTTGTTCGGAAAAACGATGAGGCTCTGTGTCAGGAATGTATGTATATTCAGGCAAAGAGTAATATGAATTTCCCAGTACCCTCAACGAAGCCCTTGAAAAAATAAAGAAGCTTAATATGTGTTATCAAACATGGATATTGCAGAGAGCGAAAAGGTGAAGGTTTATCTCTTCGGTTGAAGTGGATATGGATAAAAATAGTGGTGACCGGAAATGAGCAGTGCAGACTTCCTGTTCCAGGGAATCATAAGAGCGTTCGAACTCATTTTCAGCTTAAATCCATATATCCTCAGCATAACCGGCGTCTCGATAAGGGTATCAGGTACCGCCACAATACTTGCGACTCTGACCGCCATTCCCTTTGCATTTTTCCTTGCCTTTGCGCAATTCAAGGGAAAGCAATCACTTATAACCCTTGTGAACACAGGCATGGGACTGCCCCCGGTTTTCGTTGGGCTTTTTATTTTCGTAATGCTGGTACCTGCCGGACCATTTGGATTCGTAGATATGATATTCACTCCACAGGCCATGATACTGGCCCAGTATATTCTCATCACTCCAATAATAACAGGTATCTCGCTTGCCGCAATAAAAGCGGTCCCACGGCCCTTAATTGAAACAGTATACACCCTGGGAGGTGGCAGGAAAGACGTAGTTTTTGCGACCCTGATAGAGGCAAGATTCGGCATAATCACCGCTATTCTTGCGGGGCTCGGGAGGGCGCTTGCTGAGGTAGGCGCCATTCTCATAGTTGGAGGAAACATAGCATATACAGGCAGTGTGGGCGGGATAGGCGAAGGGCTTTCTTACACGAGAACCCTGACAACTGCGATAACTTCAGAGACAAGCAAAGGTGACATATCGACATCCATAGCTCTCGGGATTATCCTTATATCGCTCAATCTCTCGTTGAACCTGCTTGCGAACTTTTTCCAGAGGAGGTATTGAAGTGGATGAGTTATTCAGGATTGAAAACCTCTGCGTGGCTTTCGGGAAAAAGGAAGTCCTGAAGAACTTGGATCTGACTATTCGCAGGGGCGAGATACTGGCTATTATCGGCCCAAGCGGCTCGGGGAAAACAACGCTTCTTCGCATATTGAATTTCTTTGAGAAACCCACCAGCGGAGACCTGAAATTTGACGGGGTGGAAACTCGAGGCGAAATAAACGATATCAGGCGCAGGATGTCGTTTCTTTTCCAGACGCCTGCGATTTTTAATACATCGGTTTTCAATAATGTGGCATACGGACTGAAAGTGCGCGGCATCGATAAAAAGACAATCGAGAAAAAAGTCGGCAAGGCCTTAAGTACAGTGGGTCTGTCGGGCATGGAAAAACAAAAGGCCAGAACGTTATCCGGAGGCGAGGCGCAGCGTATGGCATTTGCAAGGGCAATAGTATATGACCCTGAAATACTTCTCCTTGATGAACCGACTGCAAGTCTTGATCCCGCCAACGTGGCAAAGATAGAAGAAATCATAAAAAGCATAAGAAATGAGTGCGCAACCACCATTGTCATCGCAACGCATAATATTCCGCAGGTGCGGCGCATCGCAGACAGGGTGGGCATACTTTTGAATGGGGAACTGATAGAAGTGAATGGCAAAGAGCGGATTTTCACAGCGCCCGATGATGAAAGGTCGGCGGCGTTCTTAAAAGGCGAGATGATTTACTGATGCGGAAATTATTTAACATAAAAAGTAATGATATAAATAAATATATTTGAGTAAAGGCATGAGTAATGAAAAAGGAGACCAGGAAATCGGCGAGGCGCAAGCCCGCAACTAAGACATCGCGCAAGAAAACTATTGGCAGCCTTGGTCAGGAAACAGAGGCGATTCTTGCTGCAATGGGGGACGCAGTAAGCATTCAGGATACTGATTTCAAGATCCTTTATCAAAATACGATCCATATAGGAATCATTGGCGACCATAAAGGCGAATACTGCTACAGGGCATACGAAAACAGAAATCATATCTGCGATGGGTGCCCTGTTGCCATGTCCTTCAAAGATGGGAAAATCCACACCGAAGAAAGGAGCATAACTAAAGGTAATGAGCTGTCGTGCTTTGAAATTACAGCTTCGCCACTGCGGGACTCAAAGGGGAATATCATAGCTGGTATTGAGATTTGCAGGGATGTCACGGGGCGTAAACAGGCAGAAAAGCTGATCATTGAATCTGAGGAGAAGTATAAAAATCTGGTTGAACTGACCACAGATGTCATTTATATTTCCGATAGGGCGGGAAACCAAATCTTCATGAATGATGCTGGTTACAGGTTACTGGAAACTACACAGGAAGAGGTGATTGGCCATCAGTGGTCAAACTGGATTCATCCTGATGACCGGGAGAAAAGTTTCAAAAAATTCATGGAAATGATAGAAAAGGGGATAGACGTTTTTGATTTTGAAAACAGGTACGTTTCTAAGAGCGGCAAGGTGATAAACGTCCTTCACAATGTGAGAGTTCTACGGAATGAAATAGGCGAGATTGTGGGAACTCAGGGAATTGCAAGGGATATTGCAGAGCGCAAGCGGGCTGAGGAGGAGTTATTAAAGTTCAAACTGGGAATTGAGAGGTCGGATGAAGCTATATTCATAACCAACCTCGACGGAACGATAATTTACGTTAATCCTACCTTCGAAAAACTTTACGGGTACAGGCGGGAAGAAGCACTGGGAAAAACACCACGCATATTGAAGTCTGGATTACTTCCACCTGAAGTTTATAAGCAATTCTGGGATACGCTTCTTGCAAAGAGAGTTGTGAAGGGAGAATTAATAAATAAGACCAGGGATGGTCGTCTTTTAAATATTGAAGGTACGTCCAATCCTATCATGAATGACATGGGAGAAATCATCGGTTTCCTTGCGATTCAGCGCGACATATCCGAACGCAAACAAGCTGAGGAAGAAAAGGATAGGCTTCTCAAGGCCATTGACAGCAGTACCGAAGGGATCGCCATCGCTGATGAGAAAGACCATTATATCTATGTAAATGCCGCATACGCTATGATATTTGGCTACGCTCAGGAGGAACTCATAGGAAATACGTGGCGTATGATTACGCCAACTGAAATGATAGCTCCAACTGAAAAGGGCTTATCCTGTACTATGCGTAACAGAGATGTCGGTGTTTTCAATGGAGAAGTTCCAGGTCTTCGGAAAGATGGCACGATAATTCCTACCGAGGTAAAGGGTACCGGTTTCTGGGATGAGAGGGGCAACTACCAGGGACACGTATGCATTGTAAGAGATATTACGGAGCGCAAGCGGGCTGAAGAGGAACTCAAGATCAAGGCGCTGCTTCTGGATAGGGCCACCGATTCTATCTTTGTACATGATCTCAATGGGAATTTTATTTATATAAATGAATCTGCTTATAAATCACGCGGTTACAGCAAAGAAGAAATGATGAAGATGAACCTTGAAAGCCTTGTTGCTCCTGAATACGGAAAGCTCATCGAGAAGCACACCCGGAAGCTGCTCGAAAAAGGCGAACATGTCTTTGAATCTGCTGATGTCTGCAAAAATAATTCCATAATACCGCTCGAAGTGCACGCCTGCATTATTAAATCAGGCGGCAAAAAACTTATTCTTAGTGTGGCTCGCGATATCACTGAACGCAAGCAGACCGACAGGTTGCTCAAAGAAAAGGCAAGAGCAGAACTCTATGGTTTTATTGTAAGCGCACTGCCGGTGTTCGCTTCAAACGTCCCTTCCCAGGTAAGGAACACTCTGGTAAGAAACTTTGCTGAACGCTTTGAGAAGAACGTACGGCCAAGGTTCGAGGAGGAAATAAAACACCTGGATGAAAGTCGGAAAGCCGGGGAAGTAAGTAATAACTGTGGAATAGAAATGCTTGATCTTTTTAGCTTATGGCTCTCAGGATTGTTCTCAAACCTGGGAATTCAGAATAAAACGACTTCAGAAGGTTCTAAGGCACATCTTGAGTTCTTCAATTGTCCTTGGAAGGGTGAAGCCAGCATTAACCCGATATATTGTTTTATGTGCCGAACGATAGTAATACGAAGCTTTACCTGGATCCGCCTGAAAGGCAACGTTGACCAGAAATCCAGCATTGCAGACGGCTCGAAAACCTGCATGTTCGAAATTAATGCCAAATATACGGGCGATAAAATGAGTTGGTTTATGGAGAACTGATTATGGAGCCTTTAATTGAGAGAATCAAGACGGGTATATCTGAATTGGACGTAATTCTTGGCGGCTTTCCAGCGGGTAAAACCATTCTTGTTACTGGCGACCCGGGCACAGGTAAGACAATTTTTGGACTACAGCTGGCAAGAACCAGTTGTGTCCGGGGCCTGAAGACCGTCTATATTTCCACAGAGGAGAGTGCCAGTGATCTCAGGCTGCAGGGAAATGCTTTCGGATGGAACCTTGAAAGTTTTGAAAATAATGGTTTACTGAGATTTATTGAGTTGGCCGGAAGCAGGGCTACCGAGATCGAAACTGCATTGAGCATCAGCCTTGATGCTGTAAAAGGTAATTTTGTCCAGTTGCTGGAACAACTGCCTGACGATACAAAAGTACTCATAGTAGACAGCATCGGATGTCACGCTGCCAATCTTGCTTCATCTGAGTTCAGGGACAGGTTCGATCTTTTTGTATATGACCTGAAAAACAGGGGTATTTCCTCTATGGTGATACTTGATAGTGCTACCTCAAAGGAGTTCAATGATATCGCCCTTTTTTCCGCACATGGCGCCATACAACTTCTGAAACGTGATAACCCGTACACGGGCCGCAGGGAAAGGGCCATGGACATCATCAAGATGAGAAATACGAAGACTCCAATACAGCTTATGACGTATGAAATAAATTCTGAAGGCATCAAATTAATTTCTCCGGTTGATTTTTCCGAAGCTCCCTGATCGAAACCCGGCAAATCAGATAAGTTTAAATCATTTGCAGATTTGTTGGATTAAACATGTCATATGATGTTAAGGGAAGTGCTTCATGGGAAAAGACGAAGGGCGGATTCTCGGTAATAGATGTTCCTGCTATTATTGTGAGTATTGAAACATTTGTGCATCTGCAAAAAGATGCTGAAAAGATATTAGGTCCGATGGGGGCATCCGTGCTTTTTTACGAAGCCGGCAAGAGGGCAGGCGAAAGATGGATAAATCGTTTCAGTAAAGAATGGGGCATGAAGGATCAACGGTTCATCGAGGCAGTGCAGGAATTCTACGCAGAACTGGGATGGGGTAAATTTACAGTTGAGGAAAAAAAGAATGGGATGATCATTAGAGTTGAGAACTCATTTATTGCGAGAGGATATGGAAAATCCGAGGTTTCAGTCTGCCATTTTTTAAGGGGTTATAATGCCGGCCTGGCAGAGGTGCTAAAAGGGAAGAGCATAGACGCAGAGGAGAACAGATGCGCTGCAAAAGGGGATGAATGCTGCGAATTCATTATGAAAAGTATGGATTAATCACAGGTTAATTTTTCAATTCTCAATTATTATAGATGTTCCGGTATGGTCAGTACACTTATTTTCAATATGATTTGCTTGTTTATTAAAATCGCAGGTGTGTCTATTTATTTTACATGCTTTGTTATTTTATTAACCAACTTGTCTATAAATAGTAAAGTTTATGTATTAAGACTGTTGTATTAATAATTAAGGTTTGTCCTGACCGGACGGCCCAAAAAAAACGGACAAGGTGTGTTGGAGTTTGAATAATACGACTGTAATGGATTTTATCTATGGACTAATCGCTATCGCAGTATTAATATTGGCAATCTTCATAAAATACAGGAACACGAAAATCCGGGGAGAATGGATATTAGCAAGCTTTTTAGTAGGCACTTCATCTCTTCCAATCGGGTTATATTTGACGCCTATTATAGAAAATGTATCACGTCTGTTCCTTCCTGAAGGAGGACTTAATCAGATTTTTTCTATTCTTTTTATTTTCATTATCCTGTCCTTATGCTATACTTATCTAAAAAAAGAGTCTATTGTATTTTTTATAAAAATATCAACCATATCATTATTGGTGGTATTCGTTGCGACTCTTGGCTGGTTCTCTGCCAGCATGAATGAAGGTGGAATGTTTATTTTCATTGAGGAGGTCAGTATTCCGGCTGGTGAAAATGGAAGGTACATTACAATAACGCAGGAAGAGTTGGAAGAAAATCAGCCACTTAAAAAAGCTATGAATGCATACATACAATCTAATAACCACGAATTTAAAGTTGAGATTGGAGATCAGAGGTCAGTGTTGGCTTTTTTTGAGAAGAAACAGTATGCCACACATTTCAAGATTGGTGAAAAATATTACAAAATTTCTTATTCGTTTGCGGATTAAAAATGAAATCAAGGAACGCAATTGCAATAACCGTAATTATATTGGTCTCACTGTCGGTTTTGCTTAGCGGATGTACCGGTGAAAAAAATACAGATTCATTAACAACTCCTGAACTGAACCGAAAAATAGATCTTTCAAAAATAGAAATATACCCAGGAGAAGGAGAGTATCTATCTTCAGGACCTTATAATAAGATATATATTTTTGGTGGGAACAAAGAGACTTCTTACACAGATGCCAGGATATTGCTTCTGAATTATTCCTTGAATTATATAACATTACAGCAAGAAGATATTTGTCCAGATTCAGAAAATCCTGGAAATTCTGGAATAGTGATGAGAGGGACTCTTAAAAACGAATATGATAGAGATTACTGGATCATTATAGGTGCAGCAGCTTATGATTCCAATGGGAATTTAATCGGACGCACCTTAGATTCCGGTCCGATATGCGGGATGATCGCCCGACATATTAAGAGCAATAAGACCGAAAATATCGAACTTCATTTTAAGCATAACAATACAATCTCAAAAATCAACCTTTCAGGAGCGATCGGGGATAGGGCGCCCCCGTAGGAGAGGAAATTTTGTGAGAAGGAATAGATAAGAATGAAAAATATAACCGCATATTTTATACTCGGATTGGCAGTCGCCATCATTCTTCAGATAGTGGCAATCGTGCAACCTGCGTCGGGACAATGCATAGAGTCAGCGCAGGAACGTATAACACCGCAACCCTCCGCAATTGAAACTATCATTGTAGATAATTCACACCACCATCTGGGAAACGATATTAAAGAGGATTTGATCCCGAAAGCACCTGAAGCTGTAGTATATGAAAAAACATTTCTGCTGGATTCGGAATTTGATGCACTGGAACTCAGTTTAATGGTAAAGTCAGTGAGTCCATACGAGATCAACGCCACTGAATACCTGGACAGGGTTTACATAAATGACGTAGAAGTTGCCCTGCTTAACTGCTATTTCAAACCAATTCCGGCTTCTTTGTTCAGTATGGATACAAAATTAGAAGATGATTTGAACAAAGGTCTCATTTCGGTAGATTTGAAGAGCGTATTCAAAATTAACGGATATCCATTATCTGAAGATGCTTTTATTATTTCCTGGGGAAAAGAGAACATCTGGACACTATCCGATCCATCAAGCTCACAAAAGTTATTCATCATAAAAGAAGGAGGGAAGTTAAATGTTTACCCTCCACCATATAGCCCGGAGGGGCCTGGAGCTACCGAAGTAGTGATTTCATTCGACCCGGGTCTTTTGAAGATTGGCAATAACACAATCAAAATAACCTCTGGCAGCAGTAAGAACGGCAGCAATTACGATGATTTCGAGTTTTATCAACTTGAACTTAGAGGAGTACGGAAAACAGGATGGACTCTATCAGGGAGGATTTTAGTCGGTAATGAACCAATATTCCCTGCAAGAATTTACGTTTATCGTCATGGAACCGGTGAACTTATAAGTTCTTTTGAAACAACAAGACCTGGCGGATCGTATTCCCTGGTCATTCCGAAGGGCGAATATGATGTCAAAGCGGAAGCATGGAATGAATTTTCGAATCCGCAATATGAAACGAAAGCTATTGTAATTGATAATTCAAATGTTAGCCTTGATTTCAAAGCGTCTAAGTTTAGTGCATTTATTCCTACTGTTTTTAGTTTGTTGATCATCCCTTTCATTATGCCTTCGATTATGGCAGGATTCGTTGCTGCAATATCTGTATATATATTCACTAAAAAGGGAAAAATCGCAGTATTTGGATTCGTCTTGGGAACTGTGAGCACTTGTATAATGAATTTGCTAATGATTAGTATTACATCGCTGGATACTCCCACATTATTCGAATCGTCAATTTTGGGATTTCCATCAGTCATAACCCTGTCATTGCTGCTATCAGCAGGTATCACCTTTATTTTAGTGGCAGGGTCCATCATTTTGTTGAACAGGAAGAAAATATCATGGAAATAAGAATAGAAAATTCAAAAGTAAATCAGGAGTGAGATGAACTATGATTGAAGAAAGTGCCAGCGGTAAGGATGTTTCAGGCAGTATATGCTGCCGGACGGAAGAGATGATGAACGGAGAGATATTAAAATTTGATATGGGTGATTTATGTCTGTAATGGACTACATCTATGCATTGGTTGTCGTGGCAATTTTGGTAACGGCAGTCCTGATCAAATACAGGAGCAAGAATATACGGGGAGAGTGGATATTGGCAAGCTTTTTAATAGGTATTCTATCTCTTCCAATCGGGTTATATTTAGCACAAATTATAGGCGCCAACCAGATTTTCTCCATTATTTCAATATTTATTATCCTGTCTATATGCTATGTTTATCTAAAAAAAGAATCTCTTGTATTTTTTATAAAAATATTGACAGTTTCATTTTTAATATCGTTAATATCATTTGTGGGTTGGTTTGAAATAAATGCATATGAACCTGAAGAGGGTACCGTCATTTTTGTCAGTCAATATGACACTGCCAGTGGAGAATATGTTGATATTACGAAATATATGGAAGAATATCCTGCACTCAAAAAGGCAATAAACGGTGAAGAATGCGAAAAATTGGGAGAAAATAGATGGTACTGTAAAACTCCTTCTGATGAATGGAGAAGGTCTGTAGATTTTATTTCTAAACAAAATGTCAGATTATATAAAATTGGTGAAAAATATTATGAGTTAAGTTTTGCTACTCCATGATATCAAAAGAGGCAGATGAAATGATGATTGATCCAACAACTGGAAAAGAACTTGAGGTGGGAGAAGTGTGGAGTGGATCTCTTAGCATTATCTGGCATAAACCAATTGTTCTGCTTCCCATATTTATTGTATTGGTATTTGAGCTGCTTTTAGGTTTATTGACTAGATCTTTTATCGTCTTGCCAGAAAAGATAACATCCACAAGGGATTTGATGCCATATCTCCCCTCACTGCTGCCAGCATTGTTCATAACTTTCATATTGGTTTATATTATTGCTTACCCTGTTTTTGTCGGCATGTATCCTCTGCTTGTTAAAAATACTGTAGAAAAAAAAGAATTAGACCTGAAAACCGCCTTCAGGTCTGCAGTAAAGAAAGCACCTGTGCTTATCTCTGTGAACATTATTCTTATCCTGGTTATTTTGGCCGGACTTTTATTTTTTATCATTCCAGGTGTAATTTTTTCCATCTGGTATTTTTATGCTATTCCGGTGATAATGCTTGAGAATCGAAGTGTAGTTAATGCGATGAAGGCCAGCAAAACATTTTCAAGAGATAAGAAATTTAAGACATTTCTTATTTTTCTGATTCCTTTCCTGATGTTAGTTATCTCGCAATTTTTTGTTCGCCTGATTTCGGCCGTAATTCTTTTTATGTCTGGTGATGCCATGTACGATATCTTGCCTGTAATTGCAGCTGCCAGAGCAGTGATTGACTTTTTAGCATTGCTGTTTTTTATCAGCTGGTTATCAGTGATACCTGCATATGTATATCTAAAATATGGAAAAGACGGATTAGTGGAAGGGAGTATAACAAATGAGTAGTCGGGGAACCTTAAAAAGCAATAAACTGATATTTGCCACTATATTCACGTGGATATTAATTCCGTCGTTCTTATTATTAGTTATATCACGCTGGGATGTGTTTCACTGGCTTCACGCGGGATTTTCACGTGCTTTTAGAACAGATGACTGCAGAAAAGTTAGAAAAAGATAAACAAAAAGAGAATACATGGACAAAAGATCAGGATTTGAGCTGGTGCCGATTTTTGTAATTGTGCTTCTGGCATCTGGCGCCCAGGCAGCCGCACCCGTCAGTGCGCCTGAATCACGCTTTGTCTGGGAGCCCGGGGAAAACCTGACATTCACATGGACACCTGCGAATTTTGACGGGTTCTATTACGAACCCGGTAACAGGGCAGGCAACGAATCACTGACCATCAGACTTGATAAATTACAGAACAGGTCTGTCCAGCCGAATGGAATTGTATATTTTAAGAAGCCAGGACAAACCAATACCCGATACAGGCTGTCAGGGAAATATGCAGTTCTGGAGTTCACAAGGGAAAAATATTTGGCAGAATATCCAGAGGACAAGAGCGATACCCCGATCCGGCTCCATAGAATCCTGATCGATGACAATACAAGTCATAAAGTGATGAATGGAAGCCGTTTGCCACTGTCTTACGGTCATGACATTGAGGTGAGGGATGTGAATTTATCGGACTCTTCAGTACTGCTTTCCCTCAAGATGAATGGAATTGATGTAAATACCAGGAGACTGGGTGCAGGGGAAAATCTTATTTATGAAGGAAAGGACGGGCAGATCATTGCAGTCCATGTTGATTCTGTCATAGCAGGGGGAGAGGAAAAATCAGTATTATTGAGCGGGATATTCCAGACATTAGAAATATTTGAAGATTACAGGAATGATGATATTTTCGGGGTGATGAAAGTTACAGACATATCTGACACAGGCATTACGATGATAAAAAGGGACGTTCATGTGAATTTAAAGCCGGGCAGCATTATCGGGATAGTAGACGATATAAAACTCAAAGTGGCAAATTCGAGCACTCTGAGGTTCTATTTATATCACGATCCGGGTATGGCAACTAATGAATACAGGGGTGCTATGCATACGAATTTGAACAATCTTACGGCATGGGACGGTTTGAATTATGCCGGGTTCTGGTATGATATTGACTCCGGTAATTATTCGGAGTCGCTTGAGATAACGAATATTTCCGGCAGGAGGATACCTGAATCGGGCCTCACATATGCAAGTTACAAACTGAAGGTGCCTTATGCTGTTACTAATATTAATGGTATAAAACTACCTGGAACGGACTGGTCGTATGAAACATTCGGCCTGGGCGGGAATAAGTATGCTGTGAAAGGCAACGGATTTGCAAGAATATTGATAGCGCATGGTGATAGCATGTCTGAAAAAAAGGCACTTGCAATAGAGCCCTATGCGATAAAGGGGGAAACATGGGAACTGGGCGAAGGATACGCTCTGACGGTCACATCCGTAATTCTAAATGAAAATCCGAGAAAAGCACGGCTGGTACTCAGCAGGAATGGTGTTGAACTTGAGGATATATGGTTGCCAAGTGGAAATGCTTATAAATATTTCTCGACGGGAGAAACCGGAATACCAAAACTTATCACTTACCTTGATGCTGTTTTTGCAGGCGCCACGGTTGATATGATACAGCTTCGGTACACCTGGTTCGTGTCGGATGAGGTCACTTTGATAAAAGAGGGTGACAGGTTGGGTGTATTCAATGTCACGGTTGTAGAGCCTGATCGGATGGTATTGAAGAACAGAGAGCCTATCGACCTGAAAGCAGGGAGCAGTATAAACCTTTTCGGGAATCTCAGCTTTTCTGTCGAGAATTCAGATGAACTCAGGTTCTATCCGACCAGTGTGGCCGGTACGCAGTTGATACCTGAGGAAGTTACTGAAAATGCGGTGCCGAAGACACCTGATGTAATCACTCCGGTTGGGACTTTTCCGGTTGTGGGCAGGACAGAGAGAGCAGCAGGATTTGAAGTTGTTATTTCAATTACTATAATTCTGGCAGCGTATCTGACCGGACGGGTGATGAAGTAAAAGGGAGAAATGATATGGTATCAAGGAACAAAATTGCATCAACAGTTATTATTTTGCTCTTGTTATCGGTTTTATATAGCGGATGTACTGAAGAAAATAAAACTGCCCCGGCGCCAGATTCACTACAGAAAGAAGAGGTAAAAGTATCATCTCAAAACGTGACCCGACCGCAAGCGGAGGAAAATATGCCCGAAATCAGCATAATTTCTTTTTCAAGCATATACATGCATGATAACTCAGAACAAAAAGACGTTTTTTTATTCGGCTGGGAAAACGTCCCAGGAAATGAGAGTCACAGGCTGCTGAGTTTCCTCAAGGAATATCACGGCATTAATCGGACTGAAAATGCGACAATCATCAAAGATGACGGGAGAAAAATTATCCGCGCTTTTGCCAACGGAAGTACGGTTGAGATAATGCTATCTGATGAGGGCGCACGTATGACAATGAGGAAGAGAGGTTTCTACGATTTGTGGGGTTCCTACGATTTATGGGTAAAAGAAGAAAATGGCACGCATAACTTATATAACAAAATATACCGGAATAAAAAAGACATCTCTCCGAGACATTATGCGGTGTATAATGTCTCTATAGAAAATAACGGTTCAACACCTGTTGATTTCAAACTGGCAGGAATGCATCTTCAGGAGGGTGATCGGATATTCAATACCACGACTCCTGAACCTTATGGTTCAAGTTTGTTAGAGATACTGGAAGACCTCGAAAAAGAAAATAAGATACAGGATACCTTGCTGCTTCCGGGTCAAATCATTAATGGGTCGGTTGTCTTTCGTGTTGATTCCCTGTATAATGAATCGTTTCTGCTGACATATGACGCAATACCTGTAACTTCCGACTCCTTTGGGAGAAGCATCGAAGCTCTGAGGACAGCAGAACAATTCGATTACCTGGTAGCTCTGGGAATACCTCCATACAGTACGTCTTCTCAAAGAGGTAAAAAGACAGGTTCATATGAACCAGACTTTGGCGACTGCTGCAACGCCTGGGCGAACTGGGTGAACAGAGATATTTTCGAAGTCTTTAAGAAGTCTGACGTAGAACGGATGCTAAACTCCTCTCCAGATTCCATACCTGCAACAAAGATGGTTTATGCTTTAAAGGTCATACCTGAAAAGAATATTACAATATTTCCAGTAACGACTCGATTGACAAATCATCTGCTTGTATTAAACGATGCAGGAGATGAAATAATAAATACATCTGATGTCCAGCACAGGACTAACATTATAGCATATCTGAATAATCAGACCTATATCAGGCCCGGATGGATAGGAAATATCCCGCAGATGAATTTTTCCGGCGCCTATGTAGTTCAAATTTCATTCGAAGGTACTTACGGATGGCCCCTGGCATCAAGGGCCAGTTTTAATAATCTTGATGTTATATTAGATGATGAATTAAATATAACTGTGGTAAGAACCGACTCTTTACAATTTTTGAGCTGAAATGCATGCTTGGCAGAGACATTCCGCCTGTGAGCGCACGAACCTGGATTCAAGCTCATCGCATAGGGACATGAGCTGGTCTACTTTGGCGGCGATGCGTTTTTTCATCGGATGTGTCATTTATTTAATAAATCAAGCGCAGCCTTTGGATTCATGATTTTAATGCCCATATATTCTTTCAATTCAAGGAGATGAGCATCACCTGAAACAATATATGATGCCCTGCATGCGATTGCGCACTCCAATATTTTGTTGTCATCCGGGTCTGATTTTATGACATCAACCTTAATTTCTGGATTTATGATTTCAGAGAACGACATAATGGCTTCCATAGCTGTACTTATTTTTTCTTTAGTGAAACCGAACTTTTTTCTCGAAATAACATCTTCCACCTCGGTAAGTATTTCCTTTGAGATAAAAAGCGAGTATTTTTTCCCGGCCCCATCAAGCAGTAGCGCCGGATTACTTCCGGTTGATATTAAAGCTGAAACATAGACGTTTGTATCTAAAACTAAACGTATCATTTCAGGCTTTTCCGCGCTCTATGAGTTTTGATCTCTATTTCTACGTCTTTTTCAGTCAAGCCCTTTGCTTCCGCTTCCTGACGAATTGGCATCAACATGTCCCTGATACTTTTTTCAAATATCCCGGGTTTAATTTTTTTTAACAGGATGTTTTCACCCTTATTGAATATCAATAATTTATCCTGCTCTTTCAGCCCCAGGGATTTTAGAATCTTTTTTGGGATTACTATCTGACCTTTGGAGGATATGGTTACCATATCAATTGTGGCGTTCATAGTAAGATATATCTTACTTATAAGACATAAACCTTTTGAATAGGTTGTAATATGCGCAATTGGGCAACCCTAACAAGATCATAGGATGTTTAGGCTATCCCGCCAGCATCCTCCCTACAACCGCCTCCATCAACCTCTCACCGTCCGCCTGCGAGCGCATGAGTCCAGCTTCAAGTTCATCGCAGAATGACATGAGCTGATCGACTTTCGCGACGGTGCGGCGCTTAAAATAATTTTTATCTAATGTCGAATTCTCTGCAATATCTCTTTAGGTTAAAGGCCGCTCAATTTTGCGATAATCAGATTAAGATTATAACCTTGGATTACATCATTCATACTGGTTGAGATATTGAGGCAAATCAATTTTCTAACACTGGAAATATTGCTGGATATCAATGAGCAAATAAAAATTCGCGCATTAACTGATCCACGCATAGAATATTCTGGAAGTGAAGACTATCCAATCAAGGTGCGTGAACTCAAAGAACTGGTGGAATACACTCCAAAAAATCGTGATATCCTTGAAATCGCTGCCTATTACCTGAAGAATATAATACTGCTTCAGGCTTTCCCGGATGCTAACCATAGGACAGCATTGACCGCGATGGAAAGATTTCTTGAAAAGAACGGCCTTAATTTTGATTATACGCCTGTAGAAGCTTTTAATTTTAGAAAAGAACTCTACAACAGAAGATTACACGTATATAAGACCTATGAAGAAAGGTCTGTAAGTGTCTTAAAAGATAATGATAATCGGATAGAAAATAATGTATTTTTACTATGCCTGGAATTCATTAAAGCGCATGTCAGATAGTTTAGCTTAATTCTACTAACACTTCATACCTGCGTTCAAGAATTCTGTTTATTGCTTTAAGCTCCAGCTCTCTGTCTATTTTTTTGGATTTTAATGCAGCAGGTTTAGTATGATTATTTTGACGTTGTTTCATTATTATCCTTTTACATAAAGTATAAAGATTCATCATATTTAAATCCTTTTCCCGGCTATCCCGCCAGCATCCTCCCCACGACCGCCTCCATCAACCTCTCGCCGTCCGCCTGCGAGCGCGCGAGCCTGGCTTCGAGTTCATTTATGCTATCTCAGTGGAATTATATTTAGGTTCGATATTTTCCTAAAATCCTTGATGTTGTCCGTAAGTAGTTCAACATCGAGATCAATAGCATTTTGTGCTATTATTGCATCATTTATCCGGGTATTGCAGCAAAGGCTGAGCTCTAAAGCTTTTGATACGGTGCCTTTGGTTATGGATTCATATCCCACATGCTTTGAATTCAATATTTTCAGTGTTCTGTTATGGGATTCTTCTTGATCCAGCAATCGATATAATTTATACTGGATTTCAGAAATGATAATTGTATTGACGAGTAGCTTATGAGTTTTAATCAATTCTTTTATTTTAGCTTTTGCAGCAGGGTATTCAGGATATTCTTTGATATTTGCGAATATGAAAATGTTTGAATCAACTAATATTTTTTTTATGTTGTCCAAAGCTCTTCCTCAAGCGCATTTAGATTTAACTCCTTAATTTTTGCTCTCTCAACGTGAGCCGGAGATTCAAGCAGATCGACCAAAGAATCTTTTTCCATTTTTTCCTCTGTTTTTACTTTTTCGAGTACGATTTCATTATCTTTGATGACAATATTAAAGCGATCTCTTGGTCTAATTTTAAGCAAATCGACTAATGCTTTTGGGAAATGGATATTATATGTGTCATCTACAATTAATTCATCCATAATATTCACGGCATCATTTTTTAGATGCGAATCTATCTATGATTTCTTTATATATAGCTTGATAGGTCAATTATAATACGTTAAATATTTTTATTAACTATAATTATATTCTATTCACTGTTACCCCGCCAGCATCCTCCCCACGACCGCCTCCATCATCCTCTCGCCGTCCCCTGCGAGCGCACGAGCCCGGCTTCAAGCTCATTGCAGAGAGACATGAGCTGATCGACTTTAGCGACGATGCGGCGCTTATCCAGAGAGATTATATTGCAGCACTTCGAAAAAGAAACCGCAGATGAGCGTACTATTAACACTTTCGGTCAAAATTAGCATTATAGCGCTGGGGTTGCGACCCCAGACCCCAACAGAAGCGCCGCCGTTGGCGGGATTTAACATGAAATCATCGGTTGCTTTAATCACAACAACCTATACTTGCACGAAATAATAAAATAGTATCCACTATCTATTTGTTTGGCCAGTTTCCCTATCAATAGACTAAACTTAATTAGGTTGTGTCTGATACTCTTTGTTATTCTTCAAAACCCAGTAAACGATCCTCAATAATTTAGTAGCAACCGCATTCAGGGCTGAAAAATGATGCTTTCCCTCGCTTCTTTTCTTAATATAAAACCGTTTCAATTTTTCATCATTTTGTATAGCGGTATTAGCTGCCAGAAAAAGTGCCTGGCGAAGTAATGGGGAACCTCTTTTTGAGATCTTTCCACTTTTATTCTCAAATCTACCAGACTGGCTCACAACAGGATCAAGCCCGGCAAAAGCAACCAGCTTCTTAACATTTGAAAACCTGTTTATATTCCCAATTTCTCCGAGAATGGTTGGACCCAGTATATCAGCTATACCAGGTATTGACATTATTTTTGTATCGATCTGTTTCATCATCTGATCTATTTTTGCCTCAACTGAATGAATTTGTTCATCATACAATTCAAGTTGATTTATCAGCGTCTTAATTTCGATAGCAATAACCGAATCGAGTTCTGGAATGGTCAATATATTCCCGGCATGATTATATAATTCCTCAGCTTTTGAGCGAGATATTTTTGACCGACTTTTCTTTTGAACAAGTTCATAGAATTGCTCAAATGATTCAGCCCTCAACTTTGAAGGAACAGAATATTTTTTCAGTATTGCCAATGATGCAGCTCCAAAAACCCTCTTCATCACACTTTCATAATCAGGCCATGTAGTATCGATATTACGCACAAGCTGCACTTTGCAGAGGGCTTGTTTTTCTATAAGGCGGTGGCGGATCCTGACCAATTCTCTCAATTGGAACAGGTGGAAATCCTGAATTTCACTAACTTGAGGCGGTTCAGAATGACGAAGCATATCCGCTATGACAGCTGAATCTATAGGATCAGTTTTTGTCTTCCGGATATTCATTTTCCTGAATCCGTTGGTCTGGATCGGGTTATAGAGCTTGACTTTACATCCGTCTCTTTTCAGGGCTGAATATAATGGTAAAGAGTAAATCCCGGTTGCTTCCATTCCAAAAATAACATCGCTGTTACCTGGTGTTTTGGATCTTATTCTTTCAATTGTTTCATACAACCTGCCCAAATCTGCTTTACTGTTCGTCATTATGAACCGCTGTACCAAATCGTTCCCGTTCTCATCTTTTATGCAGATATCGGATTTGTCTTTTGAAACATCTATTCCGACGTAAAATATCGTTGTTGTATTCATTATCTCGACCTCTTTGATTCTGGCTTATAACTTAGATCGAGAGAGTCATGTCCCTCCTCCATCCTTTCCTACACATGTTCGTCAGTTATACGTGGTACATTTTATATATGTCCAAAACGTACTTATTCGTGCATCAAAAGGATGAGAGGGAAACAGGTTCATCTACGGGAACGGATCCCAAACGCAATGTTTGTTACCCTCTCGACCTACTTTTTATGTAGGTGCAAGAATGCTCTTATGTTCTCGCTAGGATGTTGTATATACGAACGCGGATGAACGCAGATTTAATACTTCGGAGCATTTCTTCAGGCTATCTTAAGCGCTTTAAAAGTTCTCGGTTTTTAATTATGATAGCTTGACTCACTGTCTGCTATTCGGGCGCAGTCCATTTGTCCCCTTTTTATTTACTGTGGTCAATATCGCATAAACCAATCCGAAAATCACGCTTAAGGTAAATATCCTGTCGAGAAATAAAGTTTGTCCGAATTCCTGATTGCCATTTGAACCATTGTATTCAAAAATCGTAAACGGATTGTCCTGGAGCCCTATCGTAAAAGATTCAATTCCCATATTATTAAGAGCTACAGGCAGTATTGTCACAAGAATAACAATAACAGAAAAGGAGATAGTTAACCCTTTCAGGAATTTTGAGCCAAATCCCGCTGAAGAAACATTAACAGGTTTATCATTTTCCCTGCCATAAATAATACTTCCGGTTTTTTGATCTTCCACCAATATATGTCCTGGATATCGTAATAAAGTCCTTATCATCCACAGGTCACCCACTGATCCGGATGCATTTACGACAAGCGACAGGAGAATCCAGTGCGCTATCGATGGAAAAGCAGCCATTGCAGCAACTCCAATAATAGAAATCACTACTAATGGGGCGAAATAGATTATTATGAACTGGTTACGTGGAAAAATGGATTTTGTAGTAGTGTAGAGATAAGGTATTATTGAAAAGATAATAGCGCCATATAGAGGTTTACCGCCATACATTGATACAAAGATCCCGTGAATGAGTTCATGAAGTATCAATGTTCCGATGAATAATAATATACCCAGTATTATACTAAAAAAATTTAAAATATCTATGGTTCCACTAATTTTTCCCGTAATTTGTGAATATATGGAAAGGAAAATATATCCGAATGCAAATAGAGCCAATATCCCGATTCCATTTAATGTGAATACAAGCTCTTTTGAAAATTCTATTCTGTCAATTTGTTTATATCCACTCGGGTCAACCATATTATTCCACCTTTCAATGATATTTCATGATTAAACCAGAACATATAAATACTTTCTGGTCTATTTATCGAAATACTGGTCTATATACTCAATGGCTTGATTCAACCTTTCATACAGCCGGTGGAACTGCAAATGCCCCAACTGAGAAGACAAATGAAACATTTTCGGCAATCCCGACATCATCTTACATCGGCAAAATCTGCAACTGAAGAAGTTCCTGAAAAAAAGGCTGCCGGGTTTGAAACATTCCCGGTAATAATAGCACTTTCAGCAGTAATTGTATTCGGGCGAAAGAAGGTGAAAATATGAAAAAGGAAAAATCAATGAGATTAAGGAGGAAATAAATTGATAGGTGCACAAGAACTATTCGTGATTCCTCTAATTCCTCTATTATTTGTTTTATTGTTAATTCCATGGCTCTGGATGCTGATTGATTGCCTGAAAAGACCGGATGATAAGTTTGTAATTGGCGGAAAATATGCAAAACTAATATGGAGGTAATAATTTCCACATGGCTTATTGGAGCGGGGCTTTATTACTTCCTTATCAAAAGGTATGAAATCGAAAAAGGGAGGTGATTATGTTCAAATTAGCTGAAATACTGGTACTATCGCTCTTATTATTGCCTGGTACTGCAGAGGCAAAAACAAATACTTCTGACGCCAGTAATAGCGCAATTGGTACAGGAATTCCTGAGCCCATAAGTTTGGCAGGATCAAGATATGTCTGGGTAGAAGGTATGGGGCCCATTCTCAACCTGACACCCCTGAATTCCGATATTTTCTATTACGATATTGACAGCGGCGCAGGAGGTGAAATCATGAATATCGACATCGGTGATCCTTCTAAAAGGACGATACAATTAGATAAACTTGCATATTATACATCGGCCTTTAATATATCATTCAAATACAGGCGATTCGGTAATCACAGCGCCATTGGATTCCTGGGGAAAAAATATCTTGCAGCATATACAAATGATTCGAAGATAGCTTCAAAGCCTGTGAATCTCCTCAGCCGAAAAATACTATCAAAGATCCTTATTGATGAAAACAAGAATCATTCACTTACCGAAGGAAAAAATTTTACTCTCGGCGCAGGCTATGTATTACGCATCAGGGATGTCAATATTACATCGAAAACTGCTGTTATTTCAATCAATAAGAACGAAATTGAATTTTATCGCCGGGTTGTAAATCCCGGTTATATTGCCGTCTATGAAAAGGCGGTTGATAAAGTTTATTCCGTTTATGATAATCAAAAATATGTTCAGAAAGATTTCCCTGATTTCCTGCCTGTCATTGCAATTCATGTGGATTCAATAAGAACCGAAGATGGAAACGCCACTGTGGTTATTGATGGGATATTCCAGTTATCGGATGTATACACGGATATTGATCCTGAATACAGCTTACTTGGAATTACTGAAATCTCTGAAACAGGCATAGCCATGAAGAACAGGATGAAAGCCGGCCTCTCTATTTCTGACAACATGAATTTTGTAAATGCAGAGGGAACATATATCTCTCCAATCTATTTAATAAATAATATAAGATTTAAATTTACAAAATCAAAAGAATTGCGGTTTCTAGCATATGATGCAAATATACCCGTGAACCATGAACGAAGGGGTTCTGTTTACAGCGGCGCAAGCGCTGTGCAGGTATGGGACGGGCTGAATTTCCCGGGTTTCTGGTATGATATCGATTCAAATTCATTTTCAGAAAAATTGGAAATAACAAATATTTCAGGAAGAAAAATCCCAAAAGGGTATCTGAGATATGATATTGCAGGAGTCAATATCCCCCTTAAGGTGGCAGGAATTAATGGAAGTGAATTGTATGGATTAAATACTTCATTTATGGTTTTCGGGATAGGTGCAGAAAAATATATTGCAGCAAATAAAAGTACAGAACTCTCTAAAATACTTATTGAACATACCGACAGCCCTTATGATAAAAAGCTCTTTGCTCAGGGTGACGTATGGGAACTTGGCGAAGGTTATAACCTGACCTTAAAGACACTTGAAGTAAGAGTTGATCCACGAAGAGCACTGCTTTCTTTTTCACATGATGGAGCTGTCCTCAAAGAGAGCTGGGTTCGATCAGGCGGCATTTTTTCATATAGTGAGAATGCATCATCCGGCCAGATAAAAGCACCAAAATTTTTTACATACGTTGATGCAATTTTTACTGGATGCTGTTTTGATTTCGCCCAGCTTCGATATACCTTCCTCATATCGGATAATATAACAAGAATCCATAAAGGAGACAGGATTGGGGCTTTTCGGGTCATTGGTGTTGAGCCGGATTTCATTTCAATGGAAAACGATATTGATATCTATCTGAGGCCCGGAAGCCGTCCGAACCTGATAGGTAATCTCAGTTTCAGGGTTGCAGATGCAGATGAATTGAGGTTTTACCCCAGCAATACAAGAGGCCAGGAAATCTCAGAAGAGATTGAAGAGGTTCAAAAAGTTGAAAATCCTGCGAATCAATCAGCAAATATCTCAGGAACCCAACCCGGATATAATGAATCGAGAAAAGTTGCCGGATTTGAAGCTGTTCTGGTGATTGCAATGCTTCTGGCGGTATATTTAGCTGGATGGAAGAGAAGGTGAATCTGAGGAGGTTATGTTACCTTTGAATATGGGAGGCTCGCTGCCTGCGATTATACTGTCTTTATTTCAAACCCTTCGAACATCTTTCTCATTATGACATCCTGTATCGAGCCAAAACCCGGAGTGGCAATCCTGCTTCCATTGAGGTCATCAAGCGAACTTATACTGGAATCCGCCCGCACCACGAGCGATGTACCCCCCGTATTAACCCCGCTGATTACACGGAGCTTTCCATTATCATTTAACACATACCTTAGAACCGGTGTCGCGCCAAATACCGCCGCATCCACTTCACGGTAATGCATAGCTATTGTTATTGCCTGGCCATTCCTGAACTTGCGGAACTGGAGATTCTTGTCAGGGACAAGACCTACGGTCGTGAAAAAACCTTCTTTTTGTGCAACATACAGCCCCAAATTGTGAAGATCTCTATCTATGTACCCGAATCTCAGGCTTCCATTAACGGCAGGCGGAACCCAGTCAGGATCGGCGTCCAGTTTGTTTTTTATTTCCTTATAATATCTGTCCGGAAAAACACTCGAAAGAAACTCATAAGTGCTGCTATAACCCCTCGAAGCCGGGCTCTTATCGAAGCCTCCTGCTTTGTCGAGGATCTCAAATCCTTCCTTCATTTCGTTCATATCAGGGAATTCAATATAAATGGTGTTGTTAATGGCTGCCGAGATGGAGTTTCTATCAGTCCCCGTAAACTCTGAGCCGTATTCCAGAACCTTATCCCGGTTTACCGGATCGTTTATGAACCTCGTGCTTTTCATATGCACCCAGACAAGGGCTTTTATCATATCTTCATCCTGGACGTATTCTGATATTGCCATGACGCATTCAGGGTGGTTTTTCCATATATCCCTGGAATTAACAAGGTACCTGCCATAACCGTCAACCACGGCCTTCGCAGGATAAGGCTCCCATGAAATAAAGCCCGTTATTGTCCCGTTCTCAAAACCTGCCAGCATCTCATCCGGTGACATAGCGACAACATATATCGACTTTGCGACCTGGGATTTCCCATTGAGGCCGAAGCCTGCAAACAGAAGTATCAGAAGTATCGAGATAAGTATTATATAAACAATCTTTTTTTTTGCCGGCAAAGTAATCTACCGCCGGTTGGTGCGATTTTCATTCATGATGAGGAGATTCTCTGGGCAGTAATAAGCTTTTCTATCAGCAAGCCAGTACGGTTAAAAAAAGATGGGACAACTTACTTTGCAATTCAATATAATAGGTTTCCCGACCTTCGCAGCACACTTCGTATCCGGGCTTTCAGTTCGTTCAGGTTGAAGGGTTTTGTTACATAATCGTCCGCCCCGGTCTCAAGACTTTCAACTTTATCCTTTACTTCATCCCTGGCTGTCAGCATGATAACCGGTATATTCCCGGTACGGGCATCTTTTTTTAATACTTTACATACCTCGATGCCATCCATACCCGGCATCATGACATCAAGTATTACAAGCTCAGGCATTTCGATATGTGCCCTCTTTATCGCTTCGGGGCCGTTTCTTGCTTCGACCACTATGTAATTCATGGCCTCAAGGGACCTCTTCAGCGGAAGGAGCGTATCTATCTCGTCATCCACTATCAGTATTTTCTGTCTCGTGTCAGAAAAATTCCTGATCCTTTCTTCAACTTCCTTTTCCGGGATCCCAAGTATCCTGGCTATTTCTGGAACAGGGATATTTTCATTATTCTTTATCAATTCTATGATTTTGTCGTCAACAGGATTTTTATTCATTGCTCATCACCTGCATCGCCCATCTCCCTTTTCAATTCCTCATAAAATCCCAGAAGAATCTTTGTGGCTTTGTTCTCTTCATTAAGGGCAAAAGTCCGTATCTGTTTTCCCAGTCTTTTTTCAATAATTATGTTGTTCTCAAGAAGCGGCTCGATTACCCTGGCCACGCTTGAATGGTATAGTCCGGTTCCTTGTGCTATCCCGGAAAGATAATTGATCTCACCTTTTTTATTTATAAGATATTCCAGCACAGTCAACTGTGCCGTCTTGCCGAACAGCTTTTCAAAGGGGCTCATATTTCCTCACATTATACACGTAACTAAACATAGTTCCATACAAGCTTATTTTTATAATAAATCTGTTCATCAATAGACATATGGTTGCTATATATACATAAAGTTTACTGTTTAATTGCCCAAACTTGACTATTAATCGACAAGTTTAAGTATTATGAGGTAATATTTGAAATTATAGTATGTGGTCCTGATGGACCGCCTGAAATACTTTATAAAATGATTATGTGGAGGATCAAAATGAATAGACTGTTAGCGTATGTTATCGTGATGTCGTGTACACTTGTATTTGCTGTCCCTGTAAGTGCACATCTTGAAATAGTGGATTTTTTCTCAGATTTCACAAGCAGCGAGGTTACGATAAAATCAAGTCAGAACCATGAAGGAAAAGCTGTTTTTGAACTGATGTACGGGGAAAAGGTGGTGGAATCCCGGGACGTCCATTTTAAAGTAAATGCGGGAGAACAAATATCCAAAGTAATATTATGGCAGGAAAAACCCAAGCATGATTATTACAAAGCCAGAGTGAGCCTGTACAATGATACAAAACTTCATACCAATAAGACCTATGAAGTATCTTACGGGACTGTTGCCATGCCCAGTTTCCATGTGGTTGATTTTTCCCCTTCGAACAGCGGCGTGCAATTACTGCTTCGTCCCTTCAACCCGAGCTCTGTAGATATAAAAATAGAACTGCTCGACAATAACGACATAGTATATACAGAAACAAAAGATGCTGTGTCTCTCACAGCAAACACAGAAATTAAGATAACCTGGCCATTTTTACTCACAGACGGGAAGAAATATACGACCAGGGCAAAGATATTCACGCACAGGCTTTACGCGCCCGACCTGATCAATACATATGCCGCATCTTTCATAGCGAACGATGACGTCGAGATACTGCAGGATGATGCAGAAGTTGATGAATACGGAGCCAGCGTAACGCTCAGGGGAAAATCGCAGGTACCGTTTGACGGGGCAATAGATGTATCTGCAAAGAACAGGGCAACAAATGAGATCGTAAAATTCCGCCAGCAGGTGGAAGATATCCTTGTTTCGGGAAAAGAAGATACAGCAGGGGTTGTGTGGAAAGGACTTTCACCCGGAACTTATGATATCAGTATCCTGGCCGTAAATAAGGAAAACATCGCACTTGATAAATATGAAACTGTCCTGCGCATACCTGAAGCTGCAACGGCTTCGGAAACACCTGAAGCAAATAGCACTCCCGGATTAACAGGATTGACCGGATTCGCTGCGATAATCATTGTAATTGTTGCACTGGCGGTAGCAAGAAGAAAAAGAGGTGGGTAGGATGTTCGATCTTATCATTCGGAGCCTCACACAGAGAAAAATGAGGACAGGGCTTACAATATTTGGTATTACTCTTGGCATCTTTGCTGTGGTCGTCATGGGCGGGATGTCCGAATATATGAACATCTATGTTGACAGGTCAATAAAACTCATGGCAAATGATATCGTGGTAAACCCGGATGGTACCGCTGGCGGAAGCGGCACTCTTGATGAATCAAAGATAAGGCAGATACGGAGAATACCTGGAGTAAAAGATGCCCATGGAGTATTATATACCGCTCTTGATCCTGAAGCAGGGGGAGGAGGATTCGGTCCTGGCGATTTTGTGAGTGGTGTTCTTCCGGAAAAACAGCTAACAGACCTGAAGCTCACCTCAGGCAGGTATCTTGTTCCCGGCGATGAATATAATGCAGTGGTTGGCAGCAGTATTGCCCGGAAGTTCAATCTCAAGGTCGGTGATGAACTTGAGATAAAAAGCAAGAGGATGAAAGGCTCATCATCGATAAGCCATACCAGGAATGTCACTGTTGTTGGTATTATGGAAATTTCCGGCACCTTTTTTGATACTTCTGTGAATATGCCCCTTGATGCAGCACAAAAGTTCTATAAAATGGAAAACACTGTTTCATTCATTTATGCAGAGCCTGCACCTGGTACGGATTCATCTCTTCTTGCAAAAAGGATTGATCTGAGTGTGGAAAAAGTCAAAAGCAAATCCCCGGAGCAGCTCACGAAAGATATCGAGGGGTCGCTTGTCTTTTTTCGTCTGATCACAATAAGTGCGGCAGTCCTTGCAGCAATAATCGGGGGACTCAGTGTTATGAACACGATGCTCATGTCGGTTTCAGAGAGGACAAAAGAATTCGGTCTCCTCAAGGCGCTTGGCGCTGAGCGGAAAACTATTCTTTTCATGACAATTGGTGAAGCTGCACTCATCGGATTAATCGGAGGGATTACCGGCATAGCTGCCGGAAGTGTAGTTGTTCATTTCCTGAATAAGTCATTCGAAGCGCAGGGATCAGTGCTTTTTGCAATAACACCAAGACTTGTTGTGGCAGGATTGTTGTTCGCTATATCACTTGGTATAATCTGCGGCACATACCCTGCGTATCGAGCCACTAAAATGAGTCCGATGGAGGCGTTGCGTTATGAGTAACTATGGAAACAACGGCAAAAATGGGAATAATGGAAACCATGCCAAAGACAGTGAACCCGTTCTTTGCATCAGGAATCTCAGGAAGACCTATATGCAGGGCAAGATCCCTGTACATGCTCTGGATGGGGTCAGTTTCGATGTAAGAAAGGGCGAACTGCTCAGCATCGTCGGACCTTCAGGGAGCGGAAAATCCACGCTCCTCTCAATGATAGGACTGCTTGATAGACCCACAGATGGCAGCGTCTTTATCGATGATGTCGAAATCACAAGAGCAAAAGAGAGCGAAGCGCCGCGAATACGGAGGGAGAAGATAGGCTTTGTGTTCCAGCATTTCAATCTGCTGTCAACACTTACCGCAATGGAGAATGTGGATATTGCCATGCGCTTTACCGGGGTTTCGAAAAACAAACGCAAAGAAAGGGCGTTCGAACTTCTCACGATGGTAGGGCTTGGAGACAGAGTGAAGCATAAACCATCCGAACTATCGGGAGGACAGCAGCAGCGCGTATCTATTGCGAGGGCGCTGGCGAATAATCCCGCCATCATCCTTGCAGATGAACCCACCGGGGCTGTCGATACAAAGACGCGTGAAGTCATAGTCGACCTCCTGAAAGGGCTCAGTGAAAAAGGCCAGACCATAATTGTAGTGACACATGATATGGAAGTGGCACGGCAGACGGACAGGATAATCACTATGCGCGATGGGAGGATCGCAAGCGATACGGCTGCGTCAAAAATGGCGGAAAACATGCAGGCCGCACCGATGAATAACCCGGGAGATGTCTCAAGAATGAATTAACCGGTATCACTTGGCGAATGCAGTTGCAGAGCGAGCTTTTTTATCCCCGAAAACCACTCCCCACCTGCCGCTTCAAAGTGAATAAAGGGAGGATAAAATGAGAAACGGGATTTATAATCCACTGTACCTTGCACTGGCGATTATCACATTGTTATTGAGCAAATTATTTGGAAAGAGATGAATAAAATGAAGGCAAAATTAAAACCTGTACTCGGTTATCAGATATGCCCGTTTTGCGGAGGAAATGTGGAATACGCCGGTATCAGCAGCGGACATATATTTCCCGGTATAAACACAGGACAAATGTATGTGTGCAGGGAATGTGGCTACCAGGGAAGTTTCATAATTGAAGTCGATGATCCTGATGATGTATGGAATATCAGGGAAGAGCTAAGGATCAATAGCGAGGGGATTAAAACGCCTGCATTCAAACTTCCTGAGAAATGGATGTGGTTCTGGAAGATTATGCTGGTCATTATGGTCATTTTTTTCATACTTGGAATTATTGGACAGTTCTTATGGTACCAACGCTGGTCGTTTTTATATTCTTGATCGGATTGCTATTAGTTGTTTTTACGGGTGAGAATGGATTTGAGGTCACGTATAATGCATCTCATAACTATCCAAAACATATTACACTCCCGCAGGAAAAACCCACCAATATTGATTTTCCTGCGTATTTATATCTTCTCTCCACTGAAATACCCTAATCTTCCCTGCGGTGATATCAGGTTCTCGCTCACAAGGACCGCAGTCTGCCCATTGGATGTTATTTCAACGCTGCCTTCGGGTTTGCCCCAGACATCGTATATCAGAGC
>DATCUE010000067.1:0-23447 GCA_036567605.1 Candidatus Methanoperedens sp. | reverse complement strand
AGATTCAAAAAAGACATCCTCTTGGTTGAACCTCTATTTCCTACAAAAACCAAGAGCAAAAACCATAAAAACTTCCTTCCAATTGGTCTTTTAAAACTTGCATCTTATTATAAAAGAAAAAATTATATTGTAGAATTAGTTCGAGGGAAAGCCGAACCCACAAAATTCGATATTCCCTCAAAGATAGAAATAACGAGCCTTTTTACATATTGGTCTGAGCATGTATGGGATTGTGTTGAATTTTATCGTGAGCAATTTCCAGATTCAAAAAAGACAAATATACGAATAGGAGGAATTTACGCAAGTTTGAGACACAATGATCCAGACTTCCAAGAGAAGTGCAGAAAATATAAAGTTACAACATTTGAAGGGGTTCATAAACATGCAGAAGCGCATCCTCCGGATTACAGACTTGTGATGAATGGCGAAAATAATATTGATTATCAAATTGTTCACTCATCAAGAGGGTGTTTCAGGGAGTGTGCTTTTTGCGGAACTTGGATAATAGAACCTGAATTTGAGCCCAAGAAAAACATAAAAACTATTATTGAGCCTGGATTGGAATTGGGTCTCAAGAATCTTGTTTTCTATGATAATAATTTGCTATACAATCCCTATATCGAAGAACTTCTGGAAGAATTGATCGATTTAAAGAAGCAGAAAAGAATAGGATGGTGCGAATCTCAGAGTGGTTTTGATGGGAAACTACTGCTTAAAGATCCCGAGTTAGCAACAATGCTTAAAAAAGCAGGTTTTAGAGAGCCACGGATAGCTTGGGACTGGGGTTATGAACATCACCCACAGGTCGAGAAACAAATACAAATTTTAGAAGAGGCGGGATTTCATCATAAAGACATCTATATTTTCATGATTTACAACTGGAATCTGGACTTTGAAGAGATGGAAAAGAAACGAATAAAGTGCCATGAATGGAAAGTTCAAATTGCTGATTGTAGAAATAGACCATTAACACAACTCCACGACCATTATAAACCTTTAAAAGATCAAAGCGACGGAAATGAGTATCACATTAATGAAAATTGGACAGATGCAGAAGTAAAAGAATTTAGAAAAAACGTGAGACGGCAAAACATTATTGTTCGACAAGGTTTGCGGTATCACAGTAAATTCTTAGAAAATAAGGATAACTTTACCCGAGAGCAATTCCGGGTCTTAAAGGCAATGTCAATTGAAGATGCAAGGAAATATCTACCAGATGCATGGGAACCTTCAGAAATCACTCCTCCAAAAAATAGAGAAAAGTGGACTGTTGAGAAAGAAAAGTTAAATCCTATACCGCTCATTTTTGATATGACTTTTACTTTACACAAAATATCGCCAATTATTCAAATGCGTTGATGTATGAAGCATGTTAGCGAAAGAGGGAAGGTTGCTTTGGGAACATATCGGCGCCAGAGATTCATATTTGAAGAGTGATAAATATCCAGCGCCTCCTACTGAACACGGATTGCACGGATAAGCACGGATTTCATATCTGTGAAAATCCGTCAAACCCGTGTAAATCCGTGTTCTGCATCACGATAAATCTGCGTTAATCTGCGGTTTTAAATTTCAAAGTGCAGAGTCTTGAACCATAAAATTCGCCAAACCCCCTCAACAAATAATAAATCCCATCCCATCAGCGCTGGCAGGCCGCCTGAGCGCGAGGGCGAACAGGAGACGCGGGGTGTGTTTATTCAGGATGATATATCGGTATTTCTGGATTATTGCAGCGTCGGGAACATATCGGCGCCGGGAATTTAATATTTAATTAGTAATAAATATGTATCCATAAATCGGGAAAATGAGCGCAACAAGACTTTTATACACTGTCAGGATAATTACATAGATAGATTATCATGCAAAAAGAAATTTTCAAGCGAATTGTTTGTGACCCAGATATTCTTGTTGGAAAACCTGTAATAAAAGGAACCAGGATATCCGTTGAACTCCTCCTGGAATTACTCGCAAACAACTGGACCCATGAAGAGATTATGGAGAACTATCCACAGATCAAAAAAGATGATATCCTTGCAGCCTTAGAGTATTCGCTGTCCCTCCTGAGAGAAGAACATATCTACATAATTCCACAAAGGGCTACCGCTTGAACGAGTTACCCACCTTTTTGGCTGATGAGAACATCCCCTTCTACGTAGTTAAACAACTCCGGAAAGAAGGATGCAAAATAATATCGGTTTTGGAGGACTTCGCAGGATCAAGCGATGAGAAGATAATGGAATTATCTTCAAAAAATAAGTGGATAATAATCACATTCGATAAAGATTTTGGAGAACTGATCTATAAACAGAAAACAGATAAACCATATGGGATAATCCTTCTACGAGTAACCCCAAAATCGCCAGAATATGTATTACAGCTATTAAAATGGCTTCTATTACAGGGAAGTATCTCTTTTGAAGGTTGTTTTGTGGTTGTTAACAAAGATAAAGTAAGATCTATAAAAATTACTGATTTTTAATAAATTATGATCATTTGGCATATTTGCAGTTTGGACAAGCCTTTAAAGATGCTGGCTTCTACAAAATAAAACCGCGGACAGAATACCCGGTATGCTGGTCATACCCGGATGGCTATGAATGCAGATACGCCGTCAGAGGACGAGCGCTCCATGTCACCCATGATAACCCCAACAAAGTCTGGCTGGACGTTTATCCGGGGATATTTAACGGCAGCTTGCTGGAAAGTTATGAGGTGAAGGTTAGAAACGGCAAGGTTGAGTCTTATAGAAAGGATTACCCTGATATGCAAACAGGTTTTACCATACCTCGTTATCGTTCTCGTTCATAGTGCATATCTTCTTCTATGTGAGTGCATATTGGATTCACCGGTCGTTCCGAAAACACATCGGCACCGCAGATTCATATTTAAAGAGTGATAAATATCCTGCGCCTCCGATCGAACACGGATTGCACGGATTACACGGATAAGCACGGATTCCGTATCCGTGAAAATCCGTCAAATCCGTGTTAATCCGTGTTCTGCATCACGATAAATCTGCGTTCATCCGCGTTCATCTGCGGTTTTTGATTTTCAAAATGCAGAGCCTTGAAATCATAAAATTCGCCAGAATCCCCTCCATAAATAAAAGACCTTATCCCATCAGCGCTGGCAGACTACGGAGCGCGAGGGCGAACAGGAGATGCGGGGTGTGTTTATCCAGGATGATGTATCGGTATCTCTGGATTATTGCAGTGCCGGGAACTTCTCGGCGCCAAGAAATTAATATTTATATTGAAATAAATGTTATGCAAGATAGACATAAGATTTCATGATCCTTAAAACTATAAAGACACCCGTCACCATGTTTCGAATTTCAGGTTCTCGACTTCATTAAAATGAGCATCGCGGGATACTACAATAAGGCCATGCTGGCATGCGACAGCCGCAACCCAGATATCATTTTCTGGAATAGGTTGTCCTTTTTCCAGTAGTCGCTTTTTTATCAAGCCATAGAAGCGTGCAGTATCGGTATCGCATGGCAGAACAGCGCTGCATGACGCAAAATCCTCTAACCTTGACATATTCTTCTTAACATGTTTGGACTTATGGGCGCCAAAGTATAATTCTCCCATAACTGTGCTTGATATAAAAACTTCATCCGCATGCGCCAACTGATTTTTAACAGAAGCATCATCTCCAAAGAGAGCGATTATGATATTCGTATCAAGCAGAAATCTACCACTCATTCATATCCACTCGTTCACAGCCCGATTCAATGGCTTCGCTCATAGCCTTGATATCCTCAGTTTCCATTATACCTGAAAAGCCGAGGAGCCGCTTACCTTGAACACCTTTTGGAAAAGATCTTCCCAATGCATGAGCAAAATCAAGTACCTGGCGCTGGAGTTCAGGCGGTAGTTGATCGAGCTGTCTTGCGATATCCTGCTTAATCGTCGAAACTTCTGTCATATACTGAATAATGGTTATGATTGTCTTAATATTTTCCGTGGTTTTCAATCATCATTGAAGAGTGATAAATATCCAGCGCCTCTGATAGAACACAGATTGGACGGATTTTCGCGGTGAAATCCGTGCTTATCCGTGTAATCCGTCCAATCTGTGTGAATCCGTGTTCCGCGTCACAATAAAATCTGCGTTTATCACGCCGAAACCCTGCGGGTTCTCGACTCCGCGCATACGTGTGCCCATGCGCGGGCATACGTGGACAAGCCCAAAAGAGGCGTGACTCTGGGCGCCTTTATCTACGGTTTTTAATTTTCAAAATGCAGAGCCTTGAAACCATAGAATTTGCCAGAATCCCCTCTGCAAATAAAAGATCCCACTCCATCAGCGCCGGCAGGCCACCGGAGCGCGGGGGCGAACAGGAGACGCGGGGAGTGTTTATCCAGGATGATGTATCGGTATTTCTGGATTATTGCAATGCTGGGAACATCTCGGCGCCAGAAAAATTAATAATTCAAATTAAATATAATAACCTTAAAATAGGTCGAGGCAATACAAAAGCTATATTAAGAGCATGGATAAATGATAAAATATACAAAGAGATGCGGCATGATACTTGAATACATAAATGCGGCGCTTGAAAAAGCAAAATACGAAATAATAAAGGATGATGAACCTTATTATGGGGAGGTTCCAGGACTTAAAGGAGTGTGGGCAACAGGAAAAAACCTGGAAGAATGCAGAAGAAACCTTGCTGAAACAATAGAAGGATGGATAATAATCAGATTAAAAAAAGGACTTCCAATCCCTTCAATAGGTGGAATAAAGTTCAAAGAGCCTAAGGTGATGGAATCTTTTGACAAAATTGATGCCGGTCTCATGGAAACAGCTTGTTAAGAGATTAAAGGAATTCGGATTCGAAGGTCCATTCTCCAGAGGGAAGCATCCGTATATGATAAAAGGCAATCTTGTTTTAACGATGCCTAATCTTCATAAAAAAGAAATCAGTGTGGACCTGCTATCCCGCATATTAAAACAAGCCAACATAAAGAAGCAAGAATGGCTGAAATGATTTCTTATAATAATTCCGTTGGGCTTTTCTTACCCAAGAAATTCCGTCTTCTGTGAATTATGCTCCTTCGCCAGAGTGTAGAGTTTGACGAGCGGCTCATAAGTCCTTGCCCTGCAAATTCCCTTTATATCCCTGAAAAGACTGCATCCGATCTCTCTATCAAACTTGCTCATTTTATCAATAGGCATGTTCATGAACTTCTTCTTTGCATCATTGATCGCTGCTGAGGTCTCGTATCCGTATATCTTTCCGAGTTCAAGCAACATCCCCTGTACATCCTCATGCGCCGGACTCGGATTCTTCTTCGGGTCAAACTCTTCAAGCGGTTTTTCTTCCCTGAGATACCATATTCCGCTGCCTTTTTCTTCCTGATAGAAAATGCTGTACTGCTGCAAGGTGCGCCTTACAGTGTCTCTCCATGTCGGGTTTGTTTCGGTTTTCGGGTGTCCCTTTATTTTCGAGTAAATATTATCAAGATGGCCTGAAGTGCCGATCTCTGCGAGGGCTTCTTTCACAACATCTTTCCAGGTCGGTTTACTCCCGTTCTTCATTTGAGGATTTAAATAAAATTATTTGATCTTAATGGTTTCGAGAGTGAGTTGGGTTTTTTGTTCTTATTGGGATGGCTATTTCGGGAACATATTGGCGCCGGGGAATTAATATTTAAATGGGGATAAATATCTGGTGCATTACATCTCAGAGCGCCCCAAAGAACGAAAAGCAGAGATTTCTTCTTTCACTTCGGCAAGGCAGTTGCGGAAGGATTTATCATATCAAGCGACTTAATCACTTTGTATCATCAATCTACTTCAAAAAGATAATCAAAATATTTCCATGCCCTGCAAAGAGGGCAGCTCTCTTCAAAATCAGGACAGCGAGTACCCCAGTTTTTATTCATCCACTCTATCATCCTCTCCTTCATGTATCCGCTGCAATTCTCACATTCCCAGTACTCCGTTTCTTTATCTGTCAGAACTTTTCCCAGTTCTTTTGAATAGAAGTACTGGATAGGGATTACATTGCCCTGTTCAAGTTTTACATCGAATTTATGTCCACATACCGCACAAATTCTGTTTTTTAGAATTTTCATTGATCTCTTTCATCTATCTAAGAAATCAGTCGCCGAAGCAGAAATCCTCTTCTTTCCTGAAACTTATCTCAAAATTCTTAAAAATATCAAGCCTTCCCAGCAAGTTGGGCACTTCTGACAGGGCAAAAGCAACTCTTGTTTCAACTTCCTTTCCATCTATGAATAATGGTATCTTATGAACATAAGCCATCATTTCTCCCGCAATTCCCCTGAATACCTTTGCTTCCCCCTGTTCCACATCCACTCCCATTATATCTCCAATCCTTTTCGAAAGGATTGATATATCTGCACCCGAATCCACCAGCATACTGAGTTCAAACATGTCGCCATTGGCATCTTTTAGTCCCACCTTCGCAATCGGTCTATAAACGAATCCAAGGCTTGAGGAATTTTCCCTCGCGAATTTGAAGCATTTTTTCAAAGGATTAAAGCCTCCTTTCTTGGAACCTGACCCAGGAAAACGATATTCTTAGGAAATTTAGCTTTAGCTTCCTGATAGACCTTTTTTACATCTTTGCCGTGAGCAATAATTTTGTCTTCAATGATCGCCACATATTCTCCTTCATATTTAGAGATAATTTCCGCAAGGTTTGCCCTGAAATATTCTAAAGCATCTTTCATAGTCATAATTCTGATTGATTGACCTAAAAGCTTTCCGACATAAAACATCAACTATCCCCACTATCTCCCTTCACAACCCACACCAAGATTCTATTTATCGGGTAAATGATCTCGAATATTACGATTGGCAAAATAAATCAAAACTTTCACTGCCTTTACTCCCCAAAAAATTCACTCCTTTGCAAATTATGCTCCTTCGCCAGCGCATAGAGCTTGATTAACGGCTCATAAGGTCTCGCCCTGCAAATCCCTTTTATATCCCTGAAAAGATTGCGCCCAATCTCTTTATCAAACTAGCTCATTTTATCAGGTGGTAAAACCACAAACAGCCTTGTCCTCTGGCCCGACCTGTGAAGGTCAAGAAGCCTTCCGAGCCCTTTTGTCACATCGGTCGTATGCTCAACTTCAAAAGCAAACTCAGGCACAAGCATATCAGTATCCGCCGCCAAACCATATAACATCTATATGACTCACAATTTCAACAACTTTCGGTGAAATACATCCCTCTGGAATTCTTTTATGGTGGCGGCTTCTTCAATAGGCATGTTCATGAACTTTTTCTTTGCATCATTGATCGCAGCCGAGGTCTCGTATCCGTATATCTTTCCGAGTTCAAGCAGCATCCCCTGCACATTTTCATGCCCCGGATTCGGGTTCTTTTTCGGGTCGAACTCTTCAAGCGGTTTTTCTTCCCTGAGATACCATATACCGCTGCCTTTCTCTTCTTGGTAGAAAATGCTGTACTGCTGTAAGGTACGTCTTACGGTGTCTCTCCATGTCGGGTTTGTTTCGGTTCTCGGGTGTCCTTTTATTTTTGAGTAAATATCATCAAGATGGCCTGAAGTGCCGATATCTGCGAGGGCTTCTTTCACAACATCTTTCCAGGTCGGTTTACTCTCATTCTTCATTTGAGGACTTAAATAAAATTATTTGATCTTAATGGTTGCGGCGGTGACGTGGATTTTCTGCGGCAGGAGTTTGTTGCTCATGTTGCACGGTTTCTTTCTGTGGTGTGGCTGGTTTGGGAACATATCGGCGCCGCAAATTTAATATTTAAAGGGTGATAAATATTGGCAGTCAACGCAAAGTTCGCAAAGACGCAAAGCAGAGGTTATTTTTATTCAAAGGCGCACTGGTTGCTACAGAAACTAACGGTTCCCTATATTTTACTCATCTTCGTTAGATCTTTTGTCGTGTATACTTCCATCTTATCTTGCTGTTTAAAATGCCCATCATTGCTCCATACCGAGCAATCCATAGCTAGCGCCAGAGCTAAAAACGGCGAATCCGTGATATCGATATCTCTTAAAATATCCTCGGCCAGAGCCATTTTTCGTTGTATTTATCTTTCGGAGCTAAATGAATATGCTTTTGCAAAAGCAAAAGAAGAGCATCAAGCTCTCCCTCGCCCAATTTGGATTTCCTCAACAGGAGTTCCTTATGTTTTGTTATCTCGCTGAAAATATACTCGGGAGCATACAGGTCGAATATATCGCTAAGAATAATGTCCCTTGTGGTTGATTTTTTGATCAATGCCGAAAAAATGATGTTGGAATCAAGTACTAATTTCATTCCTCAGCCTTTATTTTATCGTAGAGGGCGCGCTTTATAATATGATCGAGTTCGTCTATATCCCCTTCTCTCAATGCACTTTTTTCAGCAAGCAGGTTTCCAATTTTTATCTCGGTAAGTTTGCTTATGATGGCTGACTCTACCCATTTCAAACCTTCTTTATTCTTCGTTATCCAGCTAAGATCATTGGGAAGTTTTAACACAAGGTCTACCATATTTCACCTTATACAATTAGCTATTATATTCATTCGGGAGGTTTTAAGGTTTCTCTTCTTTAAAATACTACTATACTCTCTCCTTTCCCCTTCATGCGAGTTCATTGCTTATGCTGCACTGTTTTTAAAGTAAAATGGCTGCGCCGGGGAACATATCGGCGATGAGTGTTTAATATTTAAAGAGTAATAAATATCTGGCGCATTACACCGCAAAGCGCACGAAGAAAGCAAAGCGGAGGCTTCTTTTTACACTTTGGCGAGGGAGGTTGGGCGGGTATATCGCGCGGTCTTTCGGATTACAGGCAGCCCAACAACAGTATGGCTGCGATAGAGCAATTCCAGAAAGAAGGCATAATAATGCAGCCTGGCCAGGATGTCAGGTATGTGGTCACTGACCGTGCTTCAAAAAGCTGCATGAAACGCATGAAGATAACAGAGCTTGTGGACGATAGTACGCAGTACGACAGGAGCAAGTACTACGATCACATCCTGCGGGTAGCAGTGAGCATCTTTTGCCTTTCAGGCACACGAAAGATGTACTTGACAGGCTGATGCGCAGGAACACCCAGGCAAATCTTGATATATGGGTTAATAGATTGGTCAGGTGAAAATACCGTAACGGTATTTTCAAGAATAATTCCGTTACGCAATTATCACCATATCTTTTCATGTATCAATACTTTCATTACCCCCCATTTCATTATTATTCCATAGCAATCCCTCTAACATATAATGCATTTCTCAAGTTTCGGAGCAACGATAAACTCAAGTGCGATCGTTGACTCTATCAGCCGGCACGGCATCCCTGTTTTCCATACATCCGAGATACATCTCAAACCTTTCTTATGCCGGGAAAGTGTATGCAATCTGGCAGATATAATTGCAGTTTACAGGCAGGTAGAACGATTCTATATAGTTGGCATTGAAATCAAAGAATGGGATAAATGCATACATCCAAAGATAGCAATGGAGTATCTGGAAACCTACAGGCGTACCTGTGAATACTTTTATCTGGCAGCGAAACGCTTCTCGAAAAGGACACTGGGACTGGAAGATATAGGGTTATTTGATCTTACAGAGATGAAAGTAATAAAGAATCCGAAATATCTCTACCCCTGTCCCGAATTCAGGGCGAACCTGATGCAGAGAATTAAAAACCACTTTAATGTGCTGACCGATGCGGTGGAGGACCCCTTCCAGAGAACGATTCTGGAGTTTTAATATACTTCATTTTCTTTAAAGCTGCGATAATTCAAAGAGAAGCACAAATTTTTAATATGAAGCAGTGATTCAGATTTATGGCTATACCGATGGGGGCATAATCATATACCGCCACACGGCGCAAGTGGAGAATTCCAACAAACAAAGCTGAATTGCGATGAAATATGACTGAATTAACCGAAGACGCAATAAAAGAAACCTTTGGCGATAAAACCTTTTTCAAGGGACTTGATTATTATGACGGCAGACGCGTCTTTGATACTGTCAGGATAGGCAGCGCCCTTTACGCCCGGGTGCTTGGAAGTTCCGCAAAACCATACGAGGTTAGAGTTTCTATCAGCGAGATGCATACGGAATGCACCTGTCCTGTAGGATCGATGTGCAAGCACGGCGTTGCCCTCCTCCTGAAATGGGTGCATGAGCCTTCGTCTTTTATCGATGGCGATAAATTCCTGAAGTCGCTTGAAAAAATTAGCAAAAGCGAAATAATCGGAATCATAGAAAAAATAATTAAGCAGAATCCTTCCCTGATAAGTGATTTCTCTATAGAGACAGAGGAAAAACCTGAGATAAACATAGATGCGATCTCGGAAAAGATAGGGTGGATAGTGCATGGGGAACTTGACTATTACAGCATCGATGATGCCATCGAGAACCTTGAGGAGATAAAAAGCACGGCAGACAGGCTCAAAGAAAAAGGTTCGCATAAAAATGCCGCTGATATTTATCTTGCCCTGGTAAAAGGAGGAGTGACGGCATTTGAAGAAGGAGCGGACGATTCTGATGGCAATCTCGGGGATTTTGTGATCCAGTGCGCGGCCTACTTCAATGAATGCATGGAAAAGATAGACGACGTTTCATATAAGAACAGGTTCCTGGAAAAGATACTGGATATAGTCGAGCAGGAAGATTACGGCCTTGAGACGGAAGAAATGCTTTATGGTATCGTTATTGATGAGAATATCCGGCGGGTAGAAGAATATCTGCTGGAAAAACTGAAGGAAAAAAGAAAATCTGCTTCCAAATTCAGTTATGCATATAAAAAAGATAGCACTTTAGAACTGCTGATCAGGCTGTACGGAAAACTGGGAAAGCCTGGGGAGAAGCTGCGCCTTGCCGGATATGAGCTTGCGGATAAAGAAGACCACGCAAGACTTGCGAATGTACTGCTTGAGGAAAATAGAATTGAGGAAGCTTTCGACACGGTCAAGAAAGGATTAATGCTATCAGGGGAGCCATTATCCGAATTAAATAATTTGTACTTTACGCTTGCAGAGAAATTGATCCAGGAAAAATCCGGCATTGTGGATTTTGAGACCTCGCTTGCTGTGGCTCTTGAAATGTTCTCAAGGCATTTCGATGAAGAGGAATATGAAGCGATAAAGAATGTCTTCTCAGGCATCGGCAAATCGGAAGAGCTCAAGTCGGCGATACTGAAAAGCGTGAAAAACAGGGACAGCGCGGTGCGTGCGCTCCTGCACGACGGGGAGTTAGAGGTAGCAATAGACCTGATACGAACACAGCCGGGGATTTCTTTAGGACTCATTATCGACGTCGCCAAAGTTGCCATGGAAAAGAACATGATCGAGGAATCCGGCCTTCTTACAAAGATGGTGCTTGAGCGCGGATGGGCCGACAACAGGCCGCCGGTGAAAAGTCTTCTTAACTTAATGATAAAGGCTTCGGACATCAAGACTCTGGGGGAGCTGTGCAATCATATTTTAAAAAAAGGAAGCTCTGGAGCCGCGATCCTCCTCATTCCGCATCTTATGGGAAAAGCACCCGAACTTTCAGGCATGCTTGCTAAGAACTTCATAGACTCCATGCCCGTAGAGCTTGTTATTAAGGTAGCAGGCGCGGTGGCCCGGAAAGAACCCGAAGAAGGTGTTTCACTCTGCAGGCTAAGGATAAACAAGGATATTCTCCGGTCCCATGTTCATTACGACAAAGCGGTCTTGCTTCTCAGGACGGCCAGGGATATATACAAAGAAGGGGGAAATGGGGCAAAGTGGATTGAATTCATAAGGAGATTTGCCGCTGAAAACAAAGGGAAGAAGAAGCTGATTGAGAGGGTAAGTAAGGAGTTTGGAGTGGTTTGAAAAGTTCCGTAATTCGAGGTGTACAGAAAATGAGGATATTCATTGACCACAGGGAAATGCGCTGCAAAGTGGGAGAAGCTCTTCGCAAGCTCGGCGCGGATATTGAAATCACCACTCTTGCGGTGGGCGATTATGTTGTAAGCGAGAGGGTGGCATTCGAAAGAAAGACTGTGAACGATCTTTTTGCGACCATGATCGAGCGCGGGAATTGTTCTCGCAGCTTATGGATCTCGGGAGGTCATACAGGCTGCCCATCCTGATAATCGAGGGCGATGACCCGTTTTTCTTTTCAGGCCGAAAGGTGCATCCGGCAGCAGTACAGGGATTCCTTAATACGATTGCCCTTATGCGCATCCCCACCCTCTATACGCTGAATGAGGCTGAGACTGCGCAGGTCATCGGCATGATAGCCAAAAAAGAGCAGGATGGAAGGAACAGGCCATTCAATCCGCACGGGAAGCGAAGCTGCCTCTCACAGCGCGGGGCGAAAGAGTACCTTGTGTCTTCAATTCCGGGTATCGGGCCTGTGGCGGCAGGAAATCTCCTGCGTCATTTCGGCAGCGTGGAGAAGATAATGACCGCGCCGCGGGAGGAACTTATGGAAGTGGAGCGCGTCGGGGAAAGGATTGCAGGGAGGATAAGGGAGCTTGCAGGAGGGCGGTATGACTCAAAAAATTGAAGGAATGGAAATCAAAAAGTCGAACTGATTTCCGTTACGCAATTATAGTTAATATTTCCCGTCACGGATATTGCTATATTATTTTTATTCAAATCTCTTATTTTAATTTATGGCGATACTTCTGCGGAATACCTGATATTTTGTACCGGGAAAAGAACCCGTCAGCATTTTTGAATTTCCGTTCAGGTCTTATTCCTGAAAAACCATAAGAAAATGTCATATAATATATCTTATACGCAGTTTTAATATACTTCCATGTACAATTAGGTATAAAATATATTAAATTGGTGGTGTCATGATAAAAAATACGGCATCAAATCTCAAGAAGCTGGAAACTGAATTAAAACTCAGGGGATTTTCAAAGCAGACCTCAAAAATGTACCTTTTCTATAATACCAAGTTCCTTGAGTTCATAAAAAAATCCCCTGATGATGTGGAAGAAGATGATATAAGAGAATTCTTGGCTCATAAAATGTCGGACCACTCACTCTCCAATGCATCGATCGCCCTTATCAAAGCTTCTTTAAAATTTTTTTACAAAGATATGCTCGGAAAAAACCTTTCCCTTATAAAAACACCGAAAGCTTCAAAAAAACTGCCAGTAGTGCTGAGCCGCAGTGAAATAAAAAACCTCCTGGAAAATACAGGGAATTTAAAGCACAGGCTTTTGATTGAACTCTTATACTCCACAGGACTTCGGCTTTCAGAATGCATAAACCTGAAATATTCAGACCTTGACCCTGATGACGGCATCGGCTGGGTTCGAATGGGGAAAGGCGCAAAGGACAGGATTTTCATAATCTCAGAGATGTTCAGGAAAGACCTTCTTCAATACAGGGAGAAAAGCGGCGATGATGGCAAAGGCTACATATTCTCCGTTAACGGCAGGAAAATGTCGCCGCGCGGAGTCCAGCATGCAATAAAGGCTGCAGCAAAACGCGCAGGCATTGAGAAGGATGTGCATGTGCATACACTTCGGCATTCGTTTGCCACGCACCTGCTTGAGAACGGTGTGGATATCAGGAAGATACAGAAGCTCCTTGGGCATTCAAATCTGCAGACCACGCAGATATACACGCAGGTATCGAGTGAGGAGATCAAGAAGATTAAGAGCCCGCTGGATATGTTATAGAACATCATAATGGATATATCATTAATGCGTAACGGGATTTATACAATTAAATACCGTAACGCGGTGTAGGATAATATTTACCGTGACGGTATTTCTTTAATAAAACACCGTTACGGTATAGATAAACATCCTTTTTGATAATCACACAATAGGAGTGTAGTGGGCAGAATGGTATGGTGGTGGTATGAAAAAAAAGAGTTTTTTCCTGCCCACTATAATTCGTATATATACGAACGATAGTATTTATAGTTTACGTTCGGTGTAAAAAAGACTTATAATCCCGTAACGGTAATTTTTCACAAATATTCCGTTACGGATGTTAGTAAGGTAGGATTAGTGGGCAGAGGGGATTATGGTGGTATCAAAAAAAGGATTTCTGCCCACTATAATTCGTATATAGACGAACTAAGTATTTAAAGTTTACGCTCTGTGTAAACTTATGAAAATCACGTAACGGGATTTGCAACGAATATTGCGTTACGGTATTTCATATAGATTACCTTCACGCGATTAAGAATTCCCCAATCCGACTTACCGCATGGATTAAAGAGCGGTATTCCATATTGATGCAATCCTGTCACACGCTCGCGTTTTAAGTTTCCGATGAAGTATATATAGTAAGAAAGTTCATTCTATGAATAATTAATTCAATTGACTGAGGTGAATTATGGCTGAAGATATGCTTACTGCCATCATGGCTTTTATCTATACCATCGGGCACTGGATAGGTGAAAAGATCGTATGGCTGATCCAATCTATCTCAGGTGTCCTTATCCCCCAGAATATAGTTGATGCCATCGGAATGCTTGTGATACTGACAATCTTCCTTGCAATAGCCGAAGTTGCAAAGAAGGCAATATGGATTGTCGTTGCTGTGGGTTGGGTATTGATTATTGTGAGAATTTTAATATTGATGATAGGATAGGTATCAATAGAAAAAGACTTTATACAATAAAACGCTATTCAGGTGCGATAACTATGAACAACGCGAGGGATCGTCTTTTACGTCATTGAATCGCTTCGGAACAAAAAAATAAGCATTTTTGATACCACTCTGCGCGACGGTGAACAGACACCGGGTGTGTCGCTAACATCTGATGAAAAGCTCCTCATCGCACAGCAACTTGATAAACTGGGCGTGGATATAATTGAGGCTGGCTTTCCCATGTCCTCTGAAGGAGAAGCTGCATCGGTAAAAAAAATTGCTGATGCCGGGCTTGGTTTGCATGTATGCGGGCTGGCAAGGGTAATCAAATCAGATATAGATACCTGTCTTGACTGTGGCGTCGACATGGTGCATACCTTTGTCTCCACTTCAGATGTCCAGCGGATATCGACCATCAAGAAAAGCAGGGATGAGGTCTTTAAAATGGCTGTTGACGCGGTCGAGTACATAAAAGACCACGGGGTAAAATGCATGTTCTCTGCAATGGATGCCACAAGGACGGATATTGATTACCTTATCAATATCTACAAAGGCGTCGAATCCGCGCATTGCGATATAATAAACGTACCTGATACTGTAGGCGTTATTGTTCCGTCTGCCATGTACAAGCTGGTGGGTGAAATAGCGAGGAATGTCAGTATCCCCATCGATGTTCACTGCCACAATGATTTCGGGCTTGCAGTGGCGAACAGCCTTGCGGCTGTGGAGGCCGGGGCGCGCCAGGTGCAGGTCACGATAAACAGTCTCGGGGAACGGGCGGGGAACGCCGACCTTGCGCAGACCGTTATGGGATTGCATTCCCTTTACGGCGCAAAAACCGGTATAAACACCAGATATCTGGTCGAGACATCCCACCTGGTTGAAAGACTGACCGAGGTGCGTATGCCCCCCACAATGCCCATCGTAGGCGAAAATGCTTTTGCCCACGAGTCCGGGATACATACCCACGGGGTGCTTGTGAGGACCGATACTTTTGAGCCGGGCGTCATGACCCCCGAGATGGTCGGGCACAGAAGGCGCATCGTACTTGGCAAACATGCAGGCAAGCACGCAGTAAAACAATCCCTTGAATGCGCCGGCCTTCATCCGACGGATGACCAGTTGAACGATATAATGAAGCGGATAAAGGATATCGGGGATAAAGGCAAACGAGTCACCGACGCGGATCTTTATGCCATCGCAGAATCGATCATAGGCAAAACATCAAAAGGCGAGCAGGCCATTATCCTTAAAGAAGTATCTGTAATGACAGGAAATATCATCACGCCAACTGCGACCGTGAAAGCCATAGTTAATGGCAAAGAGCGGCTTGGCGCAAATATAGGAGTGGGGCCGGTCGATGCCGCGCTCAACACGGTAACAAGCATCCTGGGGGATTATAAGGTCAGATTGCGCGATTTCAGGATCGAGGCCATCTCTGGTGGTTCGGATGCCCTTGCTGAAGTAATAATAGGCGTTGAGGACGAAAAGGGCAGGGCCGTATCTGCACGTGCCACGAATGAAGACATAGTCATGGCATCTGTGGAAGCGCTCGTTTCTGCTATCAACCAGCTTTTAAGCATTCGTGATTAAATTTTTTAAGGGCATTTAGTTTTTATTATGGACTTTTTGACATGCTCGGTGCAGCATCCGAGTATGTTTTCTATGTCCCCGTGAACATCCATTCCCGCGGCCCCTTCGTGACCTCCCCCGGTACCATTGAATTTAACGCTTAATTCTTCCATCAGCTTTGCCAGGTTCACGCCCGCATTCAAAATGCATTTTCTTGCCCGTGCACTCACCTTGACCACATCATCGCTTTCAGACGCAACAAAAGCCACATCAGCGCCTGTAGATATCAGGCTGGAAGCTGCAGCGCCGCCAAAAGAGCTCACACGGGAAGTAACTATGATCCATTCTTCAACTTTCTCAATCGAAGCGCGCTGCGCGGCTTTCAAGAAAGCGATCCGCATGGAAATATCCTGCGGTAGGGAAGAAAGTGCATCCATTACCTCGCTGTACTCAATGCCGCTCAAATCCATAAGTTCGGCGACAGCTTTGAAAGAGTCAGAAGATGCATGCTTGAAATTCCCGGTATCTGTGATGATCCCGGCGATCAGGGCAAATGCTGCACGTCTCATTATCGGGGCTCCCATCGAATTTAATACCCCGAGGACTATCTCGGCAGTTGAGCTTTTATTCCGATGAAGGTAAAATGCCGCATTTTCATTCAATGAGGTTGTGGCATGATGATCAATCACAGCATATTTCGTTAACTGGAAACTGTTCAACTGGGCATGCGTGGATGTATCAACGACTACCACGAGGTCGTAATTGCCTGCCGGATTTACAACAAATTCAATATTTAACTGTTTTGCAAGTACGGACGCAACCCTGTCACATCCGTCTATGATACCAATAGTGCCCCCGATAGCTTCTTTTAGTGCAAATGCACTTCCCAGGGCATCAGGATCTGCATTTCTATGGCATAAGTAGAGGATGTTTCTGTAGTCCAGCAGCTGGTTGTAAAATTCCGATTCGTCAATCTCCATGATCACTGTGCGGACGGGGCACCGATAGCCTGTTTGAGCTGCTCCTGCAACTGCTGGAACCGGGTCTGGATGCGCTCTTCCTGGCGCGCAAGGGTCTGCAACCTCAGATCAAGCGTATCTTTTTTCTCCTTCAGGTCTTCTTTTGTCTTATCGCGTTCTGTTTTGATCAGCAAATCGCCTATCGCCTTGTAGACAACGGCATCAGCATCAAGTTTATCAAGCTCGGAAAGGGCAAGTTCTGTCTCTTTTAACGTTATTTCAACCTGGTTTTTCTGAACTGCAATAGCCTGCGCCTGCTGCTGTATCTGCTGCAACTGCGCAAGCTGGTTTTTGATTTGCGGGGGTAATTCTGCACTCATTTATTTCACCTTTAAAGCTGGTGTAGTATTGCATATCAGTAATTTATAACTTGTGTATTAAGTATTAAAAGCACTTTCCATGTACTGCTAAGATTTTTTAATAATCCTTATCATTTTTGGCCCGAGCAACTGCAAAAATATGAATATAAATATGTAAAAAATAATAAATAAAGTTAGCGCCAGTAAAATACCTGTAACATCTGCGGCAAGATCCATTATGTCTGCAGTTCTTCCGGGAACGAACATCTGGTGGATCTCATCGCTTGCACCATATAGTATCCCGACAATAATTGATAATATCAAAGCTGCGATAACTGATTTACCTACGCTCTTCAGGGTCAGGAAAAGGAGAAACCCAAAGCCGAAATAAAGTATGGTATGAAGCATTTTATCCTGCTGGTTCAATATCGGATATAAGGGCGAAAGCAAAAATAAGTAGTCGCTATTCTGAATCTGGCGGAAAAAACGATATAACTCCACAAGCCACGGTCTTGGTATATTCAGGTCAGAAACCGAAGACAGGTAGAATATCATAATGGCATACAGAACCGTTAGAAAAAGAAAAATTTTAGATATTCCTCTCATTTTGCATCTCACTTCTTATTTTCTTCAAAGCATTCGATTATATCTCTGAGACCATCTTTCAGATCATATATTGGATTAAATCCAAGTTTCTTTATTTTTGTGATATCTGCAATACTATGCTTTATGTCCCCTGTTCTTGATTCCGCATATACGATCTTTGATCTTGAATCTGTCAGTTCAATAATCAATTTTGCCAGGTCATTGATCGATATGGCAATGCCATTGGCAACATTAAAAATATTGTTGTCACCCCGGGACATGACCAATTCATTTGCCCGCACAACATCCTTTACATATATGAAATCACGAGTTTGCAGGCCATCACCGTATATCGTTATATTCTCATTTCTTAATGCTTTGCGGATAAAAACAGGTATTACTGCTGCATAAGGTGATGTAGGATCCTGCATGGGGCCGTATACATTAAAGTAACGCAGCGATGTTGTTTTTAATCCATATTGTTCATAAAATATTCTTGCGGCGTATTCACAATCAAGTTTGGATATCGCATAAGGCGACTTTGGGGCCGGAGTCATAGATTCTTTTTTGGGGAGGGTGGGTGAGTCTCCATACACCGCAGCTGAGGATGCTATTATGGTCTTTTTAACATTGCATGAAAGGGCCGCAATGAGGACATTCAATGTGCCGATCGTATTCACTTCTATTGTTTTTACAGGATCTTTCATACTCCCCGCTACAGATACAAGAGCTGCTTCGTGGAATATGAAATCAATATCATTGGTGACTTTTTTCAATAATTCTTTATCCCGGATATCTCCTTTCACAAATTCGAAATTCTTATCCTCAAGAAAAGAAGCTATATTTGACTTCTTTGTGGCAACATCATATGAAGAGTCTAAATTGTCCAAGCATAAGATTCCGTGGTCGCTTTCCAGCAAATGCTGGATTATATGAGAACCGATGAACCCCGCACCGCCAGTCACCAGACATTTCATAGGGTGTAAAATAGTATTATCGTTATTTAAATACTTGCTTTGTATCAGTGTGAAATTGAAAATCCTAAATGTTGTGAAAAACGTGCTAATCGAAATGAAATTGTTGTGTATTGTATATGCAAAGTGAGATATGATAGGTGCATTATGATAGCGCGCACTCCGTGCGTGATTGACTTCCGCGCCGCTTACGCAGGTGAGCGCCTCGCTTCGCTCGGAGTCTGCTTTTTTATATTGATTATCTTATTTCAAAAACAGGAGATTTCAGAATCCATGATTTATATTATAAACATTTGTATTATGAACATTATGCTGATAATTATGAGCAGAAAATACTTATAATATGGCCACAAATATTAATTTTATGTCCATCAGTATAAATAAATAACTTTTAATGACCTGAAACCAGATATGCACGATAAACACCCCATCCATACAACCCTTAGCACCGACGCAATGAAGATACTTGAACGCTACGAACAGGAACTCGGCAGTAAGAACACCGTGCTGGAACGCGCCCTGTTGGGGATGGACAAACTCCGTTTTAAAGAAAAAATAGACACCCAGAGTATCAGCAGGATCATTAAAAGGGTAAATACCGGTGTCCCCGGCTTTGACGGGCTTATTGAAGGCGGCATACCCGAAGGATTTGTCGTTGTTGTAACCGGTTCTCCAGGTACAGGAAAGACGACGTTCTCATTGCGGTTTTTGCTGGAAGGTGTAAAAAATAATGAACGATGTATTTTTTTCTCTTTTGAGGAAATGGTAGAACAGCTTATAAAGCAGACCGTCCGCTATGGATGGGACATCGGGGAATATATCGATAAGGGATATCTTGAGATTTTCGGGTTCAGCAGGTTTTCAACTGAAGAGATAATTGAAATAATCAACATCTTCAAGCCCAGGAGGATAGTTTTTGACTCTCTTAACATCTTCTCGGATGTGGGCGACCTGAGAAGATCCATACAATGGCGAAATATCCTGAAAGAAATAAAGGAGAAAAAAATTACCTGTTTAGCCATCACTGAAAAAAGGTCAGGTCACGATGCCAGTGAATTCGATGATTTCGACTTTATGGGTGATGGCGTTGTTCTTTTTGATAAAAAACGCAAGAGTGAACTGGATCCTTACCCGACATATTTCATCCAGGTCCAGAAAATGAGGTTGACAAAGGTCAATGAAGTTCCCCACCCCTTTATCTTCAAGGAGCAGGGGATAGAACTCATAGGTACCACAGGCCTGGAGAGAAGACAGCTACAGCGCTCGTCTGATCAAAAACCTTCACAGGAACAGGGTGCCATCAAAGGCTCAGACAAAATCAATTCAATCCAGGCTTAATCATTTTGAAAAAAACCAGGGAAGCGTTATAAGTACTGCCTATAAGTGTGCCTACGAGCATGAAGACGCTCAATGCGCTCGTATTATCAGGTTTACTTTCCATTGTTTCCCGGTCTTTTATCATCGTTCCATGAGTCTGTGAAGGTGCTGTATCCTGAGAAAGTGTATTGATCTCATTATAAACCTGAACTTCTGACTTTTTGCCTGTTATGGCAAAATGGCTAAAGCCGTCAGTTTTCACTTCATAGTAGAGCGTACCATCGTCCTCGCCTGTCTTTTCAGTAGGCAGCTCCTTCCAGCCACCGCTTGAATATCTCATTAAAGTGATGGATGCAGGATCAATGCCATTCTCTTCAATCCACGATATATCAACGCGGAAAGTTATGGTAGCGTCTTTAATGTTTTTGGGCGTGGCAAACCCGAAAGTGCCCAACCAGATATTGACGTTTTTGTAGATTATCCCATCCGGGGAGGCATCAATGAGAGTGGACCTGTCGCGAAGTACCTCAACGGCTGCATTTATCTCACCTGCATTCACATTTCCGATAATGTTGACGCCTGTTATGGGATTGCCTTTTTTCCTGAAAGAGTATGCAGTTGTCACATCTTTATAAATAAAAAGGTCATATTTTTCTTTAAATTCGATGTTTGTGTAATTCTCGGCCGATGCCCCACCGCCCCCTCCGCCACCCCCTCCTCCGCCCGCGACGCTGTTTGTTTGTAAGATAATTCCGGATGAGGTCACATCGACCGAACCATTTGTTATATTCACCTGTACCTCCTGGCTAGCCGGATCGCTGATTATCACGTTTGAGAGGTTAAGAGCCGACATGCCTTCACCTGTCGCGGTCATTAAAATTGTCGCAAGGGTTCCTTTCGTAGAAACGTTTGAACCTGGTATTATGATCAGTCCCCAAACATTGATCAAGGTTCCATCTGCATTATTTGGAGAACCGGAATTGAAGGCTGTGGTTGTGCCGTTCTGTTTGAATAGGTTGCCCTCACTAACGTTTTTTATATTAACCAGAGAATTGTCAAAATTAAGATTGAATTGCGCCCCAGTGATCGGATTATTGACCGGATCAATTAAAATGTCTATATTGAATTCCTGCCCGTTTTCTATTGACTGGTAGGCTGGATTTATGCTTATTTCAGCAGGCAGGGCCGCACTGATTGCTGGACATGCGGATAAGATAAATACTAATAATATTTCTCGACGAAGAAAGCTCATCAATAAGCAATGGTTATGGCCATAACTATAAGATTTATGGCCTAAAAATATAAATTAAGATTGCTTAAATCTTGAATGCTGCGGTTCTTGCAGAATTATTAACCCAGGTGTTGTTAATATTTCCTGCCATATCAACAGTACGTGTACTGATTGTATGCAGAGTGCTGGATTTCAAGCTCCTGGAGCTGTAATACTGCACGCCCCTTGTAACATTTGTCTTGAACTTCCCGTCAATATATATCATTACTTTTGAGAAATCCGGATCTTGCGGATCAATCCATGTCCACTTAAGATAAGATTTGGAAATGCTTATGCTCTGAAGGTTAGTAATGCTGCCGGGTGGTACAGTATCGGGCGTTGTGACGTTTTCAGGTGGATTATAGGTTACTGTTATTGATGTTTCATTTGAGTTCCCTGAAGTATCATTTGCTCTGGCATAGATCGTATTCGAACCTGCTGAAAGTACAGCAGGGATGATCCACGATATTGTACCGGAAGCAGTCTGCCAAACCCCGGCTCCGACCTTAACTTCTACCTTGATCACTGCAACGTTATCAGTAGCAGTTCCACTGGCCGTGATGGACGAAGTAGTGAATACCTGGCCGTTAGTCGGGGAAATGATAGTAACGATTGGCTTCTCATTAACGGGTAAAGTCCCTGCAGAATGATTTACCTGGGTATTGTTGAGGTTCCCCGCTATATCAACAGTCCTCGTGTTGATCGTATAAACTGTTCCAGGGATCAATCCTGTGGCATTGTAATACTGTATACCCTTGGATACGTTGATTTTGAACGTATCATTAATATATATAATTACTTTTGAAAAGTCGGCATCACTCGGATCTGACCATGTCCAGTTAATATAATCCTTTGCATAACTTGTATTCTTCAGATTCATGATGCTGCCGGGGGGCGATGTGTCGTATGAGATTATGTCGATCGATACGTTCGTTATATTGACACTGACTGAGTGGCTTGACGGATCGCTAATTATTACATTTGAAATATTAAGATATGCGATACCAGTTCCGGTAGCTGTCATTGTAATTGTTGCCATAACCCCTTTTTTCAAAACATTTGCGCCTGGCGTTATTATAAGTCCCCAGACATTGATCAAAGTTCCATCAGTATTATTTAAGTTACCCGGACTAAAAGCGGTATTTGCCCCTTGCTGTTTAAATAAATAGCCCTCAGTGATGTTGTTTATTTTAACAAGGGAGCTATTGAAATCCAGGTTGAATTGTGCAGCAGTGATAGAACTGCCGGCAGGATCGATTGAAATATTTATGCTGAATTGCTGCTCCATTTTTATTACATTGGATGCAATACTTGCACTCATTTCAGCGGATTGGGCTGCACCAGTTACAAAAGAGGCAGCTATGAAAAAAATAACAAGCAAATTGCGGCGCAGATATCTCATTAAGAGATTATGTTAATGACCATTAGTATAATTGTTATGGCCTAAACATAATGCTCATGAGCCTATAGAATACCCATGAGTAACCTGTATTTTTCAAGGTTGTTGACACATACCTCAAGGATAAGGTCAGGGCGTTGTTTTTGCAGTATGGTTGACCCACGTTCTATTTACATTTCCCGCGATATCAACGGTTTTAGTGCTGATAGTGTATATCCTCCCCGACATCAAGCCCGTAGCATTGTAGTTCTGGACGCCCTTTGTTACATCGGCCTTAAATACACCGTTGAGATATATTTTCACTTTTGAGAGATCGGTATCGAGAGGGTCTGTCCATGTCCATTTGATATAATACTGGGCATAACTTGCATTTTTCAGGTTTTTGATGCTTGCAGGCGGGATAAGATCAGCGATCGCAGAATCAGCTGATGCAGCCAATTTAGTTACTTGTAGAGGGACGGG
>DATCUE010000066.1:0-3188 GCA_036567605.1 Candidatus Methanoperedens sp. | reverse complement strand
CAGCTTTCTGAGATTCTCGATGTTTCCTTCCCCATAGAGGCGCGGTACCCCAAAGTCCTGGAAATTAAGTTCAACCGGAACCATATTTGTTATAGCGGTTTTTACTTTTTCCTGGATTTCTGTTGGATAGCCGAGTGCTGAGACTTTTACTGTTACATTCATAATGTTCCAAGCAGTTTCTTTATTTCATCCTGAAATTTTTCAATCGTGCCGACATTCTCGATTGTCAGATCAGCGGTTTTGATGGCTTTGTCCAATCCCCAGCTTTTTTCACGTTCATCACGTCTTTTTAGCTCCTCTACATCGCGCATATCATCAGAACGGCCGCGCTTTTTCACACGTTCGAACCTGAGTTCGGTCGGCGTATGGATAGCTATAAGCTTGAAGTCCCTCCCGAATTGTTTCTTGAAGTAACTTATTTCCTCTTTATTCCTTATCCCGTCAACAACCACGACTGGAGAAGCTATCGAACGGATCCTGGGAACGCAGCGCCTGGCTACTGCATCCATGCCCTCTTCGCTTCGCAGCTTCGTTCCCGTTCCCCCGATATTCTCATCCGTGGGTGACAGGCCGCGTCTTGCCGTTTCTTCTCTTACGACATCGCCCATATTGACGACCGGGATATTCATCTTCCTGGCGACGGCCGATGCTTCTGATTTCCCGGATGCCGGCATCCCTACAAAAGCGATGAGCTTCATGGGACGATTTAATTTAGCTTAAAGATAATAAACATATGCACCTAATATATATATGGTATAAGTCCATACTGATTCTTATGGATGATGCAATAGCAGAGATTCAAGATGCAATAGCAAAGACTCCTGTGGCTGGAAATGCAATTAAAGAAGATAACGAAACAAAAATCAAAGAATTACAGGAGACGGTTGGGTCACTTAAGAACCAGGTAAAAGAAATGCATTCAAGGCTTCTTGAAGCCGCTGTGATGAGCAATAAATACGTCCAGACGATACAGGATTACCAAAAACAGATAGAGCAACTCAAGAAACCCCCCCTTTTCATTTGCAGTGTCGTGGAGATGCTGGGCGATATGGTGCTCTTGAGGCAGCACGGGAGCAATCAGGAGATTGTCACTAAGGTACCTGAAGATATAGAACCGGCAGTTGAGACAGGAGCGCGCGTCGCAGTTACCGGCAACCTGGCCATAGTCAAAGTATTGTCAAAATCCGCAGATGTCAGGGCCAGGGTGATGGAATTAATAGAAGCGCCTGATGTGGATTATAATATGATTGGAGGGTTGCGCAAACAGATAGATGAAGTTATTGAGACTCTTGAACTTCCGCTCACAAACCCTGAACTTTTTATAGAGGTGGGAATAGAACCGCCTCACGGCATTTTGCTTTACGGGCCCCCCGGTACCGGTAAGACCCTGATAGCCAAGGCCGTCGCGCACAGGGCAAAAGCAACTTTTATCAGGATGAGCGGAACCGAACTTGTACAGAAATATATAGGCGAGGGGGCGCATCTTGTAAGGGACGTGTTTGATATTGCACGGGAAAAAGCCCCGAGTATTGTTTTCATTGACGAAATCGACGCTGTGGGGAGCCGAAGAACCTACGACGGCACTACGGGTTCATCTGAAGTCAACAGGACGATGGTACAGCTTCTTGCCGAACTTGACGGTTTTGACAAGCGCGGGGACGTGAAAATAGTTGCAGCCACCAACAGGATAGATCTTCTTGACCCGGCGCTTTTGCGGCCGGGCAGGTTTGACAGGATTATCGAAATACCCCTGCCTGATGCTGAAGGGCGAAAGGAAATACTCAGTATCCATTCGAGGAACATGAAACTGGAAAATGTGGACTTTGAAGAACTTACAGAGATGACCGAAGGGTTGAGCGGCGCTGATCTGAAAGCAGTTGTCACCGAGGCTGGCATGTTTGTAATAAGGCGTAAAGGGAAGGCTGTAACAATGCAGGATTTCAAGGACGCCTATAATAAGATGATAATCAAAGAATCAAAAGAAGAAGCAACAGGGATGTTCGTTTAAAAAAATTACAGGCGGGGTTTCTAATCCATGGTTTCGCCTGTATCTTTCTGCAGAAGCTCGGAAAGGGAAAACGAAAGCTGTTTGAGCCTGGTTATTTCTTCTTCCGTAGGAACTTCACCTTTCTTTATGGCTTTTACCCTTTCAGCGGGTATGCCTGAGTATTTTCCAACCTGTTCGTAGGTCAGTTTATGTTTGTGAAGTAATTCGATCAAATAACGCTTTGTGGGAGGAAGTCCCATTTTTATCACCTTTTCTTATAACCTTTAATGGTAACTTTAATACATGAAACATGTATATCAAGGTATCTTACGGTGGAATAACAAATGAATGGTAAAGAAATTGATGATATTCAGACAACTGAAACTGAAATCGGCGGCCTTAGGAAAACCATAAAGAAAATTAAGAGGAAATGTACAGTGGTTCGCGTTGCAGAGACAAAAGGCTGGCGAAACGTAGTGGTTGAAGATTCAAAAACAAAAAATAAATATTTCTTTGGCAAGGTCATAAAGCCTGAGCCTGCAATCAATCCTGGAGATGAACTTTATATAGGATTTGAAGACCTGCCCTTTGAACTGCCGGACAGGAAACATAAGATAATCCTGATGACGCTTGATGGCATGCAGCTTGACTGGACTATGGTTTAAGGTTCAACAACGATAGTTCCATTCAGGTTTTTGTTCTCTTTCAGGGAGAAACTGTACGTCCCGGTCTTTTTGAAGGTATAATTTGTGCGCCGGCCATAAGGTATTGTCTGGTCGCCAAAAAGGCGATCATTACTGACAATGGTGACGGTCTCAACTTCGATATTTTCCCATACTACCTCATCTCCTGCTTTTATTTTCTGGGTGGGAGGCATGAAACCCCGGTAGTAGTTCAATTTTACGGGAATCTTTTTGCCTGTCGCCGCTGCATCGGTGACCGCCGGAGCGGGAATACCTAGTGCCGCGGTCGTAACCGTAGTTACCGGAGTCATTGTTGCTGCAGGCGGAGGGGTCGGTTCGGGGACTGGTACCTGCTGTTTTGGTTCAGCCTGCAAAAATGCCCAGGCAATCCCCACAACAACAATCACTGCCAGGAAACCTATTATAATCATATTCATGCCCGATGAAGACGAAACTGCTTTTTTCTGTGTTTTCACAGGTTTGTAGGTAACGGCGGGTTTTTCCACTTCTTTTTTTAT
>DATCUE010000065.1:0-1501 GCA_036567605.1 Candidatus Methanoperedens sp. | reverse complement strand
TTGCTCCAAGCTGCATTGCGATATTCCTGGAATTGTCAGTTGAATTATCCGATACTATTATCTCCCCCTCCAGGCCTTCCTGTTTCAAGGCGGACAGGGCCTTCTGGATGCAGATTCCAATTGTCTTCTCCTCGTTCATGCAGGGGATTATGACAGATACAAGGGGTGCTTGCATGATATCAAAGATATCTTAAGTATTAAAATATCTTTTCTTTAACTATATAAAAATATTTGGTTTAATATCCAGAAAGAATTTAAATATACTTAAAAAAGGAGATTAAATAATATTTTGTGAAAATATATCAGGAAATTTGGCATTGTCCTAATTTAGAATACTTAAATGAACTCAAAAAATTCATCCCAGCTCCATTGATGATTTGTTAAATTCTCAATCATCGCCGGTGTACCACTCTTAGGCAACCTATCCATGAAATTCCAATAAAATTGAATGATCTCTGTAGCATTCATGAGTCGTGATTTCTTTTTTGAATAACACTTTGTTTTTCTAACGAGCCTCCCAACGCGTTCTCTCAGGATACTATTGAAATTCTCGATATTTGTGGTTTCAATATCTTCCTCAACAGGATTCCCAAAAATTATTCTTTTTATTTTATCAACAACCTTTCCTTCTTCCCTTATTTTTATAATCTGTCCGTAATCAATGCATGTATTTGCATAGTATTCCGGCAGGGTGTAAACATAGTCATCATTTCCATCAGAGAAAACCTGTATCTTATTATTTGGAAACGGCAATTCTATTCTCATGAATGCCCTCTCTATCATTTCCCTGCATGTTTCTTGTGTCCATTTCCCAATAGAGTATGCAACGAGTAGATACGAATCCCTTTTTATCCAGGCATAGATCCATGCATCGCCTTCTTCATTTGATCTTGGGCTTCCCGGCTCAACTTTCTTTTGTTTTTTTTAATGAATGTCCACATTTCATCAACTTCAAATTGCCCAAGTTTGACTTCCTGAAGAAGAATCGAATTTACCATTTCAGCATGTAAGGCAAGGTCTTCCAAAAGCTGCCCGATAGTATCCCGATGATGACCGGTTATTCGTTCAATCGATCTGATACCATTTTTCTCTACTAAATGCTTACAGATATCGATTATCTCTGATTTTGTCAGATGTTTATGATATAACGGAGTACCTTTTGTTTCCATGAAGAATGATTTGCAATGATTACAAAAATATCTCTGGTGACCTGTTTGATACCTGCCACGTTTGATTATGTCTTTACCTTCTTCTTTTAAATAATAACGGCATTTCTCATTCTGGCATACAACATTAATTTCTCCTCGTGGACGAACCATAATAATCCCTATTATGGATTATGTGATTCGTCCTATATTAAGTATCGCATTTTAGGACAATGGGGGAAATTTAAATAGTATCTATTTGGCAGGTTTTACCTTATTGGCAAGGTCCTTCCCCAGGCGTTTGCACTCCTCAAGGTCTTTTTCCACAGGTGCGTACTGGACGCGCAGCACAGGAT
>DATCUE010000064.1:0-20982 GCA_036567605.1 Candidatus Methanoperedens sp. | reverse complement strand
AAAGGCAACTACCACATTTACCGCACTTGCACAGGGTCCTGCAATGGTGAATGCAACGAATGGATCTGTTTCCGGAAGCGCAACTGTAACAGTAGGCATAGTAAAGCCAACTCTGAAATCAATCACAGTCTCGCCGGCAACAGCTATGTTGAATGTCAGTGATACTCAGGTATTCACTGCAACAGCCCTGGATACAAATAATAATCCAATGGCAGGAGTAACCATAGCCTGGACAAGCAGCAATGCGACCGTCGGAACCGTGAGTCCACCAAGCATGGTGACAGATTTGACCGGAAAGGCAACTACCACATTTACCGCACTTGCGGAAGGCACCGCGATGGTGAACGCAACGAATGGAACGGTTTCTGGAAGTGCAACCGTTACAGTAAGCAAACCAGTCACAAATCTTGGTAGCATCTCAGGCAGCGTGATTAACGTCGCCACAGGTACGGGTATTCCGAACGTGGATATCAGGCTGACAGGCATTGTCGGCATGGGCGTAAATACCAAGTCGATCAAAATGGAGACAACGACCGATTCTACGGGCATGTGGAAGTTCGATAATCTCCCGGCAGGCAGATATATCATAGTAGAGAAACTGCCGAAGGGCTTTATACCGGTCATCGGGCCTGTACTGCACATAACGCTTGCACAGGGCCAGGACTCCATGAACAACGATTTCGAGGTAAAACCGATAAAGTCTCTAATGCCGCCTATGCAGGCACAAAGTTCGTAAGAAATAGGAAAAGTACGGAGAAAAAAGATTCCGGAGAAACAGGGACATAATTTGTCCCTGGTTTTTATTTTTAGATGTCTACTGTCACATAGATTATGAAAGTGCGATAGCAGACTAATTTTTTGTTTACATAGACCACAAAAAACTCTGATTCTTGCTTAGCTCACAGCAAAAAAATTTATCCACACTGTATAAAACCTCGCAGAATCCTGAAAATAGCAGCGTAATAATAAAATAGTATATGGACTATTTTAAATGAGCATCAACGGTCATGTCAAAAAGGCTGTTCATCAAAGAACAGATTTCGTTGATGGTATCTTGGGTAAAAAAGAGAATCTCGAGAAGGAGCTAAGTAGGAGGATACAGAATGGAAAAAATTTTTATAACCTGTTGCAGAACAGCGGACGAAATTACGAGAAATCAGGAAGTGGCTGAATGAAGACCGGAGGTTACGACATAGTTGCAGAAATTAATGAACGGTTCGTGAACAGGGCACTTGCGGCTGCGTACTACACGACCCTGATACCTAAAATCGAAGGTTCGTATACGCCTCCCGATATAACGCCTGCTTTCAGGAACTACGCCAGAATTAACTATGCGGTCAAGCTGAAAGACCCCCCAATGGTTGATGCGTTTTCAGGCAATGTCATACGTATCCTGTTCAACATGGAAGCAGCCCTCAAGGTGCTGGGCGGTCTTCGCCTTGAGTTTGATGCCGTGGCTTCGGTTGAAGCATCCCCGACATACAACCAGATGACAAGAGTGCTGGTTGTTGACCTGAAGAAAGCACGGATCGATGAAATAAAGATCAATGACAAGTACGGCATTCCGGCTGATGCGATCAAATATCTGAACCAGGCGATCTCTGCTGCCATCACTTCAGGGATGCTTGACAAGATGGAAAAGATCGAAATTGCCCCTGTGGTGGCTTCGCTTGACCTTCCCTATATGCCACCGGGTCCGGGGAACAAGCTCTCTGTAAGCCTGGGCAATGCGAAGATACTCAACCAGCAGGTAATCTGCGCTGCCGTCAATCTGCTCAATTACAATGGAGGGAACATTAACCAGGTCGTTGACTTCTCAGATAACCTGGATATGGCCGTGGGCGTGTCAGAGGCAGCAATGCACAGGGTGTTCGATTTCTGGTGGGACAGGACTACCTTTTCAAAGACTGTGACAGAAACAGGCAGTTCGGACATAGCCGCAGTCCAGACACTGCTCGATACGGTCGCGGATTTTTTCGACCTTGCAGCAACCGTTGCATCCCTTGGCTTTCTGGAAACGGATTTCTCGGTGGACCGCGCCTGGGTCGAGTACGGCGCCACGATAGGGTTCGGGAAACCAACGTTTGATCTCAAGCCGGGGAACAGCATTGAAATTACCAACTGTCCCCTCCATATCCATGTATGGGCGACACCAAAGCTGCAATTGACTGCCAAAGTGGAGGTTGATACCAGCGGCCCGGTACCTGATGGCTGGACTCCCTGGGAAGATGATATCACGATCACGAGCAAGACCACAACGGTCACGATATTCAATTTCTCTACTGAACTGGATGTGGATATCGACCATGCGGACGCTGATATATCTCTTGACGACCAGAACAGGCTGGTCGCAAAAGTGAAAAACGTGGATATAACCATTCACCTGCCTTGGAGCCTGCCCGAGGCTGTGCTTAATACCATCATTGACTGGATAGAAGGTCTCATAAAGGATAAAATCCCGCTAATCCCCCTATCACCAGCAGTCTTCACGGACAAGATACCTGGCACGTCGCTCACACTGGAGGTGGACATCGACAAACTGGTCACGGATGAGGACGAAGCCATCGTGGGCGCCAGTGTGAAGATAAAAGAGATACCGCTGAAGGTAATCCCTGTGCCAAAGTTCGTCGCAAACCGGGACCCATTATCCCTTGAAGTGCACAGGGCAGGCTGCCAGTGGGTTGAGGAAATATTCGAGAGGAATAAGATCGGGTACTATTCACTGTACGACGCCCTGAAAGAAGGCTATGATGGGTGCAAATACTGCCTGCCGGAATATCACACCCGCTGATGCCGGTATTGCGGCCAGTACCTATCAATCGCAAGTCAGCACATTACTGGAACGGCTGATCCTGTGTTATGACCTGCAGAACGAAGAAAAAGTCATATACCGGATATTCGATGAGCTTTCCAGGGAAAGTCTCGCATTTCCAACCGCAGAAAGGTTCCCAGCGGTTTCGTCTATCTGCGGGGACAGGACGCCGTTCCAGTTTTCCGTATCCCTTTCCAGAAACCGAAAATCAGGCCGTTCACTGCGGTATGTCACTGAGATCTGCAGCAAGGATATGATGCTCCCCTGCAGGGTGGCTCTTGCAGGGAAGCGTATTCCTGTACTTTTTGACCTGTTAGGAGCGGAAAGATCCCTTCCAAAAATCAATGAAGTGCTGGATATGCTTCTGCCCCAGGTGCGCCTGTCGCCCGAGCATCCCACGTTTGGCATCTGGTTTGGTCTGCGGCACAGGGTGGGTTTGCCATCAGTGCTGAAGATATACTGCAACCTGCTGTGGCAGCTTGGAGACCCATGGCATATGTTCGGCGATGTTATCAGGTTGCTTGATGTTGATGCCAATGAGGCTGTGAAGGACATAAGAACCTTTTTCAGCGCCTCCTGCAGACCGTCCTCAATCAGTGTCGAGTGTTCATCAGATGGAATTGGCGGGGTAAGAATATATCTTCGGGGCTATAATCTTTCCCGGTACGTCCTGCATGACGGTTTCGAAAAATTAGGCCTTGCAGATTTCAAGCATGACTATGCCAGGTTCCATGAAATGGTTGCTGGCAGCCGTGAAACATATATTCCCCGCTCAGCCGTGGTTTCCATAGATGTGCCGGAAAAGCCCCGGGAACCCTATGGTATTAAGGTCGAAGTCTGCCCGCGCCTTTACCTGGAGGATGATAAAGAAATAAATCAGCGGGTACTCGGGCTTGCGCAGGAATTGATGATTGACACCTCATACTATGAAAAGATGCTGGGCATAATCTCTGATGGCGCGCTTATTGAGGGAGCCATGCATTATCACGATGTCGTCGGCATTGGTTTCAGGCCCTATGAGGGAATCCGCCTCAATATTTATATTAGGCCGAACCTGAGACGATATTTCAAGGCCAGGGCAAAAACTTAATATGTGAGAATTTGAGTATCTAATATGGTATTGAGGAGGGAGTTCCTGAAACGGTTATCGGCATTATTGTATTTCATCTTTTCAGGCTGCCTTTCGAAAGAAGAAATACTAAAGCCTGAACAAACTGCGGTAAGGGGGGAATCTGCTATTGTAAAATCAAAAGTGTATGTGATAAAAACAGGGGACAGAAAAAGCGGTATAACTGAGTTGTTAAAAAATTTCAACTTTGATAGCCTATCCGGCAAAAAGGTCGCGATCAAAGCCAACTACAATAGCGCAGATCCCTTCCCGGCCTCAACACATATTGCTACCCTGTCAGCCATCGTGGATGTCCTGAAAGAACATGATGCCCGCATTGTCCTGGCCGAGAGGAGCGGCATGGGGGATACAAATAAAGTTCTTGAAGATACGGGAGTCATTGAACTTGCAGGAAAGAAGGGATTTGACGTTGTGATACTTGACGAGCTCAAAAACGATGACTGGGCAAAGGAAAAAGGCAGCCACTGGGGCAGAGGATTTTTGTTCCCTAAGGTGTTCAGGGAGGCGGATGCGATAGTTACGACATGCTGTCTCAAGACGCACAGGTTCGGTGGACATATCACCATGTCGCTCAAGAACAGCGTCGGCATGGCGGCAAAATACGATCCCGACGACGGGTACAACTACATGTCAGAGCTTCATTCCTCAAGATACCAGAGGCTGATGATTGCAGAGATAAATGCCGCCTACGCGCCTGAGTTCATAATCATGGACGGAATCAAGGGTTTTTCAAAAGGCGGACCTGATACGGGAACGCTTATCGAGCCCGGTGTCCTGATAGCAAGCTCAGACAGGGTAGCCCTTGATGCAGCAGGTGTATGCATCCTCAGGATTTTTGGCACCACAGGCGAGGTTTCAAGGGGGGATGTATTCAAGCAGGAACAAATAGCAAGAGCGGCAGAACTCGGCCTTGGGGCATCCGGTTCTTCTGAATTGGAAATTATTCCTGTCAATCAGGATGCCCGGGACATCTGCTCCCAGATAGAAGAAAAGCTCAAAGAACAATTTTAATTTGTTAATACAATCCTGATTTGACCCATTAACTATTTAAGCGATTAACGATAAACATTTCTTGATTGAGTGGGTGAAACTGTGATATAAGTGCGTATTGTTGCACTTTATACATTTTGTTTTTACTCTTGGGAGGTATATATGAGTGTATATGAAAAGATGATTCGTGAAGCCATAGCTGCCCAGAAAGCCGATGTCGGGGTTGTGAAAGAAAAGAGGGGTACAGAGTTCAGGATAAGAGATGTCAAACTGTATGTGGATGTAGCCAACCAGATGAAACCTGAGGGAGATCAGAGCAAAGCAGTATTCGATCTGCACGTCGATTCCATAAATGCCCATTTTGATATATTGAACGATCTTACTGATACTGTGAGACCCGAGGACGACCCTTTTGTCGAGCATTATCAGACCGGGCCGATACTTGAGATATTATACGAAGAGAAACCGGATTTTAGAAAAGCAATGGACGAATTCATAAAAGCAATTGAAAATGCCGAAGCCCTTATCGGGCGTGAGGTCATAAGGAGATATGGTGGATTCTACGGGCCCACATGCGTTGTGGACTTTGCCCTTGTTCCCGGAAGCACCACCAATGTGGTGAACAGGATTCTTAAGACCCTGGATATCGGGGATGATTACAAGCGAACGATCCTTGCGGCAAAATCATGGGGCATGAACACATCCTACGGGATAGGGGATGTATTTGCCCACGCGATCGAAGATGGCAAAACCGCTTCACAGGCTGTTGAGGAAGAGATAAAGATGTTGAAATTTATTTATGACCAGCCCATCGAAGCACAGACGAAGCTCATGGAGGACCACGGTCATACATCTTTTGATGTCAGAAAATACCAGGAAGAGTACAAGAAAAAGATGAAGGGGACTATCAAGGCTGCACTGGATGATGGAGTACTTGATGCGAATATAGTGACAGTCCCGGCGTACTGCGTGGGGGACATTGCGCATCATATCTCCCAGTCCACGTTCAACATGTGTAAGGATGATGTGATAATGGCCATCATCGAGGCTGAAACCGACGTACTTGAAAGCACTCTCAACAAAGCGATAGAGCAGGGCATGGACAATGAGTATGAGATCCTTAAGGTCGCAACAGGGGCGACGGCGGCAGGCGCTGAATATATACTTGAAAAAGACGGGTTCAACGCACCCATGATAGTGGATATCTTTGTCAAGAGATTCCATAATTATGTGATAAAGTATCCTGCAAGAGGTGCGGCGGCAGAGCTGCATAACCACGACTTTATGGACATGATCTGGCGCGGCTGGTTAATGCTTGAGAAAGCGGCAAGAAGAAGGAATGGCAGGGATATTGAACTTGTGCCCATGGCTGGTAAATATGCGGTGGACCTTACTCCTATAGATAACAATGAAGTAATCATGAACCCGCAAAGATACACCTATCCGGGATGTGCCATATCAGTCCGCTTCTCATCGCTCATGAGGCTGGCAGATTATCCCTGCCTGCTGACAAGCGAGCCTGTGACTGCGACCCTGATGACAAATATTATTGCCATGCACAAGGATGAGCCGGGTGCGCCGGCCAGGGCATGTAAGCACTGTGGTTCGACTATGGTTGACCAGCGTCATCAGTACTGCCAGTGGGCTGAAGCCGTATAGGAGGCTAACATGCATTGTTACGTTTGCGCACAGGAAGGTAAGGAAACGGTGGCCATAGCGACCTGTATCGTTTGCGGAATGGCTCTTTGCAAAGAACATCTTGTCAGGGCTGATATCGATATGTGGGAGGGGGGCTATCCTCTCCCGCGTTCCAAAGCCAGGAAGAAACTGCCCAGAATCCTGTGCCAGGAATGCTATAATGCCCTTAAGTGAGGTATTGATATGGCTGAAATAGGAATAGGAAAAAGGTTTTTGGCAGAACTCATTGGCACTTATGCCCTTGTTTTCATCGGGACAGGCGCTGCAGTAATAACGCTGCTGCTGGCCGAGGGGCAGACGAATAAAGGAGGATTCAATATAGGCATAGGCTACGGCGGGTTGGGGGACTGGCTCGCCATAGGTCTGGCATTCGGATTTATTGTCATGTGCATGATCTACGTATTCGGTCATATATCGGGCACGCACATCAATCCCGCCGTGACAATTGCCCTCTGGGTGACAGGAAGATTTCCTGCAAAAGATGTATTGCCGTATGTTGTGGCACAATTGATAGGGGCCGTGCTCGGTTCTATCTCTCTTGTAGCTGTACTGGGCGGAAGGGCTGCGACAGTGGGCGGTCTGGGTGCAACAGCCCCTTTTGCGGATGTTACATATATGCAGGCCATACTATCTGAAGCAATAGCCACGTTTTTCCTGATGCTGACCATAATGGGTGTGGCGTTGGACAAACGGGCTCCCAACCAGTTCGCCGGATTTGCCATAGGCATGGTTATTGCTGTGGATATCATTGTCACGGGCAACATCACGGGATCTTCACTTAATCCGGCGCGCACTTTCGGACCATATGTCGGAGATAGCCTTTTTGGGGGACCCAATCTCTGGAACTTTTTCCCTGTATACGTCGTTGGTCCGATAATTGGTGCAATTGTAGCTGCATTTTTGTACGACTATATAGCCGGTCTGAAAGAAACCGAATGAGCCATTTCAAGCCGAGGGCATCGGCTTTTTCCATTTTCAAAATACTTGTGTATGTTGCACTGTAACCATAAAACAGTATGCTTAGCCACAAATTTCACAACAAAGTATATATACTATAACGAAACACATTAAGATACGACAACAAATCGTTGTCGGGGTATGAAAATATGGCGAAAATAAGAAATTTTGTACTAAGGGAAAAGAACGGAAACGAGACTGGAGTATTCACCGGTAATCAACCTCGGCAGGCGGCATTGAAGGCAGCCAACAGGAGCAGAGGAACAAAATCCAAACCCGTTGAGTTAAGATTGAGGGAAAGAGGGACCAAGAAAATTCATATCTACAAGGGATGGAAAGAAAACGTTTCGGCACCAAAGAATAAGCCGAAATGGATGCCCGCTACCATCAACAAACCCAATGTTGAAAAAGTAGGCATCGAAAAACTCAAAAAAGTTTAATTTATAATTTTTATCTTTTAATTTTTTAGGAAATTTTATATAGGTGTAAATCTCATCTTAAAATGAGTTGAATTTATGAAGTTCTCACCAATAATGCTTGGCTATATTTTTTGGGCATGTGCATCGATCACAGGTCTGGCATTTATAATATTCCTTGTGCCTTTATTCGTTGGAACTCTTTTTTAACCTGCATGAAATTATAAAATATCATGTTTATTTCCCATTAAATTCCTGACCATTCTGGCAATATTCACGGCATCATCTCCCAGTCTGTAATATTTATGCTTGGAGCGGTTGTAGAAATCAACCATTCCATACCTTTTCAGGATACCAAGGTTATATGATACCAGATTCTGCCGTTCTCTTAGTATATAAATCAGCTCACAGACACAGTGGTCCCTGTTTAAAAGCAACAGAATTATCTTTAACCTTGAAGGATTGCCAAGAACTTTGAATATATTGTTCACTTCATGGAATTGATTTGTTTTAAAGAGATCCTTCTCTATTTGAAGCTCTTTCTCCCAATCACTTTTTACAGAACAATCAGAAGGGCAGCACCGGACTTTTGGCATGGCAAAAAAAGCGCTTTTAAAGGGTAAATATTTTTGTGATTTCAATTTATTTTGATATTCGGTTCTATTGTTTATAACGACCAAAATTAAATACTCATGCCAGAGGTAAAAAATGTACGAAACTATCAATATCGAAAAAGTGGAACAATCATGCCCTGCCTGCGAGGAGTATGCAAAAAAGCACTCGACGAAACCGCCCAGGATAGCTGTTATGGCCTGCGAGGGGGCGTGCAGCAAAGGCGAAGTTGCACGACTGGCCGCAAACCTTGTTGCGCACGGGCTTGCAAGGGAAGAGACCGTCCGCATCTGCCTTGGCGGCGCCTTTACAAAAAACACGGGGCAAAGAAATCTTGTCAGAAGAGCGAATAAAACAATCGCAATAGAAGGTTGCTTCATATCCTGCTCTTCGAGGATGATGAAAGGTGTGCTTCCTGAAATCGATCTTGAGATAATCCGGGCAGACATGCTTTATGAATCCGATCTGCCTTTCGGGATAGATGAGGTGCCTGAGGAAGAACTTAAAGGATATGCACGCGAAGTGGCAGAGATCGTGGTCAAGGAACACGTTTCTAAAGCAGTTCCTGGCAGAAAGAAAGCAAAAACAGTGCCAGGAAGCAATACCTTTAAAAACAATAAACCGAACTGCTGTGGAAATTATGGTGAAAACAGTTCATAGACGGGAATGAAAAATACTCTTAATCCCAGAACCTCTTTGTCTTGGCATAATTCCTCTCCGCAATGAGTATGTCGCGATAGAATCCCTCCTCATCCTCTCTCATCTTCCTTATAACCCTTGATGCAGTCTCAGGCCCTATCCCCCTTGAAGCCAGTGCGATTGCCGCCGTCTTTCCCTGCGAGAGCACAAGGCTGGCGTTCCTGTAAACGCGCGCAGTCCTCTTTTTCTCTTCCTCAGTTTTCTCTTTCTCAGGCTTTTTAACAATCTTTATCTCCTCTTCCTCCCAGGGTTTTAGCGCCGCAACCAGCCTGCTTCCGCACAGCGGGCATTCGGGGCGCTCCGGCACGCTCTTGACCATTTTATTGGATTTCCATTTCTTGCAGTTCACGCAGAAGAGTATCACATGGTCATCCATTATCCTGCTCTTAAGCGCCATTATTATGGAGCTGTCGGCCTTCTCAGGCGCCATCAGTTCCCTCCCGCCCATGAAGCCGGCTTCCCCTATCGGGCTTGAGTGCTGGACTATAAGTTTCAATTTCTCACTCTGGATATTCCCCAGTACCTCTCTGGCGCGCGCTATATCGAGCTTGTCGTGGAATATCTCCCGCACTGCCTCATCGTACATTGGGGTATGCTCGAATACCTCAAGCAGTTTTTTCATGCTTATGCGTTCATAATCCACATCGCGGGAAAGCGCCCCAAATTTTCGCGCCACATGCACCATCTTCCATTTAAGCAGCATGGTATTCTTCAGGGTCATCTCGATGACAGGTTCTATGTGGTCAGGACTCGTTGCCAGTATAAGTTCCTTTATCCTCTCGGCATTAAGCATCCTTGGAAGCTCAAGCTTTATCCTGTAAGGGTCGATTTCCATCGCCACGCTTGCACCGAACCTCGCGGCAAGCAGGGATGTAAGTACACGCCCCAGGGTCTCATTCACCCTGTGCCCCCCGCATATGTTGATAACTATCGAAGTCCCATCCTGTTCTACGACAATCGTTCCATCGTCTGGCACGGCAAGGCCGGATTTTCTCTGCTTTTCTACAAGCTCCAGTATTTCACTGGCAGCTTCGCTATCAGCCGGATACTCTTTCCTGTAATCTTCTATTATTTTCCCTGCATCCCGGCCATCTGCGAGCCTCTTGGCGATCCGCTTTCGAATAGTTCCCACTTCCTGCGCTACTTCATACGGAACGGGTATTTCCTCCCCGATCCAGTTCGGTACCTCTCCCCCGGGATCTCTTATCGGTTCAACCTTTATCCTGCTTTTCTCGGTAATTATCTCGATGATGCGCCACATCTCTCCCTTTGTTATAAATACGGCGCCCGGCCGTGCAAAATCCGCCACGAATACCTCATCAAGCCCACCGACGGTTCGCCCGCTCACGATATCGAATATCTCGAAGCGTTTCTCATCAGGTATCATGGAGAGATTTTCGAAAAAATACTGCAGCGTTTTCCTTTTTCTTCCGATTTTCCCTTCAATGAACCATATTATCCTGCTGTCCTCGAGCTGTTTGACCACAGCTCTTAAGAGTTCAATATTTAGGGTTCGGTAAGGATAAGCTCTTTTTACGATCGAATAGATCTTATCAAGTGCGATCTCCCCGAAATCCAGCGCCATCCCGCACACCTGGTTTGCAAGCGTATCGGTGCTGTTCTCATGGATATCGATTGTCTCGATCTCGCCGGCTTTTGCCTTTCTCGTAATCGCAGAGGATTCGGCCGCATCATCCGCACCCATAGTGATTATCGTGCCCCTGGACGCTTCACCCACCCAGTGCCCGGCGCGCCCTACTCTCTGTATCAGGCGCGTGACCTGCCTTGGCGACATGTACTGAATCACATGGTCGATATCGCCTATATCTATACCCAGTTCCATTGAGGAGGTGCACAGGAGTCCTGAAAGAACACCTCTCTTGAAATTATCTTCTGCTTCAATGCGCGCCTCCCGCGAAAGCGAACCATGATGCACCCCGATCGGGATATCGAGCATTTTGAACCTTGAGCCCAGCATTTCAGCCGATTCCCGCGTATTCACAAATATAAGAGTTGACTTGTGCTTTTTTACGATATCTGATATTACCCGCAGATGGGAAGTCATCTCAGGGGTACACATAAGTTTTTTTGAGGATTCCCTATCTTCAGGGGCAGGTTTTGGACATGCAACATTGAACTCAAGCTGTTTTATGAGGGATACCTCTATCACTCGCGCCGTTCTGTCCGTTCCTGCAAGAAAACGTGCTACCTCATCCGGCTTCCCGACAGTCGCCGACAGGCCTATCCTTTGGAATTCCCCGCATACTTCCACAAGCCGCTCAAGCGCTATTGATAGCTGCGCTCCCCTCTTTGAGGAAGCAAGCTCATGCACCTCATCAATAATCACGTGAGTAACAGTGCGAAGGTTATGCCTGAGCCTTTTACCTGTCAGCATTATCTGGAGCGTCTCGGGGGTTGTTACAAGAAAATCCGGGGGTCTTAAAGATTGCTTCTGCCGCTCATATGTCGTCGTATCCCCATGCCTGACAGCCACTTTAATGTCAAGTTCACGGCCCCACCATTCAAGGCGCGACAGCATATCCCTATTCAGGGCGCGCAAAGGAGTAATGTACAGAACGGATATCCCGCGCCTGTCCTCTGCTTTTTTTTGCATGACAGCATTAAAAACCGGGAGTACGGCTGATTCGGTTTTACCCGAACCTGTCGGTGCTATGAGCAGTACATGTTCATGAGCGAAAACAGCGGGGATTGTTTTCTCCTGCGGCTCGGTCGGGGTTACAAATCCCTGCTTTGCCAAGGCATCCTGGATTCCTGGATTCAGTGAACGGAATACGCTCATGAACGCAGAAAAGATAATCGCAGTATATATATTTATTCTAATAAGGACGAACGATTTTTAATCTGGCTTTCTCCAAGGAGCATTTCCAGGTATGATTCACGAACCGTTGAAGACCTGCTTATACCCAATTTTTCGATAAATTTAAAGATCCTTTCAACTTTATCTTCATAATTGGCGGGATTTTTTGCTGAAATCTCTATCTCAATAAAATAGCCGAGATTTCGCACATCGTCGAGGGCGATATTAAAATCATCCATCAAGTATTTTTTTCTTTTCTTTACTATGGTCGCGACGGGATAAAAACCGAGAGAAGACAATATGTTTCCCATATTTGTGACTTCGTCAATCTTTATTTCGAATTCTTTTCTGGTCTTGGAAATCTTATCCATCTTTGGGCCCTTATAAGTTAGAAAACATGCATCATCCTGGACTCTTATTCTCAGGGCCTCATCCGTACTGCCAAAATCCCGAAACGGTGCATTATAATAAGTATCTGCCTGGTTCTCTATTCCGATAGGTGTGGCACCCGCTGCTATTATTTCTCTCTCGATATTCTTCAGGTCTTCAATCCGCGCTTTCACTTCGATTTCTATCATTTACAATCTGTTCTTCCCTGCCGGTATATGAAATTGTTTATATGTAGGAAGATTGTAATTCACCATACAGGTAAAGAGGTGAAACCATGACAGAGGATAACGTAGTGTATATCGGAAACAAACCTGTGATGAACTATGTTCTCGCAGTGGTTACACAATTTAACAGCGGTGCCAAGGAAGTTACTATCAAAGCCAGAGGAAGGGCCATCTCAAGGGCGGTAGATGTGGCAGAAGTCACCAGGAACAGGTTCCTGACAGAGTCTAAAGTAAAGGACATACGAATCGGGACTGAAAAGATTGCATCGGAGAGGGGAGAATCCAATATCTCCACAATGGAAATCGTAATGGTTAAATAATATAATTTATTTTTGGAAATCACAAATTATTTAAGGCATCAGGATAAGGTTGATTACATCCGAAAAACGGGATAAAAACGGGGTATAGTTAAAAACGGATAGGAATAACTAAAATTATGTAAAGAGGTAAATAATAATGTTGCCCAGCTGTATGAGCAAATGCTCATCATTGAAAAAGAAATACGCATTGATTTTTGTTTTAGCATTCTTCTTATTTATCCCGGCTGGCTCGGCCCAGCAGGATGTATCATGTTACCATTGTCATACGACGGTCGTCAATGAATTCAGGAATAATGTCCATTACCAGATGGGTTTCACCTGCGCCGACTGTCACGGAGGAAGCGTACAAACAAACGCGACGGTCATATCCTATAGCGTGATGTCGGGAGATTTCATCGGCAAGCCATCAAGAGACAATATAACCAATGTATGTTCAAAATGCCACATCAATGAAGCAAATGATTATAAGCAGAGCATCCACTGGGATGCGATCAAGAAAGGGCATCCCGAAGCAGCAACGTGTACGGATTGCCATGGGATTCATGAAATACGTGCCATAAAAGACCCGAAATCTTCATCGAACCATCAAAACAGTCCGGCTACCTGCGCAAAATGTCATGCCAACAAAGAATTAATGAGTGCATGGTATTACGGAATCAAGGCTGATCGGCTTGATACCTACAAAGAGTCTTTCCACTGGAAAGCATTAAGCAAAGGTTATAACGTGGTTGCGACCTGCGCGGATTGCCACAACAATCACATCACAAAATCCCACGAAGACCCTACGTCAAGCACATACCCCGATAACCTCCCCAAGACGTGCGGAAAGGAGAACTGCCACCCGGGGGCGAGGTTTGACACCAAGATTGCGGCCGGCCTTGTCCACGATAAGGAGTCTTTGCACACAGGCGAACTGGTATTTAATCAGTCGCGTCTGGATCCGCAGATGAAGGCTTATTTCCTCGGCCCCTTCGATCTTGCCTACTGGATTGCCATATTTTTCAAGATACTTACAACGGGTGTAATAGGCCTTTTTGCAGGTATGGTACTTCTGGATTTGATTTCAAGGTTCAAGATCCAGAGGAGATGGTAGATTTATGAGCAAGCAATCACTTATTGAAGTATCATATTCTCAGGAATTAGCAGGAGAAAAAACAATGGGCGAAGTCTTCTTTAAACGGTTCACTTTCAATCAACTTGTACAGCACTGGGTAATGATCGGATCTTTCATGCTCCTCGTGGTCACGGGTATGCCTATAAAATTCCCAGATGCATGGTGGTCGCCCGTAATAATAAATCTTGTCGGGGGATTTGAAATGAGAACCCAGATACATCATACGGCAGGAATTACCATGGTAATTCTCGGTGTTTATCATGTCGGTTACCACATCTTTGTTGACAAGGAATCCATACTCGACAGGAAAGTATGGCCAACTTTAAAAGATGCAAAAGATTTCTGGCAAACGGTTCTTTTTTACATCGGAAAAGCAGAACATCCAAAGTATGGAAGATATAGCTGGAAAGAAAAATTCGATTACTGGGGAGCTTTCTGGGGTATGGTAATGTTGTGCGTTACAGGACTCATAATGTTGTTCCCTTTCCAGGCAATGGAAATCATCCCTTACGCATACGTGCATCTTGCGACGATTATCCATACGGACGAGGCCTTACTGGCAACCCTGTTTATTTTCATAGTCCACTGGTGGAATGTCCATTACAGCCCTGAGGTATTTCCAATGTCGAAAGCCTGGCTTACAGGGAACCTCTCAGAAGAGCAGATGAAGCATGAACATCCGCTTGAATATGAAGAGATCATGAGACAGATGCGGGAAAAGGACGAGAAGCCTGCCGGATAACTTCGTATCGGTTTCTCATTCTTGCATTCAATCTCATCTTTTTTATCATGGTAACAATAGGTAGCAAATTCTTAAATATCTCGCTGAATATTTTGAAATGAAAGTATCTGAGATGTATGAATATGCGCCACCTGAAACATGATTACTGGGAAGGAAAACCGATTTTCCCATTGCCCCTTGAAAAGGACATGACTGTAACGGAACTGGTAGACGATATCTTCGATTGCATGGGATATAATGCAAAACGACTGGCGCAGGCCTGCCACCTTTTCAAGACAATGATCGATGAGAACTCGACCGTATGTCTGACTCTTGCAGGCGCAATGACTCCCGTGGGTATAGGCGGAGGAATTATTAAGATGATGGAAAAGGGTTTTATCGACTGGATAGTTACAACTGGCGCAAATACATATCATGATATGCACTTTGCATACGGACTGCCTGTACACCAGGGGGATTTCACGGCAGACGACAATGAACTGGCGGAGAACGATGTTGTCAGGATTTATGATGTTTATATCGACATGGAACGCACCCTCTTAGCCCAGGATAAAATTATCCAGGAGCTTACGCGAAAAGCGGTTGAAAGAAAAGAGTTCCCTGAAAAGTTCTCAACTGCATATTATTATAAAACCCTCGGTAAAGGGATTCTGGAGACAGCGAAACATCCCGAACGCTCGTTCATCGCTTCGGCATCGAAAAACGAGGTTCCCGTCTTTGTACCTGCTTATGCTGATTCTTCGGTGGGTATGAACACGAGTTATATTCCCATAATGGCCAGAGCCGGGAAAGGTTCTAAAGAACTGGAGCCGGTGGATTTCATAGATCCAAGCCCTACAATGGACGTCCTTGAAAGCGCATCTATTGTTTATCGCAGCATGATGGATAACATTCCCCGCGGCGCCCTTGAAATAGGGGGAGGTGTTCCCAAAAATTTCCTGCAGCAGACTGGGCCCACGATTTCACAGATACTGGGTATGGAATGCCCGGGTGAGAATTATGTTATCCAGGTCACGGTTGACCGCCCTGACACAGGAGGGCTTTCAGGCGCCACAATCAATGAGGGTAAATCATGGGGAAAAATACCAAAGGCAGGAGAAGGGAACGTGATACCGTACATCGATGCCACGGTAGGAGCCCCGATAATTTTTGCATATGCACTTACGAACTGCAAGCCCAGGAAACATAAGAGGTATGGCAGAAAGTTGCCTGAGATGACAGGGGAACTGGTTGAAGCTGCTATGGAAAAAGTTGAGAAATGATAGCAAGAGGACTTTATTCATAGATATACGTTAAGTTCATATATCATAATAATAATTATTATGATTTATGAAATGGTGGATGTGTAAGTGTATAATAATATTTGTATTCTCTTTGCTAATTCTGAACTTTAACGGAAATGCTGATGTCAATAATAGTCAGAATCAAACAATAGTACAAGAAAATGTTCGACTTCCCCCGCAACCCTCACAAATCCAAACACATATCCAGATAAATGACACCAGTAATTTGCCAGTCAAAGAGGCAACAATAGAAATTGTTGCTAACGGGTCAATTTTATATTCGCTTTATTCAAATGAAAATGGAATTTCTTCTTTTTCTGGAGAGCAAAATAGGACGTATACTTTCATTATTAAGGCTGAAAGTTATGAAGATTTATCAGAAAACATAACGCTTTTGCCTGCTGAGAACAAAATAAAGTTCACTCTAAGACCCATAAAAAACCAAAAAGATTATGATTCCTGGTTGATTTTTATTCCCGCCACACTTGGATTCTTGGTATTTATCTACTGGGTTATCAGGTTTTACGATAGTTTTCCTCAATCGCCAGAGGAAAAAAAATCAACTGGGAAAACTGCTGAAATGACATATAGTAAATTTTATTTAATATTATCAATATTAATATTGCTAATAGGATATTCAATTTTTTTTTATTTTATTAAAAAACCCTTTTGGTTAATATTTATTACAGTTTTTGTGTTATTAATTGCATATTGTATCTTTTATCAAAAAAAGATCGAGGAAATTGTAAGAAATATATTGTTTATAATAGCGTTGTCCTCATGGCCTGCGGTAATTGTCTATTCGTTCCTGGAACGTAAAGAGAATATCTTTTTGCCAGGTGACACTCGCTTCTCAGTGTATATTCCACTTTTTGCGCTAATTGGTATTCTCTCGTATTTATTGATCAGCATTAACGAAATTTTTGAGCAGGCTATGCCGAAATATAAGAAGAAAAGTATCGTTTGGGTGTATATCAGAAGAGTTACTATTGCACCATATATCGCCATACTGGCCGTCTTTATTTTGCTTAATGTTGCCCAGATGCAGAATTTCTGGTTTGTTATCTTGTTTTCCTTTTTTACAGGTATGTTTACCAAAACAATCGAGGAATGGTTATATAGATCTGTTAAGAAATTATTGCCCGAAGATTTGATAAAAGAGATACAAGAGAGGGAAAAATACAAAATTGAAAATTTAGAGCTTGTGGTCAAACTTAATGTAGATAAGGATATAGCGTTCGAGTTGTATAAAAATAATATCAAAACGGTTGAACAACTTGCATACACGGAACTAAATGTTGATGGACTAACTTTTAAAGATGGAATAACAGAAAAGTACTTTGACATGATTCGGAAAAAAGCCCGCAATCAAATTGCAGAGGTTAACCAAACAAAAGAATTTTTAAATCTGACACCCAATGAAATGGATTTAATGGTAAATAAGGCAAAAGTATTTTCAGTAGCTGATTTTGCAGGTATGGATGTTGATTCTGTTAACTGGGAAATTAATGTACCTGCTGAAAATGCAAAATTAATTACATCCTTTAAACAAAAACAAATAAAAGCCAAGGCAATTGTAAGATCCAAGGATTTGAAACTACTCTCTATCGATGACATTGAAAAATTATGTACTCTTTGTAAGACTAAACCTGACGAATTTCGCGACATTGTAACCCTGCATTCTGATATCATCAAAACAGGAATTTCTGGCTGGAATGTGGGAGATACTGTGGAATTATATGAATCTAAGATTGAAATTAAAATCCGGAAATTAAAGGACTTAAAAAATCTATGCGAAAGTGGGCACGAAAATGAAGTTCTTGAAGCGACAAAACAAATTCAAAGAATGTCAGAATTAATAGACCTGCTATCATTTTGGGAAAATTAATTCTCACTCCTCTTCGTGCGTTACCCAGTAAACCGCCTTATACTTCTCGGCAAAACCGAAAATGTTCTTGGCCATTACGGCTCTTCCGTATTCCCTCAGTTCCCCACCCTGGTCAAGGATAAATGTATTCTCGCCGAGTTTTGTCACCTTAAAAATTTCGCCTTTATCTTCAGTTCCTACATGAAGGACATCTCCGATTCTTAATTTCCTTATATCCGGTCTTTTGGTAGTTTTTTCCACCATGATATCACTTTCCTGTTTGCGTGTGTTCATTAATAATAAATCTTACCTGATTTTGCAGCCAATGCCGCTGAAGATATCCTCAACTGCTTTCTGCACACCCTCAGCATCAAGATCCCCAAATATTGTTAAGCGATATGTAACACTTGTTGAGTTCTGTTTTTCATAAATATCTCTTATTTCTGCTGAAATGATTCCTTCTGTCCTGCTGATTACGTTCCTGATTATATCGGGATTCGAACTATGTGGAATGAAAACTGAGACATCTCGTATCACGTTTCTTAGATTCACAATTTTCCATGCACGAAATTCCACATCATCCAGAAGTCTTACATTCTCAATTAAGAACTCGGTTAGCTTCCCGCCCCGTTCCAGTAACACCTTTCTTGGCGTTACCTTCCTGACCAGTCCGTAATGAACCACGCCTGAATATATATGCCTGAGTGCACGTTCATGACCTATGGAACGCACGAGTTCTTCGCGTTCCGCTATCTTTGTACCTATTAGTTTCTCAGACCTGCGGAGTGCAGATTCAGTATCCCCGAAATGAACAGATGCTTTTTTCATCAGGTTTACGAAACCTTCAATATCTTTCTTTTTGACAATATCAGCCATCAGATTGGACTGGTTGATAAGAGCCTTATGCACATTCGCCACTTCGGGATTCATCTGGATCATGGCATATAAATACGGATTCTGTGCAAGTATCCTCCCGACAAGGTCAAGCATGATATCATACATTGGGCTCATGAACTTGCGGGAGTTGGCGACGTCGAAATCAAGCTCCCTGAAAGCCGACCCAATGGATATGATTGCGAAATGTGTGAGACCCTGTACCACTGCCATCATCCTGTCGTGCTGCACAGCGTCCATTATCTCAATATGGGCACCATTATCTTCATAAATATTCTTAATAATCTGGAGCCATCTGGTGCATCTGCCCTCAACCGGGGTAAAAATCACGGTCTGGCCTCTTATATCAGGTATTGAAGGCCCGAACATTGGATGAGTTCCAAGGATTTCAACATTCAGGGGTGCGTACTTTGTTAATGCGTCAACAGGGCCTGTTTTTATGGATGTGATATCCATAAGCAGGCTTCCGGCAGGCATTTTCGGGGCTATGCTTTCTATTGTCTTTTCGGTGATATTTATCGGGACTGAGATCATGACGATATCACTTGTTTTTATCTGGGCATCCAGTTCGTCGGCGAACTGTACTCCAAGTTCCTGCGCTATATCCTTTTTTTTATTTATCCCCCAGATGGCAACATCAAACCCGTTTTTCTTATAAAATTTTGCAAACCACCTGCCGGTCTCCCCTGTTCCGCCGATTATCAATATTTTCATCCAAGCCTCTCCCTGACAGCTTTTTCCATAACGTCAACAGGCGGGGTACGGCCTGTCCAGATCCTGAATGCTTCTGCACCCTGGTACACAAGCATCATTACGCCATCTATCGTTTTTGCGCCTGCTTTCCTGGCTTCACGAAGCAGCAGTGTGTCCACGGGATTATATACAATGTCGAAAACCACAAGGTCGCCATGCATCATATCCGAAGTTGCGAGGGTTTCTGAAACTTTTGGGAACATGCCTGTTGAGGTTGAGTTTATAAGAATATCGCAATCCTTGACAAGATCTATAAGGTCATCAAGACTGCATGCCTCTGCCTTGCCTGCCTTACTTACATCTCTTGCGAGTTTTTCCGCTCTTTCAACCGTCCTGTTGGCTATAGTTACGCTTGCGCCTTCTTTTGCAAGCTGGAACGCTATTGCGCGGGCGGCACCTCCTGCTCCGAGAAGCAGTACCTTTTCTCCCCGTATCACGACGCCGTTCCCCTCAAGTGCCATTTTGGCACCGAGGCCGTCCGTGTTATAGCCCACAATACCTTCTTTGAAGTCCACAGTGTTCACCGCGCCAATCTCTTTTGCAAGAGCTTCAGGCTTTACTATCTCAAGCGCTTTCTCTTTTAGCGGTATCGTAAGGTTAAGTCCTCCGAATCCCAGGGCATATGCTCCATGTATTGCATTTCGCAGGTTTTCGGGGCTGACCCTGAATGCATGGTATTCGCATTCCATCCCGAGGGCGGAAAAAGCTGCATTATGCATGACGGGTGAAAGGCTGTGGGATACGGGGTCTCCAAGGACGCCGAATAACTTCATGCTTTCTTAAATATTGGTGATGGTAGAAAAGTATTTTGTTAACTTTTTAGATTTCCCACCTGCCGGAGAACTTCAAACCCGAAAGTTCCACAGCATCCAATCCCTTCTTCTGCACAAGTATCTTGAATGTCTCACCCATCTCCATTAGCAAAGTCTTTACCTGCAGCATTTTTTTCAGGTAATTTCCGGGTTCGTTTTCCTGTAACTTCTTGAGATATTCCTCAATCCCGAGCCCGATAAGGAAATGCGCCTGGTCTGTGAAACCGCACAGTTCAAGTCCATTTTTCCGGCCAAAGTGGGCCAGTGCCGAGAAATTCACATGGGATGTTATATCCTGGTCGCCTATATGTTCAAACGGGTTCTCATTCGCAGTATGCCTGAAATAACACATAAGTGTCCCCCGGTTCCTGTATTCCTGGTATAATTCATACGACGGATAGCCGTAATCTATCGTTATCACAAATCCTTTTTTCAGGGTCGCACCGATGTCT
>DATCUE010000063.1:0-13364 GCA_036567605.1 Candidatus Methanoperedens sp. | reverse complement strand
TCATCGAGTACGGCGGCAAGCGCATTCTGTTCGACACCGGCAACAATCCCGACATCCTGGCGCAGAACGCGAAGGCCAAGGGTATCGACCTATCCAAGCTTGACTTCGTTGTCATGTCGCACCGCCATGGCGATCACATGGGGGGCATGGCCTATCTGCTGAGCGTGAACCCGAAGGTAAAAATCTACGCGCCTAAGGAGGGGTTCGGCGTCTACGGCGCCGACTTGCCGAGCACCTTCTATCGCAAGGACGCTTCCCTGCCACCGGAGCAGCGCTACTATGACGGCGCGCCGCCGGCAGTCATGCGGTTCGGAGCCGCCTGGCCCACTGCCAACTTCGAGTTAATCGACAAGACCACGGAGATCGCCCCCGGCATCCATCTGATCGCGCTGGTCTCCGACAAACCGGGCACGCTGGAACTGCGCGAGTTGTCGCTGGCCATTAATACGCCCGAGAGCATGGCGATCGTGGTGGGCTGCTCGCATCCCGGAATCGACAAGATCGTGGAAGCCGCGGCGAAGATCAACCCGCACATCCATTTTGTCGCCGGCGGGTTCCACCTCGTGGTGTCCAAGGACGAAGAGATCGAGAAGATCGTCACCGCCCTGCGCGACACCTTCAAAGTGGCGTACGTCGCGCCTGGCCACTGCACCGGCGAGCCCACGTTTACTGCGCTCAAGAAGGCATTCGGAGATCGCTACCTCTACGCCGGACTGGGTACAACCTTGGTTGCCTTGAGATTTTTATAGAGGCGACATAATTGCTTTGGGGTTGGTCGTTTGTTATAACGATTGATTTTAATTTGGGTTGTTGAATCCTATCATTTGGTATCATATTCAACAATATATCCTTAATATTATAGAACGATTTTTATATTTATTATAACCATAGGGTAATAAAAATCCGCTATATCCCATAGTTCCAATAAAATAGGTCAAATGCCAAACTTAGGAACAGCTTTAAGGTAATCCTTTTTTATGACGCTAATAAATTATTAAATTATTTAAATGAATTAAAAAATAATGGATTTATAACCAAAGATTATCTTGAAGATATTGATATTTTATTTTATGTTACTAATAAAAGTTTATTAGTAGATAGTAGAAATTGGGTGACTCTATCAATAAATGAATTAAGAGACAGAAACACCTACGACAAAATGAGTGATTTGATTGATGAATTAGAGGCGAATTCCTTTATTCATAATAATATAGCAAGTGCAGGTGGTTTAATTTCGTTTAATTTAACATATAAGGATAAGTTCAATAAATATATCGCAAAAAAATTGGAAAATAAATTAGAGCCATTAAAGATTTTCAAATCTGATAATTTTATTAATAAAATTTGTAATTTTTTTATAGAAAGAATATATCAAATTGTTATAGAGATTGTTATAGAGATTGTTATAGAGATTGTTATAGCAGTAATTGTAGGAATTATATTAACAAAATAATTTCCTCAATATTATTATCTTTTGAAACTATGCTCATACTTGCTGATCAATGAATCACCAACATGAATTGTAATGGTTTCAATTTTTCCAATACCTTAATTACTTCCCCTTACAATTAAAAGCGGAGTGAAAATTATGAGCGACCTGAAAGCCTTATTAGAGCGATTATCCAACGCGCACGGCGTTTCCGGCTACGAAGGAAGCGTCAGGCAGATAATAGAAGAGGAAGTCAGACCTTATGTTGACGAAATGAGAACGGACAGGATGGGAAATCTCATCACCACAAAAAGAGGCGGCTCCCCGTCAGTGATGCTCGCGGCGCACATGGACGAGATTGGCCTCATGATAAAATACATTGACGATAAAGGCTTTGCCAGGTTCACAAAGACCGGCGGGTGGTTTGACCAGACGCTCCTTAACCAGAGGATGATACTGCATACTGAGAACGGGCAGATATACGGCGTGCTCGGCTCAAAACCTCCCCATGCCATCAAGGAGGAGGAAAAGAACAAGATAATCAAGGCTGAAGATATGTTCATCGACTTTGGCGCCACAAGCAAGGATGACGCCGACAGGATGGGAGTAAGGGCTGGAACTCCTGTTACTTCGGATGCGGAGTTCAAATCTCTTGGCAACGACAGGGTCACTGGCAAGGCTTTTGATAACCGCGCGGGCTGTGCGATGCTGATAGAGGCGCTTTCGCAAATGAAAGATGTGAAGGCGACTGTATATGCCGTATTCACGGTACAGGAAGAAGTGGGATTAAAAGGTGCAAAGACATCAGCCTTCGGATTAAATCCTGATGTGGCGCTGGCTACCGATGTCACAATCACAGGCGACCATCCGGGGATCGAGAAAAAAGACTCTGCCATCGAGATGGGAAAAGGCCCGTCAGTGACTGTGAGCGATGCTGACGGACGCGGGATAATAGTTCCCGAACCTGTATTGAAATGGCTGAAAGAAGCTGCCGATTCCAATAGCATCCCGTACCAGCTTGAAGTGGGAACGGGCGGAACGACAGACGCATCTGCCATCCATCTCACTAAAGAGGGCATCCCGACAGGCGTTATCAGCATGCCGACTCGATACATCCACACCCCGGTATCCGTCCTCTCTATGTCCGACCTTGAAAAGAGCGCCGAGCTGATAGCCAGGGCAGTTGAAATAGTGGATAGATTTTTCTAATAGGAAGCATATTTTGAAGGCCACACCAAGGTGATATAATGAATAGAAGGGATCGCTTTATTTAACGATATAAAAATCCTGGATACGACCTTAAGGGATGGAGAACAGACACCCGGAGTTTCACTCACGACCGAAAACAAGCTTTTGATAGCAGGGAAGATCGACAGCCTCGGCGTGGACATCATTGAGGCCGGCTCCGCCATTACATCAGAGGGTGAGCGGGCCGCTATCAAGAAAATAGCCGGCGAGGGGTTGAATGCCGAGATATGCAGTTACTGTCGCATCCGTAAGGAAGATATCGACAGTGCGCTCGGGTGCGATGTTGATTCCATCCACCTCGTTGTACCTGTTTCAGACCTCCATATACAGGAAAAACTCAAAAAAGACAGGGACACGGTGCGTGAGATGGCTGTTAAAATGGTGGAGTACGCAAAATCGCACGGCCTGATCGTGGAACTCAGCGGTGAGGACGCATCAAGGGCGGACCTTGAATACCTGAAATCCGTTTATAATGCGGGAACAGATGCAGGCGCAGACAGGCTGTGTTTCTGCGATACCGTGGGTATCCTCGTTCCCGAAAGGACGTATGAGATCTTTAGCGACCTGTCGCAGCTTCGTGTACCTATAAGCGTCCACTGCCATAATGATTTCGGGCTTGCGACATCCAATACTGTTGCCGCGCTTCGTGCAGGTGCAAAGGAAGCCCATGTCACAATAAACGGCATCGGTGAGAGGGCGGGTAACACCTCGCTTGAAGAAGTTGTAATGGTTCTGTACTCATTATACAAGCACAGGACAAAGATCGACATGAAAGGCCTGTACACTACGTCCCGCCTTGTGAGCAGGTTGAGCGGTATCCCCGTTGCCCCGAACAAAGCAATAGTTGGAGGGAATGCCTTCTCTCACGAGGCAGGCATACACGTCCACGGGCTCCTTGCCAATACGGCAACATATGAGCCCATCACCCCGGAACTTGTCGGGCGGGAGCGGCGTATTGTACTTGGAAAGCATACGGGCCGGAGTTCCGTCGTCCTTGCATTAAAAGAACTGGGCCTTGCTGCCAGTGAAAAACAGACCGACGATATCCTTACAAGGATAAAGGAACTCGGTGACAAGGGAAAACGAGTCACTGATGCGGATCTCCAGACCATTGCCGAGACGGTGCTCGGGATATACCAGGAGGCGAAGGTCAAACTTGAAGAACTCACAGTTGTCGCAGGCAATACCGTGATGCCGACTGCTTCTGTCAGGCTGAAGGTCAACGGAGACCACGTTGTCGAGGCCGGCGTGGGTACAGGACCTGTCGATGCAGCCATAAATGCCCTCAGGAAAGCTATCTCAGGCGTGGCCGACATACACCTCGACGAGTACCATGTGGATGCGATAACTGGCGGGACTGATGCCCTTGTCGAAGTATGGGTAAAACTCAGCAAAGGTGGAAAGACCATTACTGCCAGGGGCGCACGCACGGATATCATAATGGCCTCAGTCGAGGCTGTTCTTGAAGGCATAAACAGGCTGATACAGCAGGAAAATAAGGGTTCTTGAGAAATATTTATAAACATTATCTGTTTAGGTGAATCAAATGACAAAAGGAAAAATGCCAGGCGCACGCGCTGTTGTAGAATCACTTTATAAAGAGGATGCCAGGGTGGTCTTCGGATATCCGGGCGGCCAGGTACTCCCACTGTATGATGAACTTTACGACGCAGACCTGAGACACATACTTGTAAGGCATGAGCAGGCAGCGGCACATGCTGCGGACGGGTATGCCCGGGCCACGGGAAAGGTAGGAGTATGCATCGCCACTTCGGGCCCCGGGGCTACGAACCTCGTGACAGGCATCGCGACAGCCTACATGGATTCAATCCCCATCGTAGCCATAACAGGTCAGGTCCCGAGATTTATGATAGGCAATGACGCTTTCCAGGAAGCTAATATCACCGGCATAACCCTTCCCATCACCAAGCATAATTACCTCGTCCAGGACGCAAAAGATATCCCCAGGATCTTCAAAGAAGCATTCTACATCGCCCGGACTGGAAGGCCAGGACCGGTATTGATAGACATTCCCAAGGACACGCAGACTGAAACAATTGAATTCGATTATCCGCAGGAGGTAAAACTGCGGGGGTATAAACCCACTTTTGCAGGGAACGAACAGCAGGTCAAGAAGGCTGCATCCCTTATCCTTAGCGCTGAAAGGCCGATATTCTACGTCGGCGGGGGCATCATTTTCTCGGATGCCACAGAGGAACTGCGCCAGCTTGCTGAAAGCATCATGGCGCCTGTCACGACAACTCTTATGGGCATGGGCGCCTTCCCCTCGGCCCATCCGCTTTCTGTCGGGATGCTGGGCATGCACGGGACAAGGTCGGCAAACTATGCGATCCAGGAATCGGATTTGATAATAGCCGTAGGCGCCAGGTTCGATGATCGTGTTACTGGAAAAATATCTGCCTTTGCCCCCAATGCAAAAGTGATCCACATAGATATCGACCCGGCAGAGATTGGGAAGAATGTCAGGGTAGATGTTCCGATAGTTGGGGATGCAAAGAACGTACTCAAGACCCTGCTTAAGTACATTAAACAGGAACAGGTCAAAACGGAAGCGTGGAATAAAAAGATAGCTGCATGGAAAAAGGAATATCCATTATCCTATCGAAAAGATGACCTCCTCCGTCCGCAATTCGTGGTCGAACAGATAAGCGAGATATGCCCTGATGCGGTTATCGTCACTGAAGTCGGGCAGAACCAGATGTGGGCAGCCCAGTTCTTCAACTATAAGAATCCGCGTACATTTATCTCAAGCGGCGGCCTCGGCACCATGGGCTACGGATTCCCGGCTGCCATGGGTGCAAAGGTAGGAAAGCCGGAATCCACGGTCATTGATATCGCAGGGGACGGTTCTTTCCAGATGAATTCGCAGGAGCTTGCCACTGTAGTCCAGAACGACATTCCTGTTATCGTGGCTATATTGAATAACGGTTTCCTCGGTATGGTAAGGCAGTGGCAGGAATTATTCTTTAACAGGCGCTTTTCGGCAACCTGCCTTGAAGGCAGCGTGGATTTCGTAAAACTCGCTGAGGCTTACGGCGCGCAGGGACTGCGGGCTACAAAGAAGAGTGATGTGGAAGATGTTATCAGGGAAGCCGTGAAATCCGAGAGACCAACCATCATAGATTTTGTGGTCGAACGAGAAGAGAATGTTTCTCCGATGGTTCCAGCCGGCGCAGCGATAAATGAAATACTTGACCTGGAGTGAAATAAATGAAACATACGCTTGCGGTTCTTGTGGAAAATAGATCCGGCGTCCTGACAAGGGTTGCGGGTTTATTCTCGAGGCGCGGATTCAATATAGAAAGCCTTGCTGTCGGGGTGACTGAAGACCCGGACACCTCGCGCATGACTATCGTTGTAAGCGGCGACGACCATGTGCTTGAACAGGTGATGAAACAACTTAATAAACTTATCGATGTTATTCGTGTCAGCGATATATCGAATGACGAAGCCGTACACAGGGAGCTTGCGCTTATCAAAGTAGGCGTCGATTCCTCAACCCGCGCCGAGGTTATGCAGATAGTGGATGTATTCAGGGCAAAGATAGTTGATGTAGGTGCAAGATCACTTGTTGTCGAGGCAACGGGGGACGAAAGCAAGATAAATGCGATCGAACAGCTCCTTCGGCAGTTCGGGATAAAAGAGATGGTAAGGACCGGCAAGATTGCGATGAACCGCGGGGCGAAGGTCGTACAGAGTGAAAAAAAGTAGCCCGGGTTTATGAAACATTTATAACTATTAATGTAATCAAAGGAGAAAGGAGTATCAATTATGGTGAAAATATTTTACGACAAGGATGCAGACCTTGATGCATTGAAAGGTAAAACGATAGCCGTCATCGGATACGGCAGCCAGGGAGCCGGACAGGCGCAGAACCTGCACGATTCAGGACTTGATGTGGTTGTTGGCGTAAGAAAGAATGGAGAATCATGGGAACAGGCAAAAAACGACGGCCTCACGGTCATGGAAATGGCTGCTGCGGCCAAAAAGGGAAATCTGGTCCAGATGCTTGTGCCCGATGAAATCCAGAGCACTATATATTACAGTGAGATCGCCCCGCACATGAGCAAGGGCAAGACGCTGTGTTTCTCCCACGGGTTCAACATACATTTCAACCAGATCGTGCCGCCCAAAGATGTGGACGTTATAATGGTCGCACCCAAAGGACCGGGTTTTCTTGTCAGGCGCACATACACGGAAGGCATCGGCGTTCCTGCACTTCTTGCAATATACCAGGACGCGACAGGTAATGCCAGGGATACCGGGATGGCATACGCCAAGGGAATCGGCGCCACACGCGCAGGCGTGCTTGAGACAACTTTCAAGGAAGAGACCGAAACCGACCTGTTTGGTGAGCAGGTTGACCTGTGCGGCGGATGCACCAGCATGATAAAAGCCTCATTCGAGACGCTTGTCGAGGCAGGGTACCAGCCTGAGGTGGCTTATTTTGAGACCCTGCATGAATTAAAGCTCATAGTTGACCTGATTCATGAGGGGGGCCTCAGCAAGATGTGGTATTACGTATCAAATACCGCAGAATACGGCGGCCTGACGGTCGGCCCGAAAATAATCAACGAACAGTCGCGCCAGGCGATGAAAGAGGCGCTGCGACGGATCCAGAGCGGGGAATTCGCAAAGGAGTTCGTGCTTGAAGGCAAGGCGAACAGGCCGGTCCTGAATGCGCTTGAAAGACAGGAGAACGAGCACCGGATAGAGAAGGTCGGGAAGGAACTGAGAGCCATGATGCCATGGCTTAAGAAAGATTAGTGCCCAACACTTCTATTTTTTTCCCGTCTGATCGCACAAGAGAATCCCTGTTATCTGTCCAGGAGCTTGTGGCCGGAAGAGCGGTCATAAAAGATAATTTTGGAAGACTCCAGTTCATAGCAGGCGTAGATCAGGCTTTTGTTGATGGCAGGGTCATCTCTGGAATTGTGGTACTGGACTTTGGTTCGCTTGAAGTTGTGGAGCGCGCCGATTCCATCTTGCCCGTGGATTTTCCCTATATTCCAACGTTCCTGAGTTTCCGTGAAGGTCCGGTGATTGCCAAAGTTTTTAAGAAATTGAAGATGACTCCCGATATTCTCATGGTTGACGGTGCGGGGATCAACCATCCGAGGCGCGCGGGCATTGCGACTCACATTGGGGTGGCGCTTGACGTGCCAACAATAGGTATCACGAAAAAAATACTGTGCGGAGAGGGAGATGAGCCTGTGAACGTGGGTGAAGCGAACCCGCTGATATATGAAAATAGAAAAGTCGGATGGCTTCTCAGGTCAAGCATACGCAGCAGGCCGATAGTGGTGGCTCCGGGCCACAGGGTCTCGCTTGAGAGTTCTCTTTCGATTGTGAAGGCATGTCTCCGGGGCCACAAGCTCCCCGAGCCTGCAAGGTTTGCACACGAATATGTTACCGGATTGAAGAAGAAAATATCCTAAATCTTCTTATCTTAACCATATGATTTCAGGCTGGATTTTTTCAGGCATCTGGGTCTTGCCTTTCGGGTGTCCGAATATTAATGGGGCGACGGCCTTATAACCTTGCGGCGCACCCAGTTCTTTCAACAATTTCTCGTCCATAAGGGCGGGAAGGACACCACCTATCCAGCAGCTCCCGATGCCCTTTGAATGGGCCGCAAGCATCATATTCTGTGCGGCCATCGGACAATCGGAATCTACGGTCGGCGCACTTTTATCCCCGAGAATGATAATAAGGACGGGCGCATTATAGAACATATTCGTACCTTTTGTTTTAAGAAATACGAGGAAGTCTTTTGCCTTTGGAGAAACATCTTTGACCGGCTCAAGGAGAGGGATCATGGATTTTTTACCACTTTCTGAGATCTTCTTCATAACCTCTTTATTTTTTATGACCAGGAACTTCCATGGTTGCATATTGAAACCTGATGGGGCGTACCTGGCACAATCGATTAGGAATTCTATATCCTCGTCCTTAACCTGTTCATCTGTATATTCACGTACACAGCGCCTTGTTTTAATTAAATCGACAATCTCACTCAAAATAACTCACCATATGTAATTTGTCATGACCTCAATTATACTTTTCTCAGCTCCCGGTCTCTTATCCCCTGCCAATCCATATTTAATTTATTCTTCTAAAATCATACTATATTGTAATTAAAAATAATTATCATTATTATCATGATTAAATTTAAATAGAATGAATAATCATTAAGGTTGGTGATCTATATGGAGACCAGGTACCAGCCAGAACTCGTCTTGAAAAGGAAAATCTGTGAATCATGCGGCGAAACGATATTCGAATTTGCCCCGGAATCCGGGGGATTGCAGAAATACATCTGCACAGAATGCACGCTTGACCTGACATGATTTGATATTTTTCTTATTTTATGCATTTTTCAGGCTTTTAAACACCGCAAAGGGTGCAAAGTACGCAAAGAACGATTTTTATAACCTTTGCGCTCTTCACGTTCTTTGCGGTGAATTAGCCAGGTGAATTCTTCGCTATGGTTTCACTGAAAATGAAACAACTAATACGCCAATTTCATATATATTCAGTCCTATCATAGACTGTCATTATGGCAAACATAGCAATCATCGGAAGCGAGAAATCGGGAAGGACAAGCCTTGCAGGGAAACTCGGCAAAAAAGGGACAGAATCCGATATAACACTCTACAATTTTGTAAAAGGCGACAGGATATATGCCTTTGTGGACGCCAACGGCTATCCCGAATCCTTAAAATCTCTCATAAATGCGATAAACTTAAGTGATATCGCCCTCGTCTGCGTCCCCTCAGGTGGTCTCAATTCACAGGTCGGTGAATGCATAGTTGCTCTTGACCTTCTCGGCAATAAACGCGGATTGTTCGTGATAACTATGTCCGACAGGTCAAACCCGGCTGCCATTTCGGAATTATCAGAAAAGATAAAAGCGGTCACAAAAAGCACAAACCTTGAGAAATGGGAGTCTGTCGCAGTATCCACGACCACCTTCGAAGGACTGGAAATCCTCAAGGAAAAAATATTCGCACTCGGTGAAGAAACAAGGAGTGCCAACGCCCCGAAGAACGACCTTCCTCCCCGCGTTATGGTGGATCATTTTTTCAATGTCACAGGTATAGGATGCGTGGTGCTCGGCGTCGTTGCGCAGGGGACTATCAAGGAGCACGATAAACTTACACTTTTCCCCACGAACAGGCCAGCCGAGATACGCTCCATCCAGAGCAATGATGTTGATATGAAGCTCGCCGCTGCCGGTACAAGAGTTGGTCTTGCGCTGAAAGGTGTACAGTCAAAAGAGTTCGATCGGGGGTATATGATATCCCAGAAAGAAGAAGTTTCCTCGAAATTCAATTTAAAATGCAGGCTCACGAAATTCACCCCCGGGCTCGGTGTGGGTGACGCCGTCCACCTGTTCGCTGGGCTCCAGTCAATACCTGCAACGATAACGAGCATGACCGTGGCAGGGAAGGAAGCGACACAGGCACCTGCAGGTTCCGAATGCAATGTAGTTTTGATGACGCAGAAGGATATTACATACAGCAAGAATGACCGTTTCCTTATTGCCCAGCTTAATAATCCCAAACAAAGGCTCGTAGCAGGCTGCGAGGTCATATAACCGATGTCTTATTATGAACTGTGCAATGATGTCGCAAAGGCTATAGAAGAGGCCGTTTCAGACCTTGTCGGAAAACCCGAGGCCGGAGTTACCCTGCGCATCGGGGCAGACGGCACGCCGACCGAAACGATAGATGAGGCTGCCGAGAATGCCGCTCTTTCGGTGCTAGAGGCTGATGGCAGGTCAATCCGGGTAGTGAGTGAGGAAATCGGAGAGAAGATTATCGGCAAAAAACCGGAATTCACGCTTGTACTTGACCCGATAGATGGGACTTTCAATGCTGTGAACAACATCCCTTTTTTCTGCGCGCCCATCGCTATTGCAGGCTCAGATCTATCCAGCATCAGGTATGGTTATGTGAAGAATCTCATCAATGGGGATATCTATGCTGCTGAAAAAGGAAAAGGGGCGTTCCTGAACAAAAGAAAAATACATGTATCCTCCCGTTGTGAACTCTCCGAGGTTAGCGTGCTTTCGTACAGCCACCGCCCCCATGCTTTCGCGATCAATAACCACAGCGTAAGGAGGGTACGGATATTCGGATGTGCGGCCCTTGAACTCTGCTATATCGCATCCGGCGTATTTGATGCATTCATAGACATGCGCGGGATGCTTCGAGTAACCGACATAGCAGCAGGGAAGCTGATAGTGGAAGAAGCCGGTGGCAGCGTAACAGATGGGAAAGGCAGGCAGCTTTTTACGCCTCTTGATGTCAGGCAGCGGGTGAATATACTGGCCAGTAACGGTTCAGTCCATGAGAAATTGCTTGAACTCGTATAGGTGCTTATATGGAGAAAATAAAGATCGGGATAATTTCCAGATGCGACAGGGATGACGTAATACGTTTTGTCGGGGATATCGTGGATTTTCTCAAAACCAGGGCCGTTTTGCTTATCGATATGAAGACTGCTGAAAAAATAGGGGAGAAAGGCACGCCTGTAGCCGAAATGAGAAAAAAAGGCGCTGAATTCATAATTTCTGTGGGAGGGGATGGGACCGTGCTTCGCGGTATCCAGAAAATGGATGACCCGCTTCCAGTTCTTGGGATAAATATGGGAACGATAGGCTTTCTTGTTGATGTAAATCCAGAGGAAGCGAAAGAAATAATGGAAAAAATAATTTCAGGTTTTGAAGTTGAAGAACGCTCTCGGCTTTCGATCAGGGTCAATGATGAAAAACTCCCGCCGGCAACAAATGAGGTAGTGATAATCACTGCGAATCCCGCAAAGATGCTGTCCTATAAACTTTTTGTGGATAACAGCCCTCTTGAAGAACTGCGGGCCGACGGTGTGGTTTTTGCCACATCGACGGGCTCGACCGCTTATGCGATGAGCGCAGGTGGCCCCATAGTTGACCCGAGGGTTGACGGCACAGTGATAGTTCCCCTCGCGCCGTTCAAGTTATCTGCCCGCCCGTGGGTCGTTCCTGCAAAAAGTGAAATAAGGTTGGAGCTGACCGTTCCCAAAAAAGAGGCTGTGATAGTGATAGACGGCCAGTACACAAGAAAGATAAAAGAGGATGATACCATACTTATCACGAAAGCAGAAAAACCTGCCAGGTTCGTGAAGACAAGGGAAGGCGGATTTTATGAGAAGGTCAGGAACAAGCTATCCTAATCAGGTTTTTTCTGATCGGCGGCAGATTCTTTCTCATCGGCCTGCTCTTTCCTGCTCCTTTTCTCGGCCTTTGCTCCTGCCTGCGTTGCGAACACATTCAGCAGGTCCGTCAATTTCTCGTACTGCGCCGTTTCGATATGCGAATACCGCAGGGGCTTTTTATGCTTCCTGGTATCTTTTTTCAGTTTCTTATACAGCTCATCCGAGCGCGACGTGAGCTTTTCATCCGTCGTCCCTTCTATCAGCATCACACCCGAGGCCCCGTGTTCAAAAGCCGCATTGACGACATCTGCATCCAGTACATGGATCGAAGGAACGCTGACGAACCTGACAAGGGAAGAGTACTGCCTTCTGTTCACCCCTGCTATGTCGGCTGCTGCATATGCATAAGGGTCAATGAATACTATCACGCCGGGCCCCTCGCCCAGTATCGCCTTAAGCTGAGCCTTTAACTGGTTGCGCGTAAAATTCCTTATCTCGATGCCTTTTATCGGGCATGCGGGCACGCATATGCCGCAGCCTGTGCATGCCAGGGGGGAGAGCACAGCTTTTCCTCCTTCAAGAGCAAGCGCGTTGTAAGGACAGGCTTTCACGCAGTCCCCGCATCCGTTGCATTCAAGTATCATGGGTTTCTCAGGCGGGATGAGTATCATGCCTTTTCCCAGGAACTGCGAGACCTTGTGCGCCGCGCTTATGCCTTCTGTCACCGAGTCGTGTATATCCTTCGGGCCGAGCACGCAGCCGGCGGCAAAAACGGACTGGTTCAAAGTATTGACCGGGTCAAGCTTGACGTGCTTTTCCTCGATGAACCCGTCATCACCAAGAGGCACTCCAAGTTTATCTGCAAGTTCTTTTGTACCGACAGAAGGCACCAGCGCAGGGCACAGCACGACCATATCGAACATTTCCTGCCCTTTCATGCCCAGATTCGTATCCTCATACTGCACCATAAGAGTGCCGTCTTTCTGGGGTATTATCTCAGCCACTTTCCCACGCACGTAATTGACACCCTTTTCCTGCGTGTGGTGATAAAATTCTTCGAACCTCCGACCCGCCGAGCGCATATCGATATAGAATATCCAGGCTTCGGCATCTTCTTTCATCTTTTTAACAAGCTGCGCCTGTTTCTGTGAATAAATACAGCATACCTTGGAGCAGTGTTTTCTTCCTCTCCCTGTGAAATCCCTGCTGCCTGCGCAAAGCACGAATGCTACACGGTTGGGGAAAGTCCCGTCAGTTTTTTGAAGCCTCATCCCGGTTTTGCTCTTTGCAGAAAGCATCTCCTCAAATTCAACTGCTGTAAGTATATTGGGAGCCGGATAGTTATACTCCTCAATGAACGAAGGGTCGATGGGTTCAAAACCCGTGGCTACGGCAACGGCTCCCACGGAAATTAAGCTTGTTGTTTCTTTTGCACCAAGGTCGATGGCATCCCGCGGGCAGACTTTTA
>DATCUE010000062.1:0-23096 GCA_036567605.1 Candidatus Methanoperedens sp. | reverse complement strand
ATTTATATCCCGCCTGGTTCAAGGCAATATATCAGGAATACCGGACAAATTGAATTAAAATTCCTGTGCATCGTGGATCCGGCCTGGCGGAAAGAGGACGAACAAGTTTTTTAACGGGAAGAGAAACATATTTAGAATCCTGCGATTAATGAGGGCTGGATGACAATTCTTGATACAGCCCGCAAGATCATGCATGAGGGCCCGATATGCGACCACTGCCTTGGAAGACAGTTCGCAAAACTCTCAACAGGATTATCAAACGACCGGCGAGGGGCTGCTATCAAACTCGTCCTTGCCATGCAGGCGGACGCCGATAAGGACACCGGGCTTCTGGAAGAGCTTGGAAAAACCAGGGAAAAAAAATGCTGGGTATGCAACAACCTGTTTTTATATCTTGATTCCTGGGCCGGGAAATCCGTTCAAGCGTTATCTGATTACGAGTACGACAATTTCCTTGTGGGCACAAAGATGACCGGTCTTCTCGCAGAGAATGAAGAGATCGTATGGGCGCAGAGCGGAACGACGTTTGCTGAGCCTGTCAAGACCGAACTTAACCGTGAGGTCGGAAAAAGGATCGAAAAGCTAACCGGCAAAAGGGCCAACCTTAAGAAACCGCAAGTCGTCGCGCTGCTTGACCTGGAGAACGATAAAGTTGAACTGGAAGTTAATTCTCTGTATATATACGGCAGGTACAGGAAGCTCATCCGGGGTATCCCGCAGACCAGGTGGCCCTGCAGGGAATGCGGGGGCAGGGGATGCGAGCGGTGCGGCAATACAGGCAGGATGTACCAGGAATCGGTGGATGAACTTATAAAACCGCCCCTCATGGAAGCAGCCATGTGCGAAGATACGGCTTTCCACGGCGCAGGTCGCGAAGATATCGACGCCCTGATGCTGGGGGACGGACGCCCCTTCGTGGTCGAAGCAAAAAGACCGCATAAGAGAAGTCTGGACCTGGCCAGCCTCGAAGTCTCGATAAATAGCAAAGCAGAGGGCAAAATCGAGGTGCTTGGGCTAAAATTCGTTGAGAGGGAAACGGTTGAGCAGCTAAAATCCATGAAAGCCGATAAAGTTTACAGGCTTAAGATCGAACACAATGCAACAGAGGAAAAACTTAAATCATCCCTTAACATAATAAGCGGAACTCTCATCAAACAGAAAACACCCATCAGAGTGCTTCACAGGCGCGCCGACCTTGAGAGAACACGCAGGGTCCACCTGGCTGAGCTTGAATCATTTGATACCTGCACCGCAGTCCTCATAATCCATTGCGAGGGCGGACTTTATGTAAAGGAACTGGTTTCAGGTGACGGCGGGCGCACCGTACCCAGCATCGCTGCACTGACTGGTGGCGAGGCAAAGGTTATAGAACTTGAAGTAATTAAGGTAGGATAAATCCAATATTTAAATTCAGAGGAATGTTATGGCAAAAACCCATGGAACAAGAAGAAAATCGAGATACAAACTTAAAAAAACAGTAAGGGAGAAAGGATTGTCCCCAATAAGCAGGGCAGTGCAGGAATTCGTTGATGGGGATATGGTAAACATTGATCTTGATCCTGGCATCCAGAACGGAATGCCCCACCACAAGTTTCACGGCAAAACCGGGAAAATCATAGGTCAGAGGGGGCGCGCCTATCTTATTGAAGTGCGCGATGGCGGTCTCATGAAAGAGATTATAGTGCTTCCAGAACATCTGACACCTCAAAAATAACCGGTGGAATATGAAAAACTTTAGGAAAGTTTTATCAAAAGAAGGATATGCTTCGCATATCCTATACATCATAAAGCGAGGCGTCGCTTTATGATTGTCAAACAGATTATCAGTGAAGAGCTACTGACACTTCCCGAGGTCCGGGAACTGCTTGAGCAGATAAAAGAAGAGAGAGAAAAAGAGGATAAGGAACTGGGCTATGAATTGCGAAAAGCAATGACACATGCTGAATTGTTCACCAGGATAGACCCGAAAAAATCCAGGGAACTGGTAGATGCATTGTTAAAACTTGAAAAAATGAAACCTGAAATAGCATCAAGGATCGCGGATATCCTTCCACTTTCCAATGATGAAATCAGGTCTATCTACGCAAAAGAGCGGTACACTCTTACAGAGCAGGAATTGAAGCAAATTCTGGAGCTCGTAACAACGTATATGTGAAGATCAATTGTAAAACTATATAAACATCTATTCTTATTATATTAATGTCTGAACAAGGAGACGCTAACATAGAGGGTGGCATTGATGATAACCTTAGGGAAAAAAGCGGAAAAAGAAGAGTTTGCATATATCCTCGATTATTTACCTTACGGGCGTTCCGATGACAGCCGTCCGATGTACCAGAAAAAGCCTCTTGTTCAGGGTTTGGGAGAGAAACATTTTGTCATGATGGAGATGATCCCGAAAGAGAATGTTGTCCCCAAAGCACAGGACCGCGTATATATAGGTGAACGTGACCGTCCCGTAATTGACCATGTAAAGAGACGGATATCATTTAATGACCTTACCCACGGGGCCCAGATGGAGCTTCCCGCTGCAATAGAGAAGATCATACTTACTGATGAAAAGCGTTTCCTGTTGTTTTATAACGAAGCATACCCCATAACAACCCGTTTGCACATGCTTGAGTTACTCCCGGGCATAGGAAAGAAACTCATGTGGGGAATAATTGATGAAAGGAAAAAAGGAAAGTTCGCAAGCTTTAAAGAACTCGTTGACAGGGTAAAAGGTCTCCACGCGCCCGAGAAACTTATCGCCAACAGGGTACTTGATGAATTGAAGGATGAGAATATTAAGTACCGGATTTTCACGACACCGATGCCGCCCCCTAAAAAATGAAATGGTATAAACGGGACCAGCATTTCCTAATAGATAAAAGGGTTCTAAACAGGATAGTCGGATACGGAGAGTTAGATAGCTCTGATGTTGTTCTTGAAATCGGGGCTGGCTATGGGAATCTCACAGAGGAGCTTGCAAGGAAGGCGGGTAAAGTTATTGCGATCGAAGCCGATCCCGATCTTGCGGCATCCCTCCACAAATGGGAAAACGTTGAAATCATAACAGGGGATGCCCTTAAAATAGACTTCCCCCCCTTCAGTAAGGTAATTTCCAATCTGCCGTACTCGATTTCTTCTCCCCTGACTTTCAAACTGCTGAAGTGCAAATTCGATTTCGGGATCCTGATGTATCAGTATGAATTTGCAAAAAGAATGGTAGCTTTGCCTGGCAGCAAGGATTATAGCAGGCTCTCGATCGCGGTGCAGTATTTCGCAGACGTCGAGATACTTGAGACAGTCCCGAGGACGGCATTCAGCACCCCGCCACAGGTTCGCTCTGCAATCGTAAAGCTTACGCCGCGACCGACGCCGTTCAAGATGGAAGATGAGGATTTTTTCATGAAGTTTATAAAAGCTGCTTTTTCACAGAGAAGAAAAAAACTCAGGAATGCTTTATTGAATAATGCGGATTTACTCGGGATAAAAGATAAAAGCGAATTGGAAAAATTGCCTGCCGATCTTGTCAACAGAAGGGCTGAAAATCTGTCTCCCCGGGAACTTTCAAATCTGTCTGATATTTTATCAAAATCGACAAAAAAATTTAAATACTATTAATAATCATTAAGATAGGAAGGGTATTTGCGTGGTAGCTAATTCTGTTTCTACCTTAAAATAGTCCTATCCTATCCAAAAAAAGTTATAGCAAATACCCTTTCTTTTGTCCGTATTTCTCGGAAAAGTAATTATTTATAAAAAACCATTTATAAGCCATGAAGACTGCAGTGGTATTTGACAGCGCCGGGACGCTACTTCGCATGTACCGCGTGGCAAAGAACATTAAAACGGGCGAATATTTGAATGAAGTCGTTTCTACCGAACTTGTGGGGAAAAAACCCTACTGTGCAATCCTTGTAATGCAGGTGGACTCGAATAAGCTCTGCAACTGCCCGACCGACATGCTGGTCTCTGATTTTATCAGGAAGTATAATATCGATATCGAGGTAGGATGTTCAAGAGCCCAGATAGATAAAACCACCGCTATCTCTGTTGTTGAAAATGATAAAAGGGCTTCCATGAAAGACCTTCAGGATGTGATGGCCGCAGTTAAGAGGAAATGCAAGAATATTTTTTATATGGGTGTCGGTTTGATAATCGATGTGGATACAAAAAGCATACCTTACGTCATCTGCACGGGAGGAAAAGTTTATTCCAACACGCCGCTTGTGATAAAAACTCTTCATGAAAAGAATATAGGCGTATATATTGCCTCAGGCGACAGCATGCGCAATCTCTCACCGCTTGCCCGGAATGTATGTGTTCCCCTTGAATGCGTTTTTGAAATATCGACGCCAAAGAAAAAAGAGGCAATTGTTAAAAGATTAAAACAGGAATACGATAAGGTGATAATGGTAGGCGACGGTATCAATGATATACTCGCTTTCCGCGCTGCGGACCTGGGTGTGCTTTCCATCCAGCAAACGGGTAAATGCCCCCCTCTTCTTTGCGAGGAGGCAGATATCGTGATAAGGGATATCAAGGAGATCATTGAGATAATAGATAAAGAAGCTTGAATATGTTCAGTATGAAAAACCAAAATGGTTATAACAGGCAAATCCAATAAAACCGGCATATGGCAAAAAAGAATCTCAAGCAACCTGAAAAAAAATCAAACATGAAATTTGTATATATAGGGTTGGCATTGCTTGTCATAGTTGCGCTGGGGTTGTATTTTTCGATGAATACTGCGCCGGCCGGAACATCCCAGGAAAAACTTCCATCAGCCGGGAAGTATGTCAAATTAACTGATAAGACAACCACCTATGAACCGGGAAAAGTGAAAATGACCGAGTTCCTGAAATTCAACTGCGGTCACTGTTACGCCTTAAACCAGCAGTTACCCGCCCTTAAGAAAAAATATGGGGACAAACTTGTGATCACTTATAATCCAATGCTCTGGAGAACTGTGGCAAATGATCCCCCCTTCAGAAAAAGTATAGAGGCATATATCCTTGCCGAAAGGATGGGGAAAGGCGATGAGATGAAAGATGCCCTGTTCAATGCCATGTTTATCGATAAGAAAGATATAACAAGCGAAATTACACTTTCGGATATAGCCGCAAGTATCGGACTTGGCAGTGAGTTTAGCACGGCGTTGAAAAATGGCGATGCTAAGGATGAGGCTGAGGCAGATATCAGGCTTGCTGAAAGTTTCCAGGTGGATGAAACGCCGACGGTAATTATCAATGGTAATTTGAAAATTACGCCTGCGCTAACTAATGAGGATATGGGACAGATGGAAGCGAACCTTGATACCATCATCGGTTCACTCCTGACTTAAATAACGCCTGCGTACATCAGAACTGCAATGAGAATAAGGGTCGCTCCCGTAAGAAGACGCATTTCAGACCTTCTTTCTTTCCTGAACTTTTCCACATGTTCAGGATTCAAACCGAAAGCTATCGCCGCTCCAAGTATGAGTACAGGAAACACCACGCCCAGGTTGTAAGCTGCAAGATACAGTATTCCCGCACTATCGCCGCTCCTCACCATGTCAAGAATGACAAAATAAACCGCCCCCACGCAGGGGGCTTTGATCAGGGAGAACAGCGCCCCCATAAAGAACGACGCGGGAAGGCTCACCTGTTTTGTCACGCTTTCGGTCAGGCGGATGAAAGCTTTGGGTGTGTAGAAAGAAGATTCAGTATTTTTTCGAAGGTGATAGGCATCGTAAACATGCCATATTCCCAGGACTCCTATGAGCATCACGAGGGCGATCCTGATAGTACCCTGCAGCGAAGGCGATTGTTCGATGATTCTCAAAAGACCTATCCCTACAATCAGGTAAGTAACAAAAATACCGAGGCTGAACATCAGGACGATAAGAAGCACATTCCGCCTTCTTCCTGTGGTGGCAAGCGTAACAGACGCGATAAAGGCAAGAATCGCAAGCAGGCACGGATTGAAACCCGCCAGGAAACCCACCACAAAAACAGAGGGTACTGAAAGGACGATTTTATTATCTACTGAGGCATTCGAAGCAGAAATTGAAATATTGGCCTTATCGATTGCTTCTTTGAGGACAGCTTCAAGCCTTGCAGTATCCCCTTCATAACTTTCATATGAGATAATCCTCTCCCTATCTTTGTTTATGACAACCGAAGGCGTACCCGGGATCTGGTAGTTTATAGCCAGCTCACGCCCTTCTTCGTTAGCGTTGTACTCTATAAACTTCACCCTGTCACCGTAGGATTTTATCACATTCTCAACCACGGGTGTGGCTTTTTCACATTTCTGGCATCCCGGGATATAGAAATATTCGACAGTTACTGTTTTGTTATCCTGTAAAGCAGTATCCGCCGGCAAATTATCTATCTGGGCGTCATTTTTCCTGGAATTCTTACCCGTGGTATTTGAAGCATTCGAACCTTCTCTTTCGAGAGTGATTTTTTTGTAGGCTTCAAAAGTCTTGCCTGATATCTTTACCGTCGCATTAATATCGTGCACACCCGGCTCTATTGCCGAACAATCCTCGCATGATGGGGTTTTGAATTCAAAAACAAAACGGTTTGAGCCTTTTTCAATAATGGCTTCTCTTTTTTCATTTATCGAGGGTCGGCCAAATGCATTTTTTATTCCGGATATTTCGATCTGTCCTTTTCCACTATCAGAAGAATTAAAGTCCAGTTGTATTTCCAGGGTCTCATTGGAATGATAAATCTCCTTCTCCGTCGATATCGACAGGATTTGATTTATATAATCGGATTCTAATCTGGCGGATCTAAATGTTCCGCATGCATTTACAAGAGTTCCGTTCTTATAATCCCTGGTAAAATTCTCACTTTTCTCAATCAGTATTCCGGAAATACTGTTATCTTCAAAAACACCATTAATGCATACGGATTTTCCCTCAAAGGCCCCTGCATTCGATAACAATTCGGAAGGCGAGGCTGTCTTATAAGGTGAGGATTCAAGACATCCGAGAACAGCAAAAATTGATATGATAAGAATGATAGGTAAGTATTTCATATTTTTTTCTTTTTATTTTTCGAAAAATCTCCTGAGGAATTTCCTGAACTCTTCATCCCTGATATTTAAAATATCATCATCTTCCAGGACATGATATTCTTTTTTAATACTTAAACCCACATGCTTCCCCAGGCCACATTTTACTACTTCGGATTCCAGGAGTTTTTTTGCATGGGTATACTTTCTCGGGATCTCAATCATATATTTCCCGTTCCTGATATACACCTTGGAAAATGTATTCGAATCTTTGTACTTGGATTTAAAGGCCGCCGCATGCGCCCCTGACCATACCTGCGGGCCTGCGTGTTTCCTGACCTGCGGAAGCTTTGCAGACTCAAGTTCAAATAATACGATTGCCCTGCTGTCTGCCTTGACGCCGCCCCAGACGCCGTTGTTGTAAATATGAAAATCATACCTTTCAAGCATCTCTCCGACTGCTTCCTCCATTTTATGAAGCTGCGGAAACAGAACATCCTCAACCACATCAGGCGCATCAAATTCAACAGCCAGCAATGAAGTACCCCTTGCAGCCAGTATTTTCATGAAACCTGAATCATCAAGAGGTTCCGGGATTTGTTCCCTGAAAAAAGCTTCATCCGGGTTTTTCACGAATTCGCGTGCTTTATCGATAAAGATGCAAAAGTTATCAAGAGACAGCGCCGCTGCCACATTCCGGGCCGGGTCTGTGGGATCGACCATGATGAGCGGGTCTTTATGGACTACGCTGCCGTGTTTTTCTATATCGATGGTGACGCCAGGCTTCCATGAACATGTAGCTTCAAGAACCGCCATGAATGAGCCATAATGAATTACCAGAAGTTCTGCAAGATAGCCAGAAAAGCCGTGTGTCCGCAGCTCAGAACCATACACGCCAGACCCTTTCATGAACTGCTTAAGCAGCAGGACTTCATTTTCAAGTCCTCCAATCCTTGTCAGCACATAACTGTTATGGAATGGCGTCCTGTCAACTGCCGACTTTATGGCTGATGCGCTCTCAACCCCAAAGGCAGGCACAAGATCGACCTCAAACCCGTCAAAGATGGCATTGACGTAAGGATGCTCGGCGTATCTTTCTTCAAAGCCGTCGGATTCCCCCGCAATTTTTCGCGCTATATACAGGCCCTTTTCTTCAAGATACCCGCGATCGGCATCAGACGGGAACATCATGAAAATGTCAAGGTCCCGTTCCCCTGACAGCCAGGTTCCGCGCGCTGATGAGCCCACAAGTTTTGCAGTGATCTCAATTCCTTCATCTCTGGCAATGGCATTTATCCTTTCGATTATGCTCCGCGCAAGGGCTGCAAGGTCGGCTTTTTCCATTTCTTTTGGCTTTATGCGTGAAAGGACTGATGTACGGATTGTGTTGAAGTCGGTCATTATAGCATTTATTTCCTTGTCATTCAGTTTTGGAGGTATAACGAGTCAAAAGTTTATAAATGAATTGAAATATGACAATATTATCTGATGAAATAAGCTGAAAAAATATGTTGACCGGAAAAACAAAGCCACGCCGGATATACGGCATCGACTTTAGCGGCTCAAAAGATGCCGGCAAAAAGATATGGATAACAGTCGGACGGATCAAAGGGGATGGGCTTCATATCGAGGATTGCCGCAGGGCCTCGGATTTTCTTCATGCAGGGAAGGAACGCGACCGGTGTCTTGCGGCGCTTCGGGATTTTATCGCAAGAGAGAGGAACAGCGCCTTCGGGCTTGACTTCCCATTCGGGCTTCCGCGAGAATTAGTTAAAGAGAACAGTTGGGAAGATTTCATTCTTGCTTTTCCCGGATATTATCAAGGCCCCAGCGGCCCTGAAGAATTCAGGAAAGAATGCGGGAAAGCCGCATCCGGCAGCGAACTTAAACGCGTCACTGATAAAGAAAGTAAAACCCCTTTCTCACCATATAATCTGCGGGTCTATAAACAGACCTATTATGGACTCCGTGAACTTCTCAATCCCCTGGTGCGCGAAAATCTTGCCTGCGTCCTTCCAATGCAAAAAGCCATGAGCAGCAAACCCTGGATTCTTGAAATCTGCCCTTCCTCGACATTGAAGAGATTAATGAAAAAGCCAAATTCCTATAAAGGGAAAACAGATATGCATAAAAGTGCACGCTCGCGAATCCTTGAAGTGCTCGAAAAGAAGACTTTTACTTTCGTTGAACAGGACCTCTTTGCTTCCATTATCGAAGACAGCGAGGGCGACGCACTTGATAGCATAATAGCTGCTTATGCGACATTCAAAGCAATCTCAAATCCTGCGATCCTTTCACATGGGGCATACAGGGCCTACCTGCTTGAAGGATATGTCTTCTGTTGACTATATTGTGCGATATACCGATTCTGAGATAGGATATGAATCGTTCCATCTGAACTTACGGGTATTCCTTCTGAAATAAAAGAGAATATGGAAGGAAGCAGACAAGAAAAAATCACCATTAAGGATATAGTGGAAAGGTCAGGAAAGTACGTTCGAAATTATATAATGAATATTTCCCAAATAAGCCGCAGAGGCACAGAGACACGGAGAATCTTTAAACGCGCCTCTGCGCCTCCGTGTCTCGGTGGCTTTAACTTTTTGGATGGGTTCTAAGAGCTAGTCATATGGATAATTCCCCTCACTTAATAGAAAAAATCACCGACTCCACCTCGATACGTCAAAAAAAAGCCAAAGGTATCACCTAATAGATGCAACCCGATAATCCATAATCTTATATATAATGAACATAATTGTACATCAATGTACTAAAATGTACAATTGAATATTTATGCACCAAAAAATCAACGAAATACTCGAATCCACAAAAAAGAGAATCCCTGTCCCCGCAAACAGGAAAAAATCGAATTTTTCCCCCAGGGATTTCCACTACCTAATAAAATCAAGGAAGCAAAACAGGCTTGTTCCGGTGATTGCGGAAGTCAAACCCTCATCCCCCACCAGGTTTATCAGGAATGTGACGCCCGAAGACGCAGAAAGGATTGCGCGGCAAATGGAATCAGGCGGCGCCGCAGCCATATCGGTTCTTACGGAACCGCATTTCTTCAAAGGCAGCATCGAGAATCTGGAAGCCGTCAGGCAGGGAGTAAAACTTCCTGTCCTTAGAAAAGATTTCATCATTGATCAAGCCCAGATTCATGAAGTAGATAGCGATCTTATATTGCTGATAGCGGGGATTCTCGGTGAAAGATTGGACTGCTTTGTGGATGAGGCAATTTCATCCGGGAAGGAACCCCTTGTTGAAGTGCACAACCCAAAAGAGGTCGAAAGTGCACTCTCAACCCGCACCAGGATCATCGGCATCAATAACCGGGATCTCAATACTTTAAAGGTTGACATCTCCACAACAGAAAAACTTGCGCCGCTCATCAGTGACAGGATAATCATCGGCGAAAGCGGGATTTCGACACCTGGGGATGCAGCAAGGATGATCAATGCCGGGGCGGATGCCGTCCTTGTGGGAACATCTATTATGGAAGGAAATATTTACGAAAAGACTTACGAGTTAGTACACGCATTGGATTGAAAACAAGGTAAGATATGAAACAGGAACAGAGATCAACAAAATTTGGAAAGTATGGCGGGCAGTTCGTGCCTGAAGTACTGATGCCCGCTCTTGAAGAGCTGACCGAACAATATGAAAAATACAAGGACGATCCTGTTTTTAATGAAGAACTGGATTATTATCTCAGGGATTTTGCAGGCCGCCCGTCCCCGCTTTATCACGCAAGGCAACTGAGCAGGGAATACGGTGTGAAGATTTATTTAAAACGCGAGGACCTTGTTCACGGCGGCGCCCACAAATTGAATAATACGCTCGGGCAGGCGCTCCTGACAAGGTACATGGGTAAAAAAAGGATAATCGCCGAGACCGGCGCGGGCCAGCACGGCACTGCATGTGCGATGGCGGGAGCTGCTTTTGGCATCAGTACCGAGGTTTACATGGGAGCCAAGGATACCGTGCGGCAGCGCATGAACGTTTACAGGATGGAATTGATGGGCACGAAAGTAATTCCCGTAAAAAGCGGCTCCCAGACCTTGAAAGATGCGATAAACGAGGCTATGCGCGACTGGGTAGCGAATGTGGAAAGTACCCATTATATGATCGGTTCCGTAGTCGGGCCGCATCCCTACCCCACGATGGTGCGTGACTTCCAGAGCGTCATAGGTAAAGAGGTACGCAAGCAGATAATGGAAAAGGAAGGAAGATTACCGGATTCCATAGTGGCATGCACAGGCGGGGGCAGCAACGCCATGGGGATTTTTCATCCCTTCATAGACGATGACGTTGACCTCTTTGCTGTCGAAGCAGGCGGAAGCGGCATGAAAACCACGAATAAAGAGGCGCTGCATTCTGCGACGCTGTGCGCTGGCGAGGAAGGCGTGCTTCACGGTGCCCGCACGAAAGTACTGCAGAACAAGTACGGGCAGATACTTGAATCAAGCTCAATTGCGGCAGGACTGGATTACGCGGGCGTCGGCCCTGAACTTGCTTATCTTGCCGATATCGGAAGGATTAAGCCGCGGTATTCACTGGATAGTGAAGCGCTTGAGGCTTTCCATGACCTGTGCAGGTTTGAAGGCATTATTCCGGCTCTTGAATCTTCCCATGCTCTTGCCTACGTCAGGAAAGCGGCTGCATCTGGGGAACTTGGCGATGTCGTTGTAATTAATATTTCAGGGAGAGGCGACAAGGATCTTGAGACAGTGCTGGGGATGAATAAATGAAGATATCTGAAAAATTCAGGGAATTAAAAAAAAGGAATGAAGGGGCTCTTATCGCCTACATCTGTGCTGGCGACCCGACTGCTGAGGGTACAAAAGAATATGTGACCGCGCTTGTAAGAGGCGGCGCAGATATCATCGAGTTGGGTCTTCCTTTCTCGGATCCGGTGGCCGACGGCCCGACGATCCAGGCGGGGATCGAGCGGGCTCTCAACGGGGGAATGACCCCTGATATCTATTTTAAGATGGTCGGGTCTCTTAAGGTTCATATTCCCCTTGTAGTAATGACTTATTATAATCTTATTTTCAAAAGAGGACTTTTGAAATTCGTGACGGACTGCTCTGCATCCGGAATTTCAGGCATTATTGTACCCGACCTCCCGGCGGAGGAATCAGGAGAACTTGCAGGTCTGTGTGAAAAGAATGACATTGACCTGATTTTCCTTGCGGCTCCTACAACAACCGAAGAAAGGATGGGACAGATAATAGCCCGTGGAACTGGCTTTATCTATCTTGTAGCGCGACTTGGCGTGACAGGGGCCCGATCGGATATTTCCGGCTCAACGCGTGAATTAATCAGACGGGTAAAGACGGCTACACCTAAAGCCGTAGGATTTGGAATCTCAAATGGAAAGCAGGCCGGTGAAATAATCCGGTCCGGAGCGGATGGCGTGATCGTGGGTTCGGCATTCGTAGATATCATAGCGAGCGGAAAAGATGTACCTGCAAGGCTTGAAACGCTGGCGAAGGAATTGAAGGATGGGATAAAGGCTGCTTGAAGATAACACAGGTAGCAGGCAACCTCACGTTATTTTTTTTTCATTAATGCCTGTCAATAGTTCATGTTCACTCATGATAAGACATGATGTAATCCGGGCAAGCCATGCATAGAAAGGTATACTTGCCGAATTTTGAAGTTTACCACAAAATTCAGGAACCCATCGTATCAGATGGCGCTCCAGAAAATCTCTCTGAGCCAGAAGATATCCTTTCATTGTTTTTTCATTCCCATTCCAAATGGCATTAGCTTCTTTAAAGGTAAGGAAATGCAGAAATTCAAGCTCTGCAGAGATATGGTCCGGGAATTCCCGTTTACCTTCTTCCTGATTCATACGCAGGCCGAAACAATTGTAGAATTCGCTGACCTCCAGCATGACAGCACTCCTTGGTTCTCCATAATAAATACCTTCATAAGGCGGGCAGGAAGGAGCCGGGATGGCGGCGTCAAATATCCGGGTAAATTCTGTCTCGAATTCAGCTAAAGTCGTTATTTTCATAGCATGTTTTATCAGAGAAAAACTTCCTGTCATAGCGGTATTTAATTCCGGAATTGAGGATATGTTGTCCCTTATTTCATCCAGGAATTCACCATTCTGGAAAATTTTGAATCGTTCCGGAGTTGGATAACGGAATCCGATAGAAAGCAATTTGTACACATTGCTGCAAACGACAGGATCTCTACGGCCTGGCATTATTTTTTGGGACATACTGGTCGCATCACTGGATAGAAATATTTTGCCACTCCGAGACTATTTTGTGCCCGCCCCTTTCTGCATATGCGCCGCCCTTCCAGTTAGCAAATGCTATCCTGTACCTTTTCCCGCGCACAAATGAGACCTGGTTCTCGGAGACCGCCTCCATCGGTCTTGTTATAATGATGGTCCATGTCCCATTCTCCCATTTCTGGTAATGCCTGATGTTCCGGGACGCTGCATCCGGGCTCAGTTGCGGTGTACCCATGCCTCCTGCCACGATATTCTCAGGGACTGGCGAATCGGCCCTCCAGAAAATTATGTTCACGGGTTTATCCATCGCACCCATCCAGAGAGGACTATCCTCTGTCAGGAGAGGAACCTCCAGGGCAAAAGCATCCGCAAATAACGAATAATCATCTGCCCACTTATTTTCTACGCTGGCATTCCACTGGAAAAAGAAAAAAATCAGGTTGCCGTTGTGCGCTGCTTTTACCTTAACAATCCTGTTCTCATCAGGTGCGAAGGTTGTCCTGGCACCCGCCTCATTAAGTCTTCTGCTGAATATGATTATGGTTTCCGGGGCACTATCCCAGGCAGGGTCTTGCGGGTCAAGCGTTATTGTCCCGGGATTATATATCGCAGTAATTTCTGCTTGAGTATTATCGGCCACAGTCAAAACCTCTCTGCAATTATTTTCATATTACACCTGTATCCTGTCCCTTTCCGAATGCGGAATCAGTATGTCAATCAATTCCGAATTCCCGCCTGATCTTACTTTATCCCTCTCGGCCTGGATGATCCCGAAGATTTCCTCTACGCGTGCAATACGTTGATCCAGAGTCTGGTCTTGCGTATCACCGAATAACTTTGCCAGCACCTCAACAGGGATTCGCATTTTTTCCGTAAGCCTACCCTCAACCGTATACGTCGGGGGGGAAATGGGCGGAATATAAAACACGTTGGGTTCGGTTTTGAATTCTGGATGCAGCCGCAGCGCCACCTTCCATTTGTTCACGAGTTTGTACACGGCACTTCCGGGGTCATCTGCAAAACCCACGTAATGTATGCGCCCGACGCACTGGGTGGCGCAGAAGTTGCCTTTGTGCTGCTCGATTCTGGGATAACAGAATATGCATTTCTGCGCTATCTTTTCTTCAGTATTATAGTATATTTTTTTATAGGGGCAGCCTTTAACGCAATATCTGTAACCCCTGCATCTTTTTTGATCGACAAGAACGATTCCGTCCTCTTCGCGTTTGTAAACCGCCTGGCGCGGGCAGGCGTCCACACACGGGGGATCCGTACAGTGGTTGCAGATACGGGGCAGGTAAAAATAATATGAATTCGGGAAAGTTCCCCCGCCCACATCTTCATCCCAGTTGCTGGCATATGCATTTCCCGAAGGCCTGGGGCGTGGGACAAGTATCGATGCCCCGGCATCCCCTCCCTCGTTTTTCATTACCTCTTCATAGTTGTATTCCCAGGGTGCGCCGTAGCTTTCTTTGATGCCCGGAAGCGGGATGCTTTTTTTATCCGTCACATTAAACCAGCCTCCCTGGAGTTCCCAATCCATGGGATAACCTCTGCCCGGACAGGTTTCCACATTATTCCAGTACATATGCATCTGGCCTTTATTCCTGTCAGTCCACATGGTCTTGCATGCCATGGTACATGTGTGGCACCCGAGGCACTTGTTAAGGTCTGCCACCATCCTTATCTGTCTCTTTACAGGCATATTACTCAGCCTTCATAAATTTTCGAACTTCCACCCGCGTATCCTTCTGGTTCCCCGTCGGGCCCCAGTAATTGACCTTGAATTTTAGCTGCCCGTAATTTCCGGCAAGCTGGGTGGGCTTGATCCGGATAGTCGTGGGGCTCTGGAAGCCGCCCTTTTCGAAGGCATAGCGCTCCCAGCCCTGGTACATCATTGCCAAACCCTGCGGCATCCGCGGCGAAATGCAAAGATTGGCAGTTATTATCCCATTGTCGTTGAATATCTCAACAGGATCGTTATCTGAAAGTCCGCGTGCTGAGGCATCCTCCGGATTTAAGTATACGATCGGGTATCCCCTCTGCAACCGTAACTGGTACTTTGCATCCCGCCACAGGGAATGTATGCTCCAGCGCCCGTGCGGTGTGAGAAAACGAAGCGGGTATTTAGTCCCGTCCACGGGCGGTTTGTACACAGGCAGTTCCTCGTGGAACTCTTTCAGGAACCAGTCGTGGTCTATGTAGAACTGCTGCCGCCCAGTAAGTGTATTAAGAGGCCGTTTCAATTCGTACATCCTCTGGAAAGCATGGTAGGCTTTTCCTTCTTCTATATCGCTTGTCCACCCCTCGCCTGTTGCCACAAAGCGCCTGGGCTGATGGTCGAGTATATCCATTGTCATACCTTTTGTTTCCACAGAATTATCCAATATGAACTGACCCGCGCTCTTGTCCTGTGCAAGCGTGCCGTTTGAAGTGAAGTCATTCACCAGTGTTGAAAAATCACGGTTGATCTTTGAGCCGCCAGGGAGCGTGTCGGTATAAGAGAATTTGGTTTCCGAAAGCGCCCGGACAAGATGCAAAAATATCTGCCAGTCTGTCCTGCTATCAAGCTGCGGCGGTATTATTGGAGTTAACGGGCTGATGTACGAGTGAAGGTCGGTCGTACTTAAATCCCATTTCTCAAACATACTTGCAGAAGGCAGTATCACATCCGCGTATAGACCCGTGGTGTTCATGCGAAAATCGATATCCACGATAAGGTCAAGCTTTGGCCAGAGGTTTGCCAGGATATGTTCTGCACCCTTAGCCTGGTTGAGGTAGTTGGCACCCCATACGATAAGGACGCGGGGCGTTTTGCCGTTTTTCAGCGTTCCTTCGGGATACAGGGGCATCCAGCCTATTTCCACACTTTCACGTATGTATTCGCCGATGGGACGCGGCCAGAGGTCCTGGCTTTGCGGGTCTCCTTCAATGTTTGAGTGCACGTATGTCCAGAGGGTGGTCGGCTGGAACCTCTGCTTTGTATTGCCAAGCGGATATGCAAGTTTGAAAAAACCTTCCTCGCACCAGAATTTTTCCTGGCCTACATAATGGTCAAAGCCCCCGCCGGGGATACCCACATTACCTGTCAGGGCAGCAAGAAGTATCATGCTCCTGTTTATGAGGTCATTGTGGTAATAGTGGTTCACGCCTGCTCCCGCGATTATCCTGGCGGGCTTTGTGTTTGCGAATTCGCGGGCTATCATTGTGATAAGGCCTGCGTCAACACCTGTAACCTGGGAGACTCTTGAAGGCTCGTAATCCTCAAGTTTCTTTTTGAGCAGTGAGAAAACCGTTGTCACTTCCACTTTTCCTGAAAGCGTATCTGCCATGAAAGTCCCTTCAAGGGACGGGTTTATCTCACCAAGTTCCAGGGTTCTGTCCTGACATCCCATCGTACCCGGGGCCAGTTCAGGCTTTCCAGTACTCTCATCCCAGAAATAGAAATTACCCGTTTCTCCGCCCGATACGACATCGCTCTCCCTCAGGAACTTTCCGTTATTGGTACGTACAAGAATCGGCAGGTCAGTGAACTGTTTTAGATAGTCCTCGTCATACAAATTCTCGTTCACGATGACATTTGCCATCCCGAGGGCCAGAGCGCCGTCGGTTCCGGGTTTTATGGGGATGAATATGTCTGCGTGGATCGAGACCGGGTTATATTCGGGAAATATGGAGATTATCTTTGTCCCGTGCATCCGGGCCGCAGTGACAAAATGAGCATCTGGAATGCGCGTCTCAAGCAGGTTGGAACCCCATATTATGATATATTTTGAGTTGAACCAGTCAGCAGCCTCACACGAATCTGTCTGCACGCCCCATGTCATCGGCTCACCGGGCGGCAGGTCTGAGACCCACTCGTAGAAACTGCATACCACGCCGCCGATAAGGTTTGCCAGGCGAGCGCCTGCTGCATAGGAAACCAGGAACTTTGCGGGATTGGCCGAGTAGAAGGTCACAGTATCCGGGCCGTATTCGGATATGGCAGAAACGATCCTGTCCGCGATGTAACTCATGGCTTCCTCCCAGGAAGCCCTGCGCCATTTTCCTTCACCTCTTTTGCCGGTCCGTATCAGTGGGTATTTTACCCGCTGCGGGCCATAAACATATTCTTTGTAATTTGCGCCTTTCTGGCATCCCCTCGGATTGTAGGTGGGAAGAGTGGAGTTGATATCCGGATAATCCGCATACTGCTCCTCCTTGAACGCGATATTGTTCCTGACATAGACCTTCCATGTGCAGGAACCCGTGCAATTGATGGAGTGGGTGGTCCTGCCGAAAGAATCATACTTCCACTGCTCGCGGTACAGTGTTTCCCATCCCCTGTAGGGATATTCGCCGACAGGTTCATGCACCTTTTCCAGGAGGTCAAGTGCCAGCGCATGCTTTGCCGCCCGCGCCCCGCGCTCAAGGAGAGAGCGTGCAATATCATGCCTTGAAGCCAGGGTTTCTGTGGATGGTGCTGCAGGTGCATTTTTTTTGGGTTCTGATGGCGTTGAGTTAACCTTCTCCGGCTCCTTTGCTATCGATTTATTTGGCAAATCCAAATTTCCCCCGCTATGATTCCTGTTTGTCGGTGTTTTAATATAAGGATTATGGAGGGTGACAAGTTGAGATCGTTTATTTCCTGAGTTAACAAGAATAGTAGAATATTTATTTGGGGTGTCTTATAGGCCAAAAACGCTATCTACAGGCCACGTCCTTAAATCAGGGGTTATTGTAAATTGAGGTTACGTATATACAGCAAACAACTATGATTTCCACATGCAAAAATTAATAATCATAACCAATAAATGGTTATGAAGGAGATTATTTATGACTACTATGAAAGTAAACGAAAACACCTTGGTTCCCGAGTTCAAATCAAACGATCCCTACGGCTGGTTATCTGGCAATGATAATTATCAATTGCCTGCCGAATGGCTGGAATTGATGGCCAATACTCCGGAGAAACACTCTGCGAGAATCCTAGCTTCAATTGATGAGGAGAGTTTTGCGCGCTACGCCACGTATGTGAATTCAGTGTTCGATGACCCCAAACATGGCCTCTTGTCGCTAGCTGAGCGCGAATTAATCGGGGTTGTCATCTCCTCAATCAATGCTTGCGTGACATGCTTAATCATCCACGGATACAGGCTGGGGAAATACATCGGCGACCACAGCCGCGCACGTCGCATCGCGATTAATTACCGAACAGTTGTGTTGTCCACGCAGGAACGTGCCATTGCAGACTTTGCGGTCAAGATTACCGAACAGCCAGGAAAACTCGAACCTGCTGACCTACAGAAACTTCGCGAAGTTGGCCTCAGCGACGCTAAGATCTTTTATATTATCGAGATAGCAGCGATGTTCAACTTCACGAACAGGATTATGTCGGCTTATGGTATGCGGCCTGACGATGAGTTCATGGCCGAAATCGCTCTTCGTGGCTAAAGGGTCATTCTGATAGAATGTTTGCTGGAGCATTCCTCTTCGTTGGAGCCCTGGAGTTCATTATAGTATCGCATCTAGTGGAGCAGCTCTATCCAAGTTACAGCGCCTCACCGAACGATTGGAGTGATCTGAGGGCGACGTGCAACGTCACGGAGTTTTGGTAGATATGTTCACGGATATCGAAGGCATGGAGCAGCTCACTCTTGTTGAGAAATTCGTGCGCTGGCTTCGTATTCCATATCCATGGGCATCGCTGATGTTAGCCTCATTAGCTACAGGTCCGGGGGCGTTGCTCGCACGTTTCCTCGACACATGGAGCCTGGAAAAAGCGATACCCACATGGGATGTGATCGCAGGTGAAATTGCGTTCACAGCCGGACTATTCTACATATTAATAACGATCAGATACCTGCGGAAGCGCGTCGTGAGAGCCGAGAACGACCTGATTTCTCTTCTTCCAAACGAAAGGCGGGATTACGTTCGAGCATTTGGCCGAATTTCGTTATGGTATCCACCCACTCTTCTGGCGCTATTTCTGTTTCTACTTTTCCTCAATCCTTTCATCGATGCCTTCAGTACGACAACAGGGTTCTTTCAGTCCACCCACCTTGTAATAAGCACGATCGCGAACGAAGTTGTTTATGGAACGCTGCTATGGGTCTACTTGGCATCCATATACGGGATGCACCAGCTTGGCAAAATGCCACTGAGAATCAAGCCTTACTATGAGGATACATTGCTCGGACTGCGGCCGATAGGTGCTCTTTCCCTTTCTCTGACATCTGCATATTTCGGAGCTATCCTTGTTCTGACATTAGCTCACATTTTCAACCCCATGTATGGCCCGATCCAATTTACTGCCGTTCTTCTCGTTCTGACAATTTTGGGAGCACTAATGTTCTTCCTTCCTCTCATGAGCATTCATAGGCAAATGGTACAGGTGAAACAACGCGAGCTAGTGCAGGTCCGACGACAGTTCGCTCAGATCACGAGGTCGGCGGACAATTCACAAGACTCAAGTGAGGGAGAGAACACTCTCAAAGATATCAGAAAAATCCTGATGGATTCAAGAAAGATTCTTGAGTTGACTGCGACAGAAAGTCATGTCACCAGATTATCGACATGGCCATTCGACCTTCAAATCATCGGCCAGCTACTAGCCATTCTCCTTGCTGTTATCGCAGGAGTCCTCGTCCGAATAATCGCTAATATGTTTGGTGTATAGCAGTCCGCGAGAATAATCCTTCGGACATTTTCAATATATATCCGGGGTTTGTGACTGCTCTCCGCGCTCATTCTCATGCATCCATAATTATGCAAAATACGGGCACGGAAAAGGAAATCAGAAAACATAAATACTTTTTGACACTGTAATACGAAGGTGGTACAAATATGGTAAAAAAATTCCCATTCTTTTGCTTGACTATTCTGCTTGTTATTTCTGGATGTGTTGAGACGCAAAGGGAAAAAGTAGGTTGGAATCAGGCGGAATATGAAGAATATTCTGCATTCTACGAACATTTAGTTAACAATTCACCGTGGGCTGGAAAATCACTGGAAGAGGTAATGATTGATATCCCGAAAGATAAAAATGAGTTCGAGAAGACATGGTATTTAACATTTTATTATATTAAAAAAGCAGAGGATGAACCTATCGATACTTCCCTTTGTCGTGCAAGCTTGGATCCAGCAATGAATCCAGACGTTCGACAAGCGCAAGCAGATGCAGAGTGCCCATATATTCGTCAAAAAAGCCGTATGGATCGGGCAAATGTGAGTTATACAAAAGCTGCTGAATATCGACAAAAGATAGAAGGGATGAGACCCTAATATCTTGTCCCGATACAATTAATTTTAGAAAGTCTATATCCTTGTGGAAAATCTCTTCTTAAGGTGTAATTCATAGTTACATTCGAATCAGAAACATAAGTCATAGTAATGCTTTCCACAACAGTAAAATTCATATCGTCTGGTGATGTCAGTTTCACGAAATCATAAGTTTCCGTGGGACTTCTCTTTTCCTCATTGCCAATTATCCACCCTTTGCTCCACACCTCATCTCTATAAGGTCGATATGAAGCAGGAAAGGTTTGAGTATCCGTTCCCAGAAAATTGTTTTTATAATCATATTGATACGAAGTAACACTACAAGAATTTTTTAATTTAGTGTATTTTGTTTGTAATTCTACAGGTTCTATTATGCATCCTGATAACAACACAGAAATCATCATCAAAAGATATATTCTCGTAGAGGGATTCCAATACCTTCTTTTAACGTCAATCATTATTCGCCACGAATTCATATATTTTTGTTGCCTATTCTTAAGTTTTCTTATGTAAAATGGCAATAATAAACACGGAAAGATTATATTCTTAGCAAGTTATAATTGATTGTGTGAAGTACTGTAAAAACCGTACAGAGTGCTAAAGAAGTCTAAAAATCGAATCAACAAACAAATCTTGCAAGGGTATAGTGGAGACTGTGAATGAAGCGATACAATTTTTTACGCAATTAAAATCCCACTTTAAGGTATGCTCCCCTTTTGAAGAAAACGAATTGCGATGTTGCAAAGCGTGGTGCGGAATTTATAGGTATCGAAAACCACAGCCCATAATAACAATTGGACCAGAAATGGCTATATGAATAAACATAAATATGTGTATCCACATATAATATAATATGCCAACAATGACCTTATCTGTTCCAGATGACCTCTACGCCGTCATAAAACAACACAATGAAATAAAATGGAGTGTCATCGCAAGAAATGCCATGTGGGAGTATGCCCGAAAAATTCAGTTAGTAGATAGCATACTGGAGAAAAGTGAATTGACAGAAAAAGATGCTGCAGAGATCGGGAAAGTTATAAAAAAGTCCATACGAGAACAACACGACATCGAGTGAGATGGGGAAAATGAGACTGGTTATAGACACCAATATTATTATATCCTCTCTAATATCAAACTCCATAAGGCGTCATATTTTGATGAATTCAAATATTGAATTTATCGCACCTGAATATACTTTTACTGAAATTTTAAAGCACGCCGATATTATCAAAAAGAAATCAAAACTCGCATCTAAAGATCTGCAATATGTAATGGATATGCTATTTTCTCGAATAACCATTTATCCAAAAGATGAATACGCTGATTGCTATGTTCAGGCAAAAGATATCATGAAAGATATTGATACTGATGATGCACCTTTTTTGGCGCTTGCCCTGAAAACCAAAGTTGATGGAATATGGAGTGAGGATAAAGGATTCCAGCAGCAGAACCATGTAAGAATCTACACAACAAAAGAACTCTTAGAGTTCATATAAGTGAAACTTTTTAAACTGTGGACCAGCGCCTCAAAGTAGATACTGAAACCCAAGAAACCGAAAGAATCCAAAAGCTGCCACCATTTTCGTGAAAAGATTCAGGATTGTGTTTATAATTTCTTCCTAATTGTGAAAATTCATGCAAAAGCCAGAGGGCTCACCGGATTTGTTTTTAATGATGTGGATGGGTCAGTTAAATTAATGGCAAGCGGTCCGATTGGTGCCATCAACGGTTTTCTTGAAGACCTTAAAGCTAACGACCCTGAATCGATCAAGAGATAGCAAGAGAATCTACAGAAAAATAATTTACTGACCTTAAATCTATCCCAAAAAAGTTATCGTGTTCAACGGTAATAATCACGAACCAAAATGGAACCTTACAATTTTAAAATTGAAAATGTTGTTTCCACAATAAAACTTTCAGATCATTTTGACCTGATTAATATAAAATCAATACTTGACGGGGCTGAATACAATAAGCAAAAATTTCCCGGTCTTATATATAGAATAAATGAGCCGAGGGCTGTTTTTCTATTATTTAATTCCGGCAAAGTGGTGTGTACAGTAAATCAATTGAAAACGCAAAAAATGCGTTTGATCAACTTTACCGAAAACTCATTGAACTTGGAGTGGATGTACAAAGCAGTTATGAGGTATCTGTGCAGAATATTGTGGCATCTGCTGGAGTTGGGAATTTTTTGAATCTTAACGCTGTGGCGCTGGGATTTGGAATGGAAAATGTTGAATACGAACCAGCAGTTTCCCGGGCTCGTTTATCGAATGAATAACCCAAAGGTAGTTATATTATTGTTTGGTTCGGGAAAACTGGTTATTACCGGGGCTAAGTCGCCATCGGATTGTAACAATGCCCTGATCCGACTGAAAGATACCCTGATCAACTTAAACTTAATATAAGTACGTGGGAGTCTTTCATCGATCTATTCCACATGTTTGATTTCCCCTACGATTTTCTCAAGTAACAGCCCCAGGGTTACAAGACCAAGGGTTTTTCCTTGCTCATCTAACACGAAGCACATACTGGATTGCCTGTTCTTTATCAAATCTACAAGTTCGAGTAAAGAAGTGTTTGT
>DATCUE010000061.1:0-1770 GCA_036567605.1 Candidatus Methanoperedens sp. | reverse complement strand
TCGTTTCTTCTTCCAGGTCTGTTATATTGATCCCGTGTCTCTCACATTCATCTGTCGCCACAATGGACGCCCCGCCGCCATTTGAAATAATGGCAACATTATTACCTTTCGGGAGCGGCTGGCATGAGAATGCAAGGGCGGCGTCGAAAACCTCATCAATAGTGTCAACCCGCAGAATCCCCGCCTGCCTGAACGCGGCCGAAAAGATCTCATCCGAACCTGCAATTGAGCCTGTATGCGAAAAAACAGCTTTTGCCCCTCTTTTTGACCTTCCGGTCTTGATGGCGATTATAGGCTTTTTAACGCGCCGGGCGGTTTCTATGAACCTTTTTCCACGGTTGACGCCTTCTATATACATTGCTATAACACCGGTTGAAGGGTCTTTGTCCAGGTATTCTATTAAATCGACATCATCTGTATTGGCCTTGTTGCCGGTACTGATTACTTTGCACAGGCCAAGCTCTGTTTCAATCGTCCATTCGGCAAGCGCAAGACCCAGCGTACCGCTCTGCGTGATAAAAGAAATTGAACCTCGGCGCGGAAGTCTTCCGATAACGCTTGCATTAAGGCTTGCAGGCTCATTGACTATGCCCAGGGTATTCGGCCCGATCATACGCATACCGTATTTATTTACAACTGATAAGAGCTTTTTTTCAAGAAGAGCCCCTTCATTTCCCGTCTCGCTGAATCCGGCGCTTACAACAATCACTCCTTTTACCCCTTTTTTTCCGCACTCCTCCACTACGGGAATGACGGAATTTGAAGGTATGGTTATCACTGCCATCTCCACGTCTCCCGGAATATCGAGTACTGAAGGATAAGATGTCACACCCTGTATTTTCGTCTCTTTCGGATTCACAGGATAGATGGGGCCCTTGAAACTACCCAATATGTTTTTCAGTATCCGTCCTCCCCATTTTGCTTCATTGTTGGATGCGCCGATAACTGCCACTGATTTGGGTTCAAAAATCGAAGAGAGCATTCCTGTAATCACTTCCTGAATTTCATTGCATGTAGTACTCTTTCTTTTGCAATGCTGATAGCTGTTTCTCTCGGATATTTTTTTTCGCTATAGACCTTATCCAGGATATCTTTCGTATTCCTGCGAATCGTGCTTTTAATCCTGTTAAATGCCGCCGTCTCTGCCCCCCCATGATATTCGACTGCCGCAGTAATCACCCCTCCCGCGTTGGCCACAAAATCAGGCACCACGAGGATCCCCCTGTCATGGAGCATCTTCTCCGCATTTTCAGTGATCGGAATGTTCGCCCCTTCAAGCACTAATTTCGCATCCAGTACGTCGGAGTTCGCTTCAGTGATTACGTCAGGCCGCGCCGCAGGTATGAAAATATCCGTGCTTATCATAAGAAGGTCGGATGTTTTCAGGACCTCGCCATCCTTATAATTTATGACAGAGCCGCCGTTTTCTTTTATTCTAATCAGTTCTTCGACATCAAGGCCGCTTTTATTATAAATCGTACCTTTTGTATCACTCGCAGCGATAAGGTTCACTCCCTTCTCGGAAAGCAACCTGGCCGCAGGTTTTCCGACATTTCCGAATCCCTCCATTGTCAGGCGCGCACCACTCAGGTCAAGATTTATAAAATCTTTTGCTGCATCTGCGCATTCTGCCAGCCCGTACCCTGTTGCACCCACTTCATCAAGCGGAATTCCGCCAAGCTCTCTTGGAAGTCCTACGGCACGGGAGATCTCATCGTGAATATATGCCATGCTTGCTTCATCCGTACCCATATCAGGCCCCGGTATGTA
>DATCUE010000060.1:0-6190 GCA_036567605.1 Candidatus Methanoperedens sp. | reverse complement strand
AGTGACAAAAGTCGCGAAGAATGAAAAAAGCGAAAATATGGGTCGAACCGGGAAACAGAATAACAAAGAAGAAGACTGATTTGACAGAAGAATAGAACAGATGTGTGAATAGGTGAACTTCACCTATTCTTTTCTTTATTTACTCAGAATATAATATTTCAGGGTTTAAATTTTTATACAAGAAGATACAAATATCGTGGATGGTACTATGGCAATGAAGATACTGTATCTTGCTATTATTATTATATTATTACTTTCCGGAGCAGGTGCAGCACCTGAAAATGAATACAAAATAACATATACAATCGATATCAAATCTGATGGGACGGCAATCTGGAATGTTGAGTACAGGACAATACTGGTTTCAAGTCAGGATTTTGACTCATTTGACAACTATTCAAGGCAGTTGCAATCTATTTACCTGAATGATTTCACCGACCTCATGCAGAAGTCTGTTTCCGAGGCTTCTGCTGCAACGTCGCGTGGAATGACAGCAAAAGATTTCTCAGGAACTGCTATAGTACAGTCCACCCCCACAGGTGAATACGGGGTGGTGCATTATTCTTTCACATGGACGAATTTCGCAAAGGTAGATTCATCGAATCTCAATATCGGCGATGTTTTCGTGGGCGGATTGTACCTGTCAAAGGATAATACCCTTATAATCCAGTATCCATCGGATTATTCGGTCGAAAAGGCCACACCTGAGCCTGACCGGATCCGTGAGGGAATGATATGGTACGGTCTCCGCTCTTTCGGGGCCGGTGAACCCAGGATTGTCCTTGCAAAGACGCAGTTTCCGTGGATACTGCCGGGTATTGTTATTTTCATCATCGGGGCCGGTGCATTTATTTTTATTCGAAGAACTCGAAAAAATAACTCAGATGGGGCAGTTCCAAGCATCACGGAAACCGAGATGATGAATCTGGAAGAAAGGATCTTAAAACTCCTGAAAGAAAGAGGCGGGTCTTTGCCACAGTCGGAGATAGGGAGAATACTCGGACTTCCCAAATCAACAGTGAGTACGGCTTTGAACGAACTTTATAATAAAAAGATTATTCAAAAAATAAAGAAAGGACGGGAAAACCTTATACGTCTTGTTTCAGAGCATGTTCAGGATGGTCTTTAGCACATCGACTCTCAACTGGCCGGGGGCGGTAGCTGTCCCGACATAACCATAGGTCATTACAGATCCATAAATGGGAGCAATGACACGCGAATGCCTGCCTATTTCGCCCATGGCGATGGTGCATACAGCTCCTTCTGCATGTAAAGTGACATTAAGCAAACGCAGCACATCATCGAGTGAGGCTGGCATTACAGCAAGTTTGGCGATATCTGCGCCGACAGCGAAGGATTCCCGAATGATATCCATCATCTTGTCATAATCTGGTGTTCTTTGGAAGTCATGGGTGGAAATAATAACGGTTTTTCCTGCACTTTTAGCTCGTTTCACAACAGTATCCCTCTTCATTGCGCATAACTCAATATCAACAGCATCAGCCAGCGGCAGCAAAGAAACCAGCATCTCAATGCGTTCAGCCTCTGTCCCATTCCATGCGCCTCCCTCCTGTATCATCCTGTTGGTGATAATTACAGGCATACCAGGTTTTTTCAAATCCTGAAGTAACTGGCGTGCATCCACATCCAGGAGGTCGATCCTGATTTCCAGGATATCTGCGCCAAGTTCTTTTGCTTTAGCTGCTGAATCCACAGGATTTTTTCCCAGGGACGCAACTATCGATCTTTTGAGATTCAAGCCACCTATACGCATAAGCGATAAATGTTCTTTCGATTTTATAAGTGTTTTCAACAGTATTAGATAAATTTAATATGCCAAAATGCATTATCAAATAAAATTATGCAAATAGCTGAAATCCCCAAAAAACTGGTTTATGCCATTGTCTTTGGATTTACGGGACTTATTATTGGTATCTGGACTGCAGACCTTCTTTACGGGCTGGGCCTAAAAAATATGGAAAGAGTGACCACGATTTATATATCCCTTGTATTGATAGTATTAATCGCCATCGTAGCATCATTTATCGGTTTTACGAAAGGGAAAACTTTGCTTGAATGAATGTCTGTTGACCAGCGTTTTCGATAACAGGTATTATGAGGGTAATAATCGTCGGCGCAGGAGAAGTAGGGTATCATGTAGCAAAGACGCTGTGCAGGAACAACGATGTATTTATAATAGAAAAAAACGAAGAAGCCTGCAGCAGGGCAACACTTCTGGATGTGCAGGTCATACAGGGAAACGGGGCAGATGTCAAGCTCCTTAAGAAAGCAAATATTGAAAAAGCTGAACTGGTCGTGGCGGTGACAGGTGTAGACGAAATCAATATCGTTGCATGCATGACATCAAAACTCCTGAACAGCAAAGTGAAAACCATCGCCAGGGTCAGCAATCCGGATTACATAGATAGACCTGTCTCTGTGCGCGAGACCGTGGGCATGAATGCCATGATATGTCCCGAGTTGTCGCTTGCCTCGGAGATAAATCAAATCCTGTCCATACCCGAGGCCATAAACGTTGTTGATTTCGTGGGGGGAAAAGTAAAAATGATGGAATTCAAGGTAATTGAACCTAATACCCTTATAGGTAAGAAATTATCAGAATCCAACCTTCCTGAATGCTGCATAATGTCGGCCATCTTCCGAGGTTCGGAATTAATGATACCGCATGGTGAGGATACAATCCTTAAGAATGACAGGGTAGTACTTGTCGGGAAACCTGAAGCTGTTGAGGGTACACGAAAGCTTTTTGAGGAAGAAAAACTGAAGGGGAAAATTGCAGTCGTGGGAGGAGGAAAAGTTGGATATTACCTCATTAAACTCCTGAGCCAGAAAAAATTTAATCTTACATTGATAGAAGCCAATAAAAAAAGAAGTGAAGAGCTTGCCCAAGATCTCCCTAATGTACTCGTACTTAACGGAGACGGTACTGATATCGTTTTGATGAAAGAGGAAAACATAGGGTCAATGGATGCCGTAGTAGCGGTAACTAACAGCGATGAGAAAAATCTCTTATGTGCGCTTCTTGCAAAAAGGCTTGGGGCAAGAAAAGTAATTGCAAGGGCCGATCGGCCTGATTACGCAGAATTGTTTGAAATGGTTGGAATTGATGTGGCAATAAGCCCGATCCAGGCGACGGTGAATGAGGTCCTGAAATTTACCATGGGAATCGGAATTGAATCCCTGGCTACCATCGAAGGAGAAAAAGGCAAAATAATTGAATTGAGTGCAAAAGAAAAATCAAAAATAATAAATAAAAAACTCAAAGACGTGACTTTTCCCCGCGGTGCCATCATAAGTGCGATAGTGAGGGGAGAAGATGTAATAATACCCGACGGCAACCAGATAATCCTCGCCGATGATAAGGTTGTTATATTTGCATTACCCGATGCGCTTCAATCAGTAAAAGAGATTTTCGGGTAGTAAATAGGTTATTTGAAAAAAATAAAGGATTGAAGATTTATGGATGTGTGGAAGGCAATACAATCAAGAAGAAGTATAAGGGCGTATAATTCCCGTGAGGTTGAAGAGGAAAAATTATTGAGAGTGCTTGATGCCGGGAGGCTCTCTCCCTCAGCGTCCAACCGCCAGGAGCGAAGATTTATCGTAATAAGAGATGTCGGGACACGACAATTACTTTCAGAAGCTGCACGAAACCAGAAATTTGTGGCTGAGGCGCCCGTAGTAATTGCGGCCTGTTCGGTTGAATCAGGATATATTATGTTTTGCGGCCAGCCCGCTTATACGGTTGATACCGCAATCGCAGTGGACCATATGACACTTGCGGCGGTTGAAGAAGGCCTTGGAACCTGCTGGATAGGCGCATTCGATGAAAAGAAGGTCAAAGAAATATTGGATATACCTGATTATGTCAGGGTGGTCGCACTCCTGCCTCTGGGGTATCCCTCTACCAGTCCGCCACCTGCACCGCGCAAAGGCCTTGATGAGATTGTTATGAGGGAGAAATGGAGCATTTGAAGCATCGGAAGTTCTTCAATCGCTGCTTTGAATACACCTGTTCAGATTTTCAGGCGAACTAATCCTGCATCAAACTCAAATATTGGGGAGGGATCTCTTCTGAAAGAACTATGTTTTCAGTAGCAGTAAGCATTTTTACACCGTTATTCCGGGCTTCTTCCGCATTTATGACTATTAATACCGGGTCTTCAGTATGGATACTTGCTACTTCCTGCGCCTTCTCTGCTGTCGTACTTAAATGAACGTATCTCTGCTTTATCGGTTTAATCCCTTTCTCAAGCAGAATGTCCACTTCTTCGCGGCTTGCGCCATAATAAAGCTGGGGAAGCGTGTTCTCGGGATAATCCAGATCGACCATTACCGAATGGCCGTATCTTGCCCGGATTTTCCTTCCCTGGAGTTCGTACCTTCCCTTCTCATCAGATTCGATTATCGAGAAAAGTTTCTCCTTATTTGCCCACTTGTAACGCGTCCTCATTGCATCGCACAGAACATCCACATCGACCCAGCCATGCTGGTTCATGGCAAGGCCGAGGTCATCGGGGAAATGGCGCAGCGCCCCTGAAATGAAACGGCCGAGCTTTTCGGTTTTCTCATCGTCCAGTATCAGAATCCCGGTCTCCCCGCATGTGCAGGTTTCTCCCCTGAAGATTCCATGGTTCGGACATTTTTTAATCATTTCTTATGCTTATAGGAATCTTCCAGTTATAAAATTTACCGATATCGTAGCTGAAATTACTTTTATAAATTTTTTCTCTTTTTAATTTCCAGGTCAGCACTCTTTATTGAAAGAATAAGAGGAATGATTACCGGGTCTCCAATCCTGACCAGCGCCTCAGCGGCTTCCTCTCGCATATCTTCGTTTCTATCCCTCAAAGCCTCAATTAATGATTCAACAGATGGTTCCCCAATCTTTACGAGGATATCCCTGACATATTCATTTCTATCCTTCAAAAGCGGGATAAGATATCTTACGGATGGTTCCCCAATTCTTATAAGCGCCTGCGCTGCTCTCTTTCTTACATCCCAGTCTTCTTCCCTCAAAACTTGAATAAGAGGTTCTATTGCAGGTTCTCCTAATTTCACAAGAGCTTCTGATGTTTCCTCTCGAGTATCTGAAATTATATCCTTCAAAGCCTGAACAAGTGGTTCAACAGCTCTTTTATCCCCGATATTCCCAAGAGCCTCAGCTGCTCTCTTCCTGACATCAGGATCGCCATCCCTTAAAGCCTGAATAAGAGGTTCGACCGCACTTTTAGTCCCGATCTCACCGAGAGCCTCAGCTGCCGTCTTTCTGACGTACTCATTACCATCTTTCAATGCTTTTATCAGGGTTCCGACCGTTCTTTTATCTGCTATTTTGATAAGGGCCTCCCCCGCCTCTTCTCGAACATACTTACTCCTGTCATTCAATGCAAGAAAAAGAGGTTCTATTGCTCTTTTATCTCCTATCTTTCCAAGAGCCTTTACCGCTTTCTCCCGGACATACTCATTTCCTTGTTTCAAAGCCGCAATTAGAGGCTCTACTGCCTTTTTATCTCTTATTTTTCCAAGAGCCTCGGCCGCTTCCTCCCGGACATATTCGTTATCATCCGTCAAGGCTACAACGAGAGGTTCGACCGCTCTTTTATCCCCTATCTTTCCAAGGGCTTGCGCGGCTTCCTCTCTGACATGCTCGCTTCCATTCTTTAAAGCCGCAATGAGAGGTTCAACCGCTCTTTTATCTCCGATTCCGTCAAGAGCTTCAACAGCCTTTTTTCGAACCTCAAAGTCTTTATCCTTCAAGGCTACAAAAAGGGGTTCAACAGCCCTTTTATCCCCTATTTTCCCAAGCGCTTCAACAGCTCTCTTTCGAACATGTTTATTTTTATTTTTCAATATCCGGGTCAGACCGTTGATATCTCTGTTTTCCTCCATTTTTTCTATACCGGTCTTGAAAAAATCAAATAATCCCATGTTTCCACTAATCCTATCGCTTGATTAAGATATCGAAATAATCATATATATAATTTTATATAAACATAAATTCGGTATTTGAATATAAATATAACTTCCTGCTATATAAATTAATCAGTTTTAAAAAATAATAATCAATATAATGGTAATGATTATGAAAATATTTTGATATTGTTTTATCGCAAACTTCATTTACTATCAAACAAAGTGTATATCCTCCGGGAGAGGAAAGAAAATG
>DATCUE010000059.1:0-13769 GCA_036567605.1 Candidatus Methanoperedens sp. | reverse complement strand
CTTTCTCCTTTTTTCACCCCATAGCATTCCATTACCTTACTTGCGCCCTTAATTGTCATGTTAAACTTTTTGATTTATCTAAATTTTTCTCGGATCTTTTATCTCCCCGTAAAGCGCGCTTGCAGCCGCTGTAGCCGGGGATGAGAGGTACACGAAAGCATCGGGACTTCCCTGCCGTCCCTTGAAATTCCGATTAGATGTGGACAGCCCGACTTCTCCTTTGCCAAGAAGCCCAAACGAACCCCCCATGCATGGCCCGCAGCACGGTGACTCAACGATAGCCCCTGCCTCCGTGAACTGCTCGATGTAACCCGCTCTCAGCGTTTTCATATATTCGGTATGAGAGGCCGGAATAATCAATAAGCGAACTCCTTTTGCCACTTTTTCTCCATTCATCATTTTTGCCACGATCTCGATATCCTCGAATCGACCGTTGGTGCATGAGCCCACGAACACCTGGTTGATTTTTGTTCCTTCCACTTCTTCCACAGGTTTCACATTATCCACGTTATGCGGACATGCCACCTGCGGAGAAAGGTCGGAAACATCGTATGTTCTTGTTTCCGCAAAAGCCGCATCTTTATCGCTCTTCCACTTCGGATCAAGTTTAAAATCCGGTACCCTTTCCCTTAGATATTTTTCCGTTGTGCCGTCAGCCTCCACGATACCTGCCTTCCCGCCCATTTCGATAGCCATGTTGCACATCGTCATCCTGCCGGGAATGTCCATACTCCCGACCGTTGAGCCGCAGAATTCGGCAGTTTTGTACCTTGCCCCCTCGACACCGACATCCCCAATCAGGTGGAGAATCACATCTTTCGGGTATACGCATCGCGGGAGTTTTCCCTCGACTTCGAACCTGAAGGTCTCAGGCACCCTGAACCACAGCTTGCCTGTGGCAAAAACAAAAGCCATGTCTGTGCTGCCTATGCCTGTTGAGAATGCGCCGAGGGCCCCATAAGCGCAGGTATGCGAATCAGAACCCACTATCAGGTCGCCGGGTTTTACGTGCCCCTTTTCAGGCATCACCTGGTGGCATACGCCTTCAAAAACGTCATAATTCAGGATGCTCTGCTCGTTTGCGAACTCACGCAAAAGGATGTGGTTTGCGGCAGCGTTAAGCGAATCAGCAGGAACCTGGTGGTCAAAAAGAATGATTATCTTTTCAGGGTCCCATACAGTTTGTCTTTTCTTACCTTTTACTATTTCCCTGAAGCCTTCAACGGCAAGCGGCCCTGTGATATCGTGGGTCATGGCACAATCAATACTGGCGAGAACAAAATCTCCGGCTTTTACTTTCTTGCCTGAGGCTTTTGAAAAAATCTTTTCTGAAACTGTTTGAGGCATGATTCCCAAGATAGCATGAAATTATTTAATCTTTTGGCATTAAAGCAGCGGTGAGCCCGCAATCAGGCTTCCTGCGACGTAGCCCAGGATCACGCCCCCGTTAAGGAACGGCAGTCCCGCCTGCGGCTTGCCTTTCATCACGAAACCCATGAGCACCGCAAATCCCAGCAACGTCCCAAGGATCGCGCCGATAGCGGGGATATTGACCGCGCCTATGAGAGGAAGGGAATAAGAGCCGGTCTTTACAAAAAAGTTCGCCGATACAACAAGCAGCGTGGGCATGACGGCATCGCCCAGTCCCATAAAGAATGCCTCTCGTTCTTCTTTATCGAACTTCTCATTCAGGAAAGAATATCTCCAGTGTTTGGGGACCACAAGTAATATCGGAAGCCGCAGGTCCATAACGCCTTCGGCCAGCGCCACCATATGTTTTGTCCTGTAAACCGCGATATAATCGTAAACCGCCAGCACAACAAGCAAAAGAAGAGTCGGTATAATGTTCATCGATATGCCAAACATGGAAGCTGCCCCGGCACCTATAATGACTCCTGTGATATCAATCACGTACCATTCGGGGAATTTATAGAGGGCAACTGTGAGGCCAATCGACAGCAACAGTGTTAAACCTAAATTGATTTCCGGTGACAGGAAGGGCGAAAACAGGGCATAAAAAACAAAATACATTGTCCAGGCCACGCTTATCAGTATAATAGCCTGTATTATCCATTTTTTGTTCAACTTTATAATAAGAAATATGAAAGCTGTGAAAATGAGGATGATGGCAACCCAGATAAAAACGTTGCCTGTATCTTCGGGATTCTCAAAAGCCCTGAAGTTGTTTATGTTAAGGGGCTTACTCAAAGCGACAGCGATCAGCTCAACAAGAACCAGCATGAAGGCCATGCCGATGAACGGGATATATTTTTTAATTATCAAATTAATCAGCAATCTAAATATTGGGTAAGGTTTTTAAAAGTTTGCCCTTTCATGAAAGGCCAAAACTTATGTATTGTAAAAAACAATGGTAATTAATAACCAGACTGTTGCATAAATAAAAGTGGGAGTGGAGAATTCATGCCCTGCGAAGTTATTCTGACCGGCGGCGTCAGGACCGCCATCGGTAAGTTCGGCCGTGCATTTAAGGATGTTCCTGCCCAGAGGTTGGGGGCAATTGTAATAAGAGAGGCTTTGGAGAGAGCGGGCATCACGGTGCAGGATGTTGACGAGGTTATTATGGGCAATGTGATATCCGCAGGACTGGGCCAGAACCCTGCCAGGCAGGCCGCCATATATGCAGGCATTCCGCCGGAAACAGGTTCGCTAACAATAAATAAAGTATGCGGTTCGGGACTTAAAGCTGTCATGCTTGCTGCGCAGGCGATAAGAGCGGGTGATGCCGATCTAATAGTAGCGGGCGGAATGGAAAATATGAGCGCTGCCCCCCATTTGCAGAGAAACCTCAGATGGGGCGTTAAACTTGGGGATGCTTCAATCACGGATGCGCTGATATTTGACGGCTTGTGGGAGGTTTATAACGATTATCACATGGGTATCACAGGAGAGAGAATAGCCGAGAAATACGGCATAACCAGAGAAGAGGCAGATGAATTCGCTCTAAAAAGCCATCAAAGGACCTTACAGGCAATAAATGGCGGAAAATTCAGGGAAGAGATAATAGCGGTTGATGCCCACGGTGTTGAAGTCAGGAAGGATGAAGGGGTAAGGGAAGATACAACTTTAGATAAACTTACAAAACTTCCACCTGTTTTTAAAAAAGATGGGATACTGACCGCCGGCAACAGTTCCCAGATCAGCGATGGAGCTTCTGCGCTTGTTGTAATTTCGGAAAAAAAAGCGGAAAGATTAGGAGTAAAACCGCTTGCAAGAATAATTGATTACGCAGCCGGGGGAACAAAGCCCGAGGATGTCATGGAAGCCCCTATTCCGACAGTCAGGAAATTACTGAAAAAGACCCGCTTTACGATAGAGGACATGGATCTGGTGGAGCATAACGAAGCCTATGCCTCCGCCTCGATTGCAGTGGCAAGAGAGCTTGGTATTGACCATCAGAAATTGAATGTAAATGGCGGGGCTATTGCACTGGGTCACCCGATAGGATGCAGCGGCGCAAGAATACTCGTAACGCTACTGTATGCCTTAAAAGATCGGGGACTTAAGAGAGGACTGGCAACACTCTGCCTGGGCGGAGGGAATGCAGTGGCAATGATCATTGAGAGGTAAATCATGTCTTACATTCAGGAGCAAAAAACGTGATGGAAATTAAAAAAATAGGAGTTATAGGTGCAGGAACCATGGGAGGGGGCATCGCACAGATAGCAGCACAGAGCGGTTTTGAAGTAATTATGGAGGATGTGAGCGAAGAGTTTGTAAGAGCGGGGTTTGAAAAGATAAAAGAAAGGCTGGAAAGGAGGGTTAAGGACGGAAAGCTTGAAAACAAAGAGAAAGATAGAATTCTTTTGAACATAAAGATCACAGCAATCCTGGGAGACTGCAAAAACGCCGATATGATAATAGAGGCTGTTGCAGAGAAAGAAGATACGAAAAAGCAAATTTTCAAAGAACTGGATAATATATGCGCTAAGGATGTTGTTTTTGCAACAAATACCTCTTCCCTGTCCATAACAAGGCTTGCCCAGGTCACAAAAAGACAGGAGCGTTTTGCAGGCATGCATTTCATGAATCCCGCTTTTATAATGAAACTTGTAGAGGTTGTGAGAGGTTTGCGGACATCGGAAGAAACGATCAGCATCGTAACCGGCATTGCCAGGAAAATGGGAAAGACGCCGGTTATTGTCAATGATTCCCCGGGTTTTATTTCAAACCGCGTGCTTATGCCCATGATAAATGAGGCGATCTACTGTCTGCAGAACGGGGTGGCTTCAAGGGATAGCATTGACAATATCATGAAGCTTGGTGCCAACCATCCGATGGGCCCGCTTGAACTTGCGGATTTCATCGGCCTTGACATCTGTCTTTCGGTACTTGAGGTTCTCCATACGGAGCTGGGAGATAAATACAGACCCTGTCCGCTTCTTCGAAAAATGGTAGCAGGAGGAAAGCTCGGCAGAAAAAGCAGTGAAGGATTCTATGAATACACGAAATGAACCCATAAAGTTAGAAAAGAAAAAAGAAATTGGAATTATCACTCTGAACAGACCTGAAACTTTGAACATCGTGGATACGGGAATGATACAGGAACTCGGGAATTCCCTGACCAAAATGGAAATCGATGAGGAGATAAGGGCTGTAATTATAACAGGGAATAAAAATTTTTGTGCCGGAGCAAATATTAAAGAATTAAAAGAAAAACATCCTTCTGAAGCAGAGGATTTTTCAAGACTTGGCCATAAAGTGTTAAGCCTTGTGGAGAACCTGGGAAAACCAGTGATCGCTGCGGTTAACGGTTATGCCCTGGGTGCGGGATGCGAGTTGGCTCTTGCATGTGATATAAGGATCGCCGGAGAGAGCGCAAAATTCGGCCAGCCGGAAGTGAATCTTGGTCTCATTCCAGGTTTTGGGGGCACGCAGAGGCTTACAAGACTTGTGGGAGCCGGGAAATCAAAGGAAATGATCCTGACAGGGAGGATAATAGATGCTAAAGAGGCCTGTTCTATCGGGCTTGTCAATAAAGTGACGGGAGATGATGAACTGATGGGAAAGGCCGAGGAAATGGCGCTTGTTATTGCAAAAAAAAGCCCGATAGCTGTTAAAATTGCCAAAAGTCTGATAAATAAGAATCAGGAGATAGACAGGGGGCTTGAGATGGAGATAGTTTCATTTTCCGGGTGCTTTGCCTCGGAGGATCATATTGAAGGTATAAATGCATTTCTCGAGAAGAGAAAGCCAGAATTTAAAGGAAAGTAATTTTGAACAAAGGGATTCGGGTGGAGCAATCCCACCCTTGTATGAAAGAATATTGCCGCAGCGATGGAGAGATTCTAATCCCTAAATCTTATATACTATGAATGTTATAACATTGTTATAACATGATAAGAAATATCAGGAGAATAGGAAACAGCCAAGGAATCATTATCCCAAGAGACCTTTTACAAGAAATAGGCTATCCCAGGACAGTGGAAATAACCTCAACCAAGGACGGCATATTAATAAGTCCAATAGCCGGCAAAGCCATCAGGCGTAAACCAAGGAATAGGGACGAAACCGATGGATTTTACAATTTAATGAAATCAAAAATAGAAAGCAATATCGATGCCGGAAAGATCCGGTGGATTGGAAATAGAGAAATGGAGAGAAGGCTATAATCATAGAATTGAAAAAAATATCATCCATAGAGAATTTAGTTGATAGAAAAATATATTTCATGGGACTGTTGACACAGGAAGCCGAAAAACGACATGTCCGACCTGTTGTTGTGGGCGGTTCGGCTGTGGATTTCTATACCGAAGGAATTTATCCAAGTCACGATATAGACCTTGTGAGTAACAGGAAAATAATCAGTGAAATACTGGAAAATGTATTCAATTTCAAACCAAGCGGAAGGCACTGGATAAATGAACAAATAGGACTTTCCGTAGAGATTCCGGGCAGCAGTCTGGCCGGAGACAAAGATAAAATAACAGTAATAAGAATTGGGAACTTAAAGGTCTATGTAATCGGATTTGAAGATTTAATAATTGACCGTCTTAATGCATGTGTTCACTGGAAATCCCAGACAGACTGCAACCAGGCACAGTATATTATTAGATATTACCGGAACCGGTTAGATTTCGAGTATCTGGAAAAGAAGGCTAAAGATGAGGGTATTCTGAAGATATTAAGAAAATTCTGCAAAGATGCTTGACCTTCGATGCGGCATGGCCACGGCTTCTGACTGTCTTATTATGATAACTCCTTTGATCGCTACAAATATTTAGTAAATAGAAAACGAAAGAATTGAAAGTGTAGGGAATATAACCTTTCAATATCTTTACTTAAGTATTTCTAATGCGGCTTCCGCAACTACCATATCCTGTGTATAATGACCGCCGCTTACTCCTATGGCTCCGATAATTTCATTATCTTCTTTTATAGGATAGCCTCCCCCGAAAACAATAATCCTTGGCACTTTTGGAATACCTATTAACAGCGGCCCATCATCCTTAATTAAATTATACCATTCATGCGTAGGTAAGCCAAATCCTGCTGCTGTATATCCTTTGTCTATCGCAATGTCTATGCTTAACAGGGGTGCACCATCCATTCTTCTAAATGCTTTAAGGTTACCGCTTTCATCCACTATTGCAATAACCATGGGCACTTTAATCTCTTTTGCTTTTGTTTCAGCGGCATCAATCATCTTTTCTGACAACTCGGAAGTGATGCTTTTCTTCACATAACTTGCAGTTAATTCTTTTCCTGCTGCATTTTCGGCAGCATCCATCATCTTTTCAGTCAGTCCAGAAGTGATGCTTTCTTTCACATAACTCGTAGTTAATTCTTTTCCTGTCGCATAACCTGCAAACATCGCCAGTGTGATAACTGACAATATCGCTAATGTCTTTATTTTGTCTCTCATTTTATCTACCACCTATTATGCTATGGTCCAACCATTTGTTATACAGTTGTTCAGGAACGCCCAGGTTCACGCCCATGATTTCAATTTTAGGACTTCTCTGAAAAGTCGGCAAATAGAAACAATACTGAATATCACGATGCCACCTCCCGCACTCCTGATATTTCAATATTTCTCCAATGATTACATAAATAGTTTTTGGCGTAAGCGGCTGAGCGTCTGAATATACGCAGAATTCCAGCAAACCGAGAACCGCGACGCTGTGCAGTTCGCAGTATCGCCCGACCTCATCGACACCGGGCGCGCCTCAAAATGCGGGAACCAAATTCCCAATACCCTCATCAAGAAACGAACTCCTTCCCCAAAACCTCCCTCGCAATGATCAACCTCATTATATTTTGTGCCCCTTCAGCCCCGATTATATAAGAAGCCACTCCCCTTAAACCCCGCTCAAGCCCCGCCTCCTTCGTATAGCCATATGCCCCGTACCACGTAAGCACATCCTTGATTACATCAAAAGCCGTCGTGGGTGCGACAAGTTTCGCACTTGCCACGGCTTTGTTTATTTCCGCATGGCTGAACCTGCCTCTTTTGTACATCTCATCGAGCATCCAGGCGGCTTTGTAGACAAGAAGCCTTGCTGATTCAAGCCTGGTATAATCCTCTGCAAGCTGGAACTGTATCCCCTCAAACCCGGCAAGGGGCATGCCGAACGCCTTCCTCTTTTTTATATGTTCGATCCCGGATTCCAGGACTTTTTCTGCTGCGCCGATGCAGGCTGCCGCTACAAGCGTCCTTGCACAGTTAAAGCCTTCCATCGCGTAATAAAATCCGCGGTTCCATTCCCCTATGAGATAATGAGCCGGTATCTCCACATTTTTTATGTTTATTGTGCCCGTGGATATCCCTTCCCTGCCCATCTGTTTAAAGATACTTGTATTTATGCCGGGTATATCCTTTACCGGAAGGTAGCACATCGACAGGCCCTTATTCGCAAGTTCAGGGTTCGTCTTAACAATCGTTACATAACCTCCTCCGTATTTTGCAGCTTCCCTGACCCCGCTTATGAAAGTTTTCGAGCCCCTGACAACCAGTTTTTCACCAGTTTTTTCCATGGCTGTGGATATGGAAGCAATATTTGAGCCCCCGGACGCTTCGGTCGAAGCTATGCCCAGGAAAGTTATTCCTCTTGTCACATCGGGCAGGATTTCCTCTCTGGCTCTTTCGCTTCCATACCTGTCCATCAGGAAGCCCCAGCCTGCTTCCACAAGATAATAAACAGCGGCAGACATACTGATATCGGCTCTTGCTATCTCTCCGGCCGCAATGGCTGCCGTAATAAAATCCGCTCCCATGCCGCCATATTCTTCCCTTATGGTTATGCCAAGAAGGCCAAAAGCTGCCATATCTTCCAGGGCTTCATACGGGATTTCTCCTTTCTCATCGATTTCTCTGGCACGCGGCTCAAGTTTCTTTTCGCAGAATTCCCTTACAGACTTTTTAAAAAGTTCATGTTCTTCGGTAAATAAAAAATCCATATTTTCCCCCATTTATGTTATTTCACTGACTGTTGATTAAGTTATCCCCTGGCCGCTTATTATTCTTTCCCCTCAAGCGGACCCATCCTGTAAATCCTGTTAATCCTGTCTATTGTCTAATCTTGACCTTTAAAAATAATGCACAACTCAGAAAGTTGGAATTATTGGGTGAGCTTAAATCAGGATATTTAAACGTAAGAAACCATAGACTAAAGTGATAAGATACATGAGTACGTTGAGGGATTATTATGTCAGTAATTATAGACGGTGAAACTCTTTCCATTAAAGATATCGTTTCAGTTGCCCGCAATTTTGAAAAGGTGGAACTTTCACCGGATGCTAAACAGAAAGTCGTGAAATGTCGTAAGTTCGTGGAGTCGCTTGTGGCGTCTGGAAAAGTTGTGTATGGTGTAACTACTGGTTTTGGAGCATTCGACAGTATCCTCATCTCAAAAGAACAATCAGACAGGCTTCAGGAGAACCTTATACTCAGCCACTCTGCAGGAGTAGGGGACCCTCTTTCTGAGGATGTCGTAAGAGCGGTAATGTTACTGCGAGCAAATTCGCTGTCCAAAGGATATTCCGGGGTCAGGGTGGAGATCATCGAGACTCTTATCCATATGCTGAACTCAAATATACATCCTGCAATCCCTGAGAAAGGCTCACTGGGCGCAAGCGGTGACCTTGCCAATCTTGCCCATATGGTGCTTGTAATGCTGGGAAAAGGCGAAGCCTTCTATAAAGGGGAAAGGATGAGCGGTAAAGATGCCATGGCGCGGGCAGGGATACATACAATAAAACTTTCATCAAAGGAAGGGCTTGCGCTGATAAACGGTACCCAAGTCATCACGGCCATTGCAGCTTTGCTGATTCATGATTCGGAGATATTGATCAAAACATCGGAAATAACAGCAAGCATGAGCCTTGAAGCGCTGAAAGGGACTGCAAGGGCTTTTGATGAAAAAGTTGGCAAGGTCAGACCTCATAAAGGCCAGGTAACCTGTGCCGATAACCTGAGACGCCTTACTGCACAGAGCGAGATCATGGAATCCCACAGGTATGACAAAAAAGTACAGGATGCCTACTCATTACGGTGCATACCCCAGATAATCGGTGCCACAAGGGATGCATTATCGTTCGTTAAAGAGAGGGTCGAAATCGAGATCAACTCTGCCACTGATAATCCGCTGCTATTCCCTGATGAAGATGAAGTTATATCCTGCGGCAATTTTCACGGCCAGGTTATTGCTATATCCCTTGATCTTCTGGGCATCGCCCTGTCTGAGATAGCCAGTGTCAGCGAACGGCGGATTGAACGGCTGGTCAATCCTTATCTCAGTGAACTGCCCGCATTTTTAACAGAGAAAGAAGGACTCGACTCAGGGTTCATGGTCGCACAGTACACGGCAGCGGCTCTGGTCTCGGAGAATAAGGTGTTCGCCCATCCTGCCAGTGTGGATTCCATACCCACTTCTGCCAATAAGGAGGACCATGTGAGCATGGGCATGGCAGCCGCATTAAAAGCCAGAAAAATTTTTGAAAATACGTCGTACGTGGTGGCAATAGAACTTCTGTGTTCGGCGCAGGGTCTTGATTTTAGAAAACCGCTAAGGGCGGGTGCAGGTGCGGAAGCAGCGTACAGGTTTGTACGGTCTAAGATTTTGCACCTGAAAGATGACAGGATACTGCACTATGACATAAATAAAGCCAGAGATGTGGTTCTCAAAGGAGAAGTGCTTTCAACTGTGGAAAATGCTATCGGGGAACTGGGTGGGATATGTTGATTGCGAGGCGTTGGCGCAAAATTAAAGAGTTATCGTAAAATTAAGCTCTTTCTCCCCGGTCAGGCTTTTTCTCAATATCCTGACCTTTATAGTATCGCCTTCCTTTTTATCAAACATAGAGATTCTTACATCTTCTATACCCTCGATTTTCCAGTCATCAATGGAAATGAAGATATCATCTTTTTTGAGACCTGCTTTTTCTGCAACGCTATCAGTTTCGACATTAACTATCTTGACTCTGCCATCTGCTTCCGCAGGGAAAATCCCAAGCTGCACAGCAGGTATCGGCGATATGGGTTTCGGGAAAAGTACAAAATTCCCCACGTTTTCATCAGTGCTTTCAGAACCCTGTATCAACGTTGCATAATCTTTACCATCCAGCCTGTATGCCCGTTTCGGGATACCCGAACCATACATAATATGGCCCAAACCGGCAAGTACAACAATTTGATGATCCGGATTATGCTTCAGGAATTCATCCACTGAATGAGCCATGGTTTCATCCCAGAGTATCTGGGACTGGTAGAAATAGTCAAAGTTTTCGAATCCTTGATTTCCATGCAGGTCGAAAATCTCTTTGAGACTTTTCTTGTAATCCTCATCTGACATATCCATATCCTTGGGGATTTGTTTTTTGTCCTCATCAGTCAGGGCGTCAAGACCACCTTTTGTGACATTATCAATAATCTCTGATCGAAGATTAAGGGCTACGACAGGGATATTCTTTGCTTTTGCAAAATTAATAATTTCCCTATAAAGATTATAATCATATCCCCATCTCTTGAAATACTGGGTTTTTTTTAAAAAATCCTTTTCGGTTATATTTCCGGCGATATAATCATCAATTGCTTTCTGGAACGGTTTCTGGAACATCTCCATGCCAATGGCAAACTTATGCCCCTTCTCAGAGAGATTCATAATAACCGCAAGCTGCACCTTATGTTCCTCATAGTTGGTATGTGTCTCTCCAATATAGATAATGGTCTTGTCAGAAATATTGCCAACGATCTCATCGAGCTTAATTGTTTTTTGAGGCTGGATCCCAAGCACAGGCTCGTATAAACTAATCCTTATCCCCTGTTCGGTTCCATCTGTTCTATTCTCTACATTTTTACCTTTTTCAAACCTTATGAAAGAATATTGCCCGTAGTGAAATATCTTTCTTGATGCCAGGTCAACCTCCTCCTTTGAGCCCGCTTCGGTAACAGCCACCACCTTTGATGTGTTCAGAGGATTCTTGACTATGGCGAGGCTGAATCCCGGCTCTGGCATTTTCCATCCACCGAAGAGCCTCTTAAGAATCGGGCTGTCAGAACCTAACACGAGAATGGAAGATGCTGTTATATCTTCATCTTTAATTTCCTTTTCTTCCTTTGGGATGAAGCCCTCACCTTTGAAAACGTTTATTAAATTCTCATATTTTTCTTTATCTTTTTCAGGGATAGCGATCAGCCTTTTTTCATCTCCCAGGAGCCTTGATATAACGGGCGGGAATTCTTTTTCCGAAAGTCTGCGCATTAAGTCGTAGTCGCCATCAAAAACCATATCTTGAGGGGTCCCGTTTAAAGGGATCTCAAACGCCTCATTTTCCTTTTTAACATTTAAAATCCTAATAACTTCACCTTTGTCTGCATTTATCTTGAGCGGTAGCATAAATTCATACGGCTCACCTTCCTGGATAACCTTAAAAGATATTGTGGGGACGCCATTTAGGACAATCACCCTCTGGTCCACTATATCGATTGATATCGCTCCTTTTCTGTAAAGCCACTGGTTAAAAAACCGCTCCAGGTTCCTGTCTGAGGCGTTTTCAAAGGCTATTTTTACATCATCCCATGTTGCATCCTGGAATGCCTTTTCTTTGATAAGCTCCCTTAACCCCCTGTAGAATGCATCATCTCCTATCTCGTTATTTAGCATATGGAATAACAATGTCCCCTTTCCATAGCCAATTGACCCGGATGCGAAATCCATCCTCTGGAAGAAATCCACAAGTTCAGTCTCCTTATCAGGCATAACATAGCTCTGATAGTCAATGAGGAGTTTCTTCCTGTACTGCTCATCCTCGCCATTCTGTTTTTTATAAAGATGGTCGGACTGATATGTAGTAAGCCCCTCTATCCAGTTTCCCTTTTCAAAGTTATCATAGACATAATTTCCAAACCACTGGTGAAGGATCTCATGTCCCAGGGATGTATTGACAATGAATGGAAGACGTATAACATCTTTGCCCAGGAGTGTAAATGTGGGCATTGAATACCCCGTAGGGAGGATGTTCTCAACAACAGAGAACCGTTTGTACGGGTAAGGGCCGATAAGTTCCTCATACATCTTCAGGTATTTCTTCGTATATTCGATGTAAGTATCTGCACGTGAGATGTCGTCAAGATATCCGATAATGTCACGTGAGATGTCACCAGGAAAAAAATATACATAAATGTCCACACCATGAAAGGTCTCTTTCCGTATCATGTATTTACCTGCAACGAGGTTTATTTTATTCAGGGGGTGAGGAAAGTTGAAAGTATATTCTATACCCTGCGGTGTCCTCCTGGCAGTAATCCCGTCCGCTTCGGAGATTGCGCTAAAACCTTCTGGAAGGAGCGCCTTCAAATGGTAATATGCTCTACCTTCAATATGAGGATACCATACTCCTGTCAGGGATATCCCCTCATCACTGATAATATCATTTGAGACTACACCGACATTTTCAGGGCTTTCATTTCCATTTACTCCTTCAAACTTACACTGAAAAAATATTTCAAGCGTACCATTGCCTTTTACGTTAAATATCCCACCTTTAACCTGGGGTTCCAGAGGCAATCCGTTTAGCTTTACAGATGTGATATCAAGGTTACCGGTAGAAATATTCATCTCCCTGTTTCCTGAAAGGGTGATCGTTGAGACGCCTTTGAGCAGATTCTTTGAAATATCGAACGAGATAGAGAGGTTGTAAAATGGAAGGTTCTCCCCTGCCACTACATCGGATATGAAAACTCCGCTCACTATAAGTGCAATAAACAATATGGTTTTCATCTTAACCCCCTGTATCAGGCATCATTCATGATTTTTATAGTCAACATTTATGAATTCATCTTAAAACTAAATAAGGTTTTGTTCGATACAAGAGTCTATAATTCTCACAGAATCGGGCAAGATAGTGATATCGAAAGCGCCTTAAAGCAGGCATGAGCCATCGCAGGCGAAAAGGATGTCTATGTGGTAGGTGGCGCGCGCGGAATCTTGTGAACAACTAACGCATTGCCCGAAATGCCCGCAACTCTGTCCCCGGTGACCGCTTACGTAGCTCCACCCTTTATAGGGACACTACCCAAATTATCTATCTATTTTTTTCCTCCCACAATCCGATAATATTTTTTTCAGTATCAAAAAACTCTGCATGAAAACCAATATTATCTGCTGGCGTTTTCCATCCAAAAATACTGCTATAAAATTTTTTTGCTCTATCCATATTATCCACCGGTATATGGAAATGACTTACCTTGTTCATCTTTATCCCTCCTTTAATTTGTGAATCTCCTTGCATAGTAATATTCTTTAATTTTT
>DATCUE010000058.1:0-90707 GCA_036567605.1 Candidatus Methanoperedens sp. | reverse complement strand
CATTATATCAGTTGCTTGAATATTCATGATCATGACCTCAAATATCAACCACTTAAAAACATTATCTGAAGATGATTCACTTCAAAATAGATGTGTTGATATTTCATTCACTCGGAAGTAGGGCTATTCGGAAGTACTGTATATTAGCTCATCGGCAAAAATGCCGCCCTATTCAAGGGTAGAGAATAAAATATACGATATCGCCAGAGTCCAGACCACATTAAACGTCTGCGCCACAGTGAAAGCAATCGCCGGTGCTCTCCCTATTTTCCAAATTCGCGAATAGACGTTTCTGCGCCAATGCTCACGAACGCAAAGGCAAAAATCCATGAACGTAACAACTTTGTGGTATTAACGGCATCGGCAGAAAGAAGCCCAATGGAGGTTATTATCGTAACTGCCGCAAAACCCGGATGAACTTGGGGAACCCGTCCCAGATCTGACCGGTGCTTACTTTCTCGCCGCTTCTTTCCACAACCGATGTGAAGTAGAATGCCAGCAGGAAAGCCACAAAGCCGATAAGCACATTCTGGGACATCTTGACGACAGATGCGGCTTTCATTGCATCATTCCCGTAGAAAGACCCAGCTCCTACCACGGCGGCTGTGGTATCGATTGTTCCGCCGAACCATGCACCTGCCCACGCCTTGGTTCATGCCTATGGCTTTTGCCACAATCGGCATGCCAAGGAACATAGGTATAACGAATGCTGCTATCAGCAAGAGGGTCATATTAAGATGTTTCTTATCGCCTTTGATGGCGCCGAAAGTGGCGATGGCCGCCGAAACCCCGCAAATCGAAACTGCCGTTGAGAGCATGTGGGCGAACTTCTGCTCTATTCCGAGCCTCCCCGCCACCCAGAGTGATACGTAATACACGGCTATCACAACGACAAGCGCCTGTGCCAGCCCGCGCCATCCGTATGCCCATAATGTCCCAATGGATATCTCGGCGCCCAGCAGCACAAGCCCGATCTTGACAAGAAGCTCAGTCCTGAAAGCCGGCCTGATCTACAACAAGTTGACAGACAACATTTCAGTCAATCAAATCCCAAACATCTATCCTAATGAAGCATTTGAATATTTGGGATTAGAAAAAACACCAGTGGAACGGACTTTTTACAGAACTATCGAACGGCTTGGAGATAAATTCGAATTCTTTTTAGAACGTCATCAGCAATTCCTGGTAAAAAATGATCTTGTATCAAAAAAGAACAATTCATAGATTTCTCGTCAACATATTTTGAAGGAACAAAACCAGAATTAGGTGCTTTAGGATATTCAAGGGATGGTGCACGTGGAAAAAGACAAATCACTTTCGGGATCAGTAACCTTAAGAAAGTCAAAAAAGGAAAGAACTTCGAATTATGAAGAGATAAGGGAGTATTAAATCTTCTTTTTCCTCATTTCTTCACATCCCACGAATAGACCCTTATCATTCCATCAGATACTTCATTATGCATTTCATTAATTATATATTCCTTGATATCTGAAGACATAAGAATCCAGGCCGAATTATCCAGGATTATCCAGCCCCTGTCGTTTTTTGCAACGATCTCTTTTAGCATATCACCATTTTTAATAACCTTTGCGTTTGCGTATACCTCATTGGAACCATTGTTCACTAAGAGATTATCGATACCAAGACCCGCCCCATTAGCTTCAAACGCCAACCAGTAATCTGATCTACCCATGTAAAATAATGAGACGGCGGGCCTGCTGTCGATTATTACATCATCTTTCTGCATATTTTCCCTGATGTAGCTGTACGCCTTTTTGAAGTCCCCCTGTGGTGCATTGACACCAAGATCGAAATTCTCTTCAGGCAGGATTATGAATACGTGCTGTGAGAACGCTGTGATAATTAATAATGAAGTGATTACAACAGCAATGAGGGTCAATCCTGTTCTTGTGGGCTCGTTTTTGCCATGTTTTTGAGTTAACTCGATTATAAAATCAAAGAAGTAAGAACAAAAAATTAGAAGGATGGGGATTATAAAATAGAGATACCTTGTGCCGGGTAGAATAACATAGTAGGATAGGATATAGAAGGGGATAATGAAACCGGTTATCAGGAGAAATCCACTCATCCGGTTCTTTTTAAGGGACAATACTGCACCAAATAATGCCAAATATAAGAAGACCGAGAATTCAGATGTCAAAATATCAAGATATACTTCAAAGTGTTCAACCCTTTGAAGCCAGAAATTTTTAGATACATATGATATTACACTAAAAAAATCCGATCCCAATAATTTTAATAATAAAAATATCAGGAATGTGATAAGTATAAACAGGACAATATTATCTCGCATTGAATCAAAATTTTTCCAATCTTTATCCTTGATCTTATTGAAATTTGCTATTAAAAAATTGGGTATGAATACAAGGATCAACACATATCCAAATTCATGGCTTAATACAGCGCCAATGAAAAATAAGATTGTCAATGCGAGATAAAGATTTCTCTGGCTTTTGTTCTTTATTGCCTGATCATTGAAATAAAATTCATAAAAGAAGTAAAGAGATGCAAGGTAAAAGAACTGGAGTTGTTGATACATCCTTGCCTGTCTTGACCAGGCGATCTCCATTACTGAAAATGATATCAATATAGCTGCTATAAGTCCTATTCTTCTATTCCCGAATTTCACTCCGATAATATACACGAGCGGTATAGTAAGCGTTCCAAAGATTATACTGGGAAAACGGGCTGAAAACTCATTTACACCAAGAATCATGAATGAAAGCGATATAAAGAAAGTGTTTAAAATTGACCTCATATAGATGAAACCTGAGGAAAATATGGGAATTCCATTCTTTGCCAAAGATGCTGCGGCATTAGCAGAGATCGCTTCGTCTAACCAGAAAGATGGCACGCCTAAATCATTTATTCTGAGTATAAATCCGCTGATAATAAGAAATAGAAGGAAATTATGGTATGTTTTGCTATTTAGGTGAATTATTATCACTTCTTATTGTTAAATACGTTCCGTCGAAGTTTTCCACACGGCATCTGATGATAATCTGCGAAGAACGCAAATATCAAAATGTAATATAACAATCTATATATGAATAAAATATATAAACATGGTTGGTCTTACTGGAGATTGATTTGAGTACATGCTAATTATGATATTTATGAATTGAACGGGTCCTGTGTCTAAAGGTGGCAGCATAATGAAAAAATTAAGTAATATGATTATCAAGATATTATAATATAATATGATGAATTGCCAGGAGATTTATTGAAATTAATAAAGTTTACATCGTTGGCTGGAGTAATATTACTGGGTGTTATATTACTTTTAGTTAATTTTGTTTCTATTGACCAAAAATATAGTAATAATAGTCTTGAAGGGAACAGCACATTCTATCATGTTGAAAATAATCAATGCACAAATAAAGGATTTCTTAGTAATGATGTTAAACCGCCATCTACATCCTATTGGACTTTTGACGGTTGTACGAAAGACCAGAATAGGACATCGGCAAATGATGGTACCTTTTTGGCTTTGAGATGGATACGACTTAATTCATCTATACGAGCAGATCAGGCGGGATTCGAGCAACTGAATGGAGTATTGTATCAGGTCGGCGGCCTGGGTTTTTCTGCAAATGTAATCAATTCGACATACTCGTACAATATTACAGCCGACATCTGGACAAAACTAAGGGATGCACCGATAAAAATCCAGAGTCCAGTATTAAGAGCGGTAAACGGAAAATTGTATTTGATTGGTGGCTATGATACGGCAAGGTATTTCAACACCACTTATATGTATGATCCCGATGGAAATAATTGGACCCAAAAAGCAGACATGAGCATAGGTAGGGAAGATATGGCTTCAGCTGTTGTGGGTGATGAGATCTATATTTTTGGTGGCATTGATTCGGCCGCAGGACATCATATCACAAATGTAATTGAAGTTTATAACACCACTACCGATACATGGAGCAGAAAATCAATTATGCCAAATCCAAGAGCGCTTGGCGATTATGGAGCATCATACAATGGAAAAATCTATCTTGTAAGTGGTGTACATAATATGTCAAAATACCCCGCTCTTATTCAGGATACCACAGTGGATATTTATGATCCGGCGAACGATACGTGGAATACAGGAGCAAATATTACACAGGGGTTAGCGTATAAAGAAGTGGAGCCTATAAAAGATACCCTTTATGCAATGGGCGGTTCAATTACCACTAATAAAGACCTTAATAATCTGAATTATGTATATAATATAACAACGAATACATGGAGCCAGAGTGATGATCTTCCAACAAATAGAACAGCGGCGGGTCTTGCATCTTATAATAATGAGATTTACCTTTTAAGCGGTGGAACCGTTTCCTTTTGGAAATATATTCCGTATATGGTAAATATTTCATCTAATACTGTTGCAGGAAAATATGGAACTGCATTTTCCTTTGATGGAATAAAAGACTATATTAATATAGGTGATAATGTAAATAAACTTACATCAGGCGGTACTATTTCATTCTGGGCAAAAAATTGGAGTAATGGCACTGTCATCTCACGGGATAATGGGAATGATAATATGGGTGATGGGGGATTTATCCTTAGAACCGCTGGAAATGATCAAGCATATTTCAGAACAAATTACGGTCAAACCACATTATCGGGATCGAATTATCGCTTACAAGACGGTATATTTCATCATTATCTTTTGACATTTGATAGTACGGGTAGGCAATATTATAGAGACGGTGTAGCTTTCGGAAGCAAAGATGCAACAAACACCCAATTACCTGGAAGCACTGCAAATACGACATGGATTGGAAGATCATATTCAATTTTTCTGAAAGCAGAAGCTATTGATGATATGCGGATATACGATTATGCCGTAAACGCTTCACAGGCAAAATGGATTAATAATGAGAATAAAAATATCAACAGCAACATCCAGTCAAACTATCATGAAAGCATAGGAAATGCAGAATTCTATTTCTATTTGAATTATCTCCTTTATCTCTTGATCTTCCTGGGTGCTGCTTCTCTTGTCTTGTACGCAAAGAAGCTTGAGAATGTTGATATACACAAGTTTAATAGAATTAATAAGCTCATATCTTATACTTTTCTTGGATTGCTTTTGATGATGGCAATGGAGTCCATGAGTTCAGAAAATGTGCCTGAATTGATAAAGATAGGTATGTTGATTGCAGGTATTGTGTTGGGTACGGGCCTTTTCTGGTTGAACGGGGACAAAATCGAATACATCGAGAAAGAGACGAGGCAGGAGGAGAAGGAGGAGAAAAAAAGAGAGATAAAATTTGAAGTAATGCATCCAAGAATAAATCGGATATGGGGGTTTAGACGAGTAGGTAGGTGGATGTATAAGGATGGATGGATTTATAGTTTAATATTTGCTCTGCTAATCATTAACGCCTTTTTCTTACGGTATGATAATCTGGGCATGCTGCCTTTACAGAATGATGAATTTTTAACCGCTGATGCAGTGAGATCTATTCTGAGCGGGAATCTTTCGGCGACAGATTTTATTTCAGGTACTGATGAGTTTTTAAGTCCGAAATTTTATAGCAGAGCATGGCCTTATTCATTATCTGTTGCAGTGCTGGTAAGATTTCTTGGTTCTGAATACCCTTATTCTTATGTTTCTCTAAGATTAGCTTCGGTAATTGTTGGTACAGTTACCTTAATATTTTTATATTTATTGTTAAGGTTTTATAGAATCAACAAAGTTGTTTCATTGGCAACAATTTATTTGTTTTCAGTATTTTATATTTTTGTATATCATTCACGAAGCGCCAGAATGTATAGTTTATTTTTATTTTTATATTTTGTAAATTTTATCTTAATATACGATCTACTTGAAAATATAAGACTATCAAATGAGTCTTATATATCGGATTTCAAAAAACATTTTATCAAAATAGCCATTATAATTAGCATATTTATATTAACTATTATTGTACACAATAATATTTTGACACTAGTTATCCCTTTTTATTTTATTTCTGTGTATTATTGTAAATCAAATGATAAATTGAAAACGTTATTCATAATAGGAAGTTTATGTATATTTATGATCTTTTTTGGATATTATTTTGGTTTATCTAAATTTTTGCCGTCCTGGTACTTTAACATAAATAATGAAATAAATTATAAGTTTTTCATATATTCTTATTCATATTTACAAGGTAAAGAAATTACCTTAATATTTTTCATAAGTGTGTTATTTCTTATTATATCAGGAAAATATTATATTAATAAATTGCTGAGATTTTGTTATCTTGTATTTATTTCGATTATATTATTTTTTATTTTTCTAGCAAATGGTGTAACGTTTCATGATCCGCGTTATATTATTTTTCTATATCCATTTTACGGCTTCATAATTATATATTCATTATATTATTATGCTAAAATAACATTTTTCAATAAAAAAATTATTTCAATATTATTTTTTATTATTTTATTTATTTTAATTGCTTCTAAAATACAAATAGCTACTGTTTGCACTAGTAATAGTTTAATTGAATGTCCGATAAGTCATCAGACTAAAGTTTTTTCAATCGATAGATGGAATTATAATTATGACGAAATATATTCGTCAATCAGAGATTTTATAAATAAAGATGATATAATAATCGGCAGATCTATATATCCTTATTATCTTGAAAAATATGGCATTAAAAACAATTATTTCATTTTGGTTAACAAAACCAAAATTTCTATTCCTGATATGAAAGAAGGTAATATTATATTTATTGTTCATCCCGAATTGGTATATAGGACTCAGGATATAGAACCCAATAACCAGATTTATATTAATCTCTATAAAAACAATAAAAAGATTTTACTTTATGAAAGCAATGATAAAAAAACAAAAATATATAAAATAAATATTTCTCGACAATGATTAATAAACTATTAGATGAATTATATCAATCAAAGACTTTTTTGAGATTTACTTTATTAAAAATATTTGGTCAATTAATCTCTTTCTCAATTCCTTTAATGATTGCAAAAATATTCTCCCCAGAAAAATTTGGCTCGTATTCGTTAATCATGCTGATTCTATTTTTTTTCACGAGTGTATTTATTTTCTCATTCCAAACACCATTTATTGCGTTTGCTATAGAAGAATATCAGAACTCCAGTAAAATTAATAAAACTTTTTCCATTCAATTATTTTTTTTTGTAGTGTCTATTATTCTATTTTTAATATCAATCTTTAATTTCAAGAGTTATATAATTAATTTTTCAAATATATCTGATAAGCAATTAATATATTTTTTTTTGGCGTATTTGGGAATAGGATTAAATTCATTTGTAGAAAATTTATTCTTAGCATTAAATAGAAGAATCTGTAGTTCCTTATATTACTCCATTTATGGGATTTTTAATTTAGTATTATTTGCTTATTATTATGATAATTTGGATTTAAATATGATCTTATCTATTTATTTTATTTCATCTGTTCTTTCGACAACCATATTTATAACAAAAATTCAAATAAATAAACTTTTTCCACTTATTATCGACAAGAAATTATTTTTTGAAATGCTTCACTGGTCAAAATGGCAGATAATGGGATCTACTGCAATTTTTTTTATTAATTGGGGAGATAATATTATATTAAGATATTTTGTTTCAATTGAGAAAATAGGCTATTATAATTTAGGATATCAGATTTTCAAAGGATTGATCAGTTTGACTTATATTATCAGTTCTTATTTCATGCCGTTTATTAGTATAAATATTAATAATAAACAAAAGATATATGACTATTTATTCATAAAACGAATTAAAATTGTTTTTCTCGGAATTTCTATTCTATCTTTTATATTCATAACAATACCTTATTTTCTTAGTCTAATTTTTGGAAATATTTATGAGGAATCCATAGTCATAATAAGAATATTATTAGTTGGTAATTTATTTTTCTTATTTCAAATATTTTACGCTCCAATTGTTTATGGTCATAAGGATTATAAATTTATTGCTTTTGTTAATATAGTTCAAATGTGTATTAATCTAATTGCAGATGTTGTCTTAATTTATTCTTTTGGCATCATGGGAGCAGCATTCGCTACAATAATTGGATATTCAATATCATTTTGCTTTTTTGAGATATATATAAGAAAGAATATTAAAGTTAAGATCTTATAATATCATATAACTTTTTCGTATTTTTCTTAATATCATGTTTTTCCTTAGCATATTGATATGCGTTTTCTGATAATAAATCAAATTTAAATGAGTCCGCCATTAATTCCAGTAACGAACTATTCATCATATTTTCATTATTACCACAATACACGCCACAAACGTACTTTGTAATGAAATTATCTGGATTAGCGTTTAAAGAGATAATTGGCACTTTATTCATTGAGGCTTGAATAAAAGATTGTGGAAATCCTTCATAAGAAGAAGTATTAATCAATAATTTCGCCTTTTTGAAATAGATATCAATTTCATTAAAGGGAACAAATTGCACAAACTCTAAGTTCTTAAGTTTTTTTCCTAACTGCTCAATATATGAAAAATAATTCTCTTGTCCAACTACTTTATTACAAATCATTACAAATCTATAACTGTTATTTGAAGACGCTATCTGAATAAATTTTTCAGGCTGTTTTAACTTTTCTGCTCTGCCAACCCATAAAATAAATTCCTTCATATCGCCAAATGATTTTTCAATCGGAAAACCATTATATAATATATCTGTTTTTCTATTGCATGAGCAGAGAATTTTATCATGTTGATATTGGTTTTGAGTGATAAGTATATCTGCATAACTTATTAGTAATTTAAATAATGGTGCCTTTTTATGATTTGTTTGATAATACCCCTCAGCTTCTACATCACTCGCAAACATATATACAAGTTTGATATTAAACACTTTACAATATACTGCCAGCAAACAAGAAAAGATCGTCAAACCGTGCTGGACTATTATGTCAGGTTTTACTTTATATATCGCTTTATGAAATTTGATTATTTTTGTGAATAAATTATCGTCTTTGCCAAATGTATTGTAAACCTTTAACCCATTGATTTCCTCACCATCTTTTCGACCGGATCCTACCACCAGACAGCTTACATCAATACTATTATAATATCTAAATTCTTTTGCTAACAAGAAGATCTGAATAGTTGCGCCACCGAATGTTTCCTTGGATTTATTATCAAAGATTGCTGATGAATTCTTCGGAAAAATAAAAGCTATCTTTATATTCTTCATATAGTTTTCTTATTTAAAATGTCTTCATAAACATTAATATATTGTTTTGCAATTTTATCCCAGGAATAGTATCTTATTACTCTTTGCCTCGCTTTAAGCCCAAGTTTTTTTACGAGTTCATAATCATTTATGAGTTTGATTAAACAATTCCTTATGTCTTCCGAATTTCTTGGCGTGACAAGTAATGAAGTATCATCAACAACTTCTGAACACCCGCTGGAATTCGTTGTAATGATCGCACAACCTGCTGACATGGCTTCCAGCAAAACAGTCCCGAAACTCTCTGCTGATGAGGGGAATACAAAAATCGAAGATGTCTCAAACAACTTTATATAATCAGTTGATTTATTATCCAGCCAACCCACAAATTTTATACGAGATTTTAAATTTTTTGCTTTTTGAACCAATGTATCTTTATACGGTCCTTCTCCAACTATATTGATCTCATATTCAATATCAATATCCTTAATTGCATCCAAGAAATACTGAAATCCTTTGAATTCAAATAAACGGCTCACTAATAAAATCTTTTTATCTTTTTTCTTGGGATCAAAATTATATGAGTCGACATCCAATCCATTGGGAATAACCATTACATTATAACTATAAACATTTTTTAATATCATATTTTTCAAATAATTGGATGGAACAATTACTTGCTGAGCATTTTTTACTATTTTTCTCCATAACGGTTTCAGCATTTCATGCTGATAGCAAAACCTGTCTGGATTATGCCCGGGAACATCACTCCCATGACTCGTAATAATATAAGGAATTTTACTTTTATAAAGATAAGAAACAATCCCCGTTGGAATTATAAAATGAGTGTGGCAAATATCGTATTTATTTTGCTTCAACAATTTCGGCAAGAAACGATATGCTGAATAACAATATGTCATCATCTCATGTGTCTGGCATACTTCATGTTTTTTCCTGATACTTGGAACACGATATACAGTAACACCATTTATTTCTTCTACCTGTTTTAATCCTTTAAATCCCATGGTAACTACATCGACACTATGACCAAGTTTGACAAGCTCCTCTGACAATGATTTTGTGACGGGTGCTGCACCGCCACCAAGCGGAGGATACTCATAATTTAACATCAATATGTGCACTATGAGATCACCTCTTGACTGCAACCACATAGAAATTAGGCCTTAAGAATAAAGGTAAATTACTGTAATCTATTTTCAATTCAATCTCCAAGGTATATTATGGTTCATTATTCTCACCCACTGGAGTAGGCGCACGTAAAAAATCTGTCAAATATCTTCCTATTCATTTTTATACCACTTTAATGTTTTTTTAAGCCCTTCCTTGAAATACACCTTAGGTTCATAGCCCAAATACTTTCTTGCCAGAGAAATATCGGCAAGAGAATGCCTGACATCTCCTGGTCTCTCTTTATCATAAATCGGCTTTATGTCAGTGCCCAGTATCGTGTTTATATACTCTACCAACTCGTTCAAATTAGTTCGTTCCCCGCAAGCGATATTATATACTTTACCGCATGCTTTTTTTGGGGCTTTCATTGCCAAGATATTTGCTTCAATATTATTTTCAATGTAAGAAAAATCCCTTGATGTGAGCCCATCCCCAAATATAACAGGACTTTTTCCACTTAGCATTAATTTTATGAATTTAGGTATAACCGCACTGTATTGAGATGACGGATCCTGCTTTTTGCCGAATACGTTGAAATATCTAAGACTTATCGTCTCCAGACCATATATGTCATTAAATAATTTACAGTATGCTTCACCCGCGTATTTTGTCAGAGCATAGGGCGAAAGTGGATTTATTTTCATATTTTCTTTTTTAGGAAGTTTTTCACTATTTCCATAAACTGAACTCGAAGAAGCATACACAACCCTTTTGATACCTGAATCTTTAGCACATACTAATAAATTTAAAGTCCCATCTATATTGGCTATGTTTGAATAAATTGGATCATCGATAGAACGTGGTACAGATGGAATAGCAGCCTGGTGTAAAATATAATCTACATTTTTTAGAGTTTCCATCAATAATGTTTTGTCATTGACAGATCCTTGAATAAATTCAAAATCTATGTCTTTGATGTTATCTTTTTTACCCGTTGAAAGATCGTCAATTCCTAATACATCAAATTCGGTTTCGATTAACCTTTCAACAATATTCGATCCGATAAATCCGGCGCATCCGGTCACTAAAACTTTTTTCATGGGCAACGAACACCTTAACATCCAGTTAATTTCAGTATCATTATCCTCATTCCGTCACTTTCTCGATCAAATAATTCTTCCTCTCGTTCTGGCCGTAATACAACTTGCACATAATATCAGCTAAAATCCCTGACGCCACGAACTGGACACCAATTATAATCATTAAAATAGCCAGTAGAAATAAAGGCCTGTTCGAAAGAGCCTGGCCAAAAAGCAACCTTTCCATGCCCATGTATCCGCCCAGCGAGACCCCGGACAGGCCCAGTAGCAATCCCAATCCGCCAAATACATGGATCGGCCTTACCGAGTATCTCTGCCAGAAGCTGATGACTATCAGGTCGAGGAGGCCTTTGCCCAGTCTCAGCAGGCCATACTTGGTAACACCGTACTTCCTCGGATGGTGTTTGACCTTTACCTCGCCAATCTTATATCCTCTCCAAAGCAGCATCGCAGGGATGTACCTGTGAATTTCTCCATAAAGATCAAGCCCCTTAACGCATCCGTTCCTGTATGCCCTGAAAGTACACCCTGAATCATGGATCTTTTCCCCAGTGGTCATTTTTCTTAATAAATTGGCGAATTTGGACGAAATTTTCTTGGAGAAGGGGTCTTTCCTGTCTGCGCGCCATCCACAGATTACGTCATAATCTTCATTCTCGATTTTCTCTATAAACTTTGGTATATCAGAAGGATCATTCTGGAGGTCGCCATCCATGCTGATAACAATATTTCCATCCGCATTGTCAAACCCGGCTTTTAATGCTGCACTCTGCCCGAAGTTCTTCCTGAATTTTATTATTTTGACCTTATCATCTTTCTCGCGAACCTTAATCATGTTCCTGTAAGTGTTATCCGTGGATCCATCATCCACGAAAATTATACAGTATCCCCGTTCCAGACTCTCCAGGATATTGCTCAATTCAGTATGCAGGGGTTCTATATTTTCTTCCTCGTTGAAAAAAGGGACTACCACTGAGATCATTTTGCCACACCCCTGTACCAGTTTACGAAATTTTCAATCCCTTCGTCTATGCGAACTTTTGGTTTATAACCAAGAAGTTTTTGCGCTTTTGAGATATCTGCATAAGTGACAGGAACATCCCCGGGCTGATCCGGCAATTTTTTGATAATAGCGCTCTTTCCCAAATTTTTTTCGATTAGATGTATCAATTGCCTTAATTCTACTACATTTGAATTTCCCAGGTTGATTATTTCATATCCCAGTTTTCTATCAACTGCCGCCATTATCCCATCAACGATATCGCTAATATATGTATAATCTCTTCTTGACCTGCCGTCGCCGTACATTTCGATAATCTTATTCTGGTCAATCAATCTTGTGAATTTATGGATAGCCATTTCAGGCCTTTGCCTTGGTCCATAAACCGTGAAAAATCGAAGGCTTGTGATTGGAATCCCATAGAGATGATGATATGTATAACAGAAAATTTCGCAGGCTTTCTTTGAGGCAGCATAGGGAGAGATGGTTTTATCCACGGGATCATCTTCCCTGAATGGTATCTCTTCATTTATTCCATATAATGATGAACTTGAGCCAAAAACAAGTTTTCTGATATTGTGCTTCCTGCCGAGTTCCAGGAGATTGATCGTACCTCTCACGTTTACATCTTCATATAACAGCGGATCTTGTATGGAAGGCCTGACACCGGCTCTTGCTGCCAGATGAATCAGGGTGTCTATCTCATTATCATGGAATATTTTTTCCATCTGCTCTTTTTCCCTGATGTCAGCCCTGTAAAAAATAAAATTTTTATTATCAAGGTTATGCTCGATATTTTTGATTTTGATAGACTGATCATAGAACTGGTCAAAATTATCGATCCCAATTACAGTTTTTCCCTTATCCAGGAGCTTATCTATCATATGTGAACCGATAAATCCGGCACATCCAGTAACCATTATTGTCATGGGCACCTCAATCAAAAAAGAAGACGAGTTTAGAAGAATTGCATTTGCCCTTCTTCAAGAACTTCGCTAAATGTGATGTAAAGCTTCCCATAGTTAATTATATTAATATCTCCAAAGTTACCTGAGTAGCTGGGGATTTCTGCATTGGGATTGTCTTCATCTGAAGCGACTTTCATGAATTTTACTTTTGTAATTTCTGGACTCAATACAATGTCTGACGTCGCTTTTATAACAGCGGTTCCTCTCTGCGTGTCCGATATCAAAGTTACGGTAGCCCTTCCATCAGCATTGGTAACAGCACTGCTTGCACTTAATGTTCCCTTTGTAGTTTTGAAGTTGATAACAACATCTTCAATTTTTACATCATTACCATTTCGGTCCTTTAACTGAGCTACAATCGTTGAAGCCGATATGCCGTTTGCAGGAATTTCTTCTGGGTCTGCAATTAAAGATATCTCATGAGCAACTTCTACGAATTTTACCTTCATAATGTCCGGAATCAATACGCTGTCTGACGTCGCCTTTACAATAGCAGTTCCTCTCTCGGTACTCGAAGTCAAAGTCACGATAGCCTTTCCATCATGATCGGTAACGGCGCTATCTGCACTTAACGTTCCTTTGGTAGTCTCGAAGTTGATAATAACATCTTCAACTTTCACATCATTGCCTTTTCGATCCTTTAATTGGGCGATTATCGTTGAAGTCGATATGCCATCTGCAGGTATATTATTTGTATCGGTCATTAATGATATCCTGCGGGCAATGATTCCGTATCCGGAAATACTCTCGAATTTGTTGATGTTATCATCATGGTTGATCGATTCTTCGACTGCAGGTTGATCGCTACCTGCATAATCTTCTAATGCACTGACCGGTATTGCAGATGCTGCCAGCATGAAAAATACTATAGCTACCACTATACCAGACAGAATTTTTTTGTCCATTGATGATGCCTCCTTCTACTACAAGCAGAAAACAGATTCCACTTTATGTAGGGAAAAATTAGATTAATTTCTTAGTATTTAGCCTTTTTGATTTATATGATTATAATTATAACAATCATTTAAATATTCTGGTGAAAGTGTAACAACAGCCAAAAAAATCCGTCATCATTAAAAGAAGACGGAAAATAAGTAATGAGTAAATCTTAATAGTTAATAATTTAAATAAGCAATTGAGAATTAGGAATCGATAGGATCATAATAACAATATCGGTGAGAATTTGGCTGAACTTTTTCCAACAATATCTGAAGAATCTGAAAAAAGCGAAGTGCCAGAGTTGAAACTGGAACCACAAAAAAAATCAGATCAATCCGAGAAATATTTCAAGGTGATAATTGAGGCTTCGATTGATGGCATTGCTGTTGTGGATGAAAAAGGCAGGATAGAATATGGCAATAATTCTTTTTTTAAGATAGTCAGGTGGCCTAAAGAGGAGTTATTGGGGCAATCCTTCATTAAAATGTTGACAGATGATACAAAGAAACACTATTCCAGAGCGTTGCAGGAAATTCGAAATAATACAAATATGGAAAAAAGTGCGGTTGGAAAAATAATCACCAAAGATGGCCAGATTATATATTTACATAATTCTCGCGTTTCACTGGTTATCAATGGAGAAAAAAAAATTGTATTTAATGTTAAAGATGTAACAGAACAAAAGAGATTAGAAATAAATCTAAAAGAATCTGAGGCGAAATTCAGGGAACTCTTTGAGAACGCAGATGATCCCATGTATACACATGATCTTGAGGGACGCTTCCTGTCAATAAACAGAGTCGGGGCCAAAACACTTGGGGCGCCGGAAGAGGAAATAATCGGATCGAACGTCTCGCAGTGGCTGACGCCGCAAAGTTACAATACGTTCAGGGAACGGGTGAAAAAAATCTATGAGGGAGAAAAATTAGAGGAACCTGTGGTCATTGAAGTGGTATGCAAGAACGGGGAACACAGATGGGGAGAGGTAAGAACCAGATTATTCAGGGATGGCGGCGGTAAAATAATAGTGCATGGCATAGCCAGGGATATTACCGAAAATATTCTGCTGAGAAAAGAATTGAATAGATCTAATAGACAGCGGGCACTTCTATGCTATCTGATCGGAGGAACGCGAGGAGGGAAGACCCGCGCCTTGATATTGAAACATCTTATTGACAGGTCTTATAATGCGCACCAGTTAGCTAAAGCTCTGGATATGGATTATAAAACTATCAGGCATCACCTTGAAGTTCTTATTAAGAATGGAATAATCACAAAAGGTAGCGATGGTTATACAGACCTGTATTTTATTTCGAAGAATATAGAATCGAATTTAAATGAGTTTAACCGAGAACTTTTACATAAAGAAAGTTAAAACTCGTTCTATCGTATCACAAACTTTTTATTTAATAAATCCAAATAGGATATCACCTTTGCAGAAAAAGAGTCCACCACTCCCCAACCCACCTATTTTTTTCTTTTCTGCAAAGGTTAGCATTTTTTTTTGTGTTTAAATGCCTTTTCCCCAACTTTGCCCAAATGCATGCCACCCGAAAAAGACAGGACGCAAAATTACACGGTTTTTCAGAAATCCCGGCATCAACTCCTACATGCCCCACAATTCTATTGTGGCTTTCTGTTTTAAATATTGCCCGGGATATTTTTTGGCTGGAATGCACCTCTTATAACTTCTGGGCTATAGGCCGAAGGAATTTTTCCCGTATTTGCATAATTATACAGGGCTGCGACAAAAATCCCATCCAGACTTGCGCTCACAATCCCCAAAACGACCCAGTAAATGACCGTCAATGCAAATACCAGGATAATCATATTGAATGAACTGGTAATGAATAATAATCCCAATGGTACTATACCGATAAGACCCAGAATAAAGAAAATGAATCCCATCGAGAACTGGCCGATCACATTTTCTCCCCAGGTCCTTTTGAACAGATATCCCGATTTTTTGATAGATTCAAAGACGCTTGTATTCTCAAGAACTAATACGGGAACCACAAAAAAGGTCAGGAGGCTCCAGGCCATGCCAATAATTGCGGCCACTATCCTTCCCAGGGTTCCTGACCTGTCAGATATTGCCCTCAAAATAATGCCGACGGTCGCTGATATCAAAGCCCATATAAATATTTTCCCGATATGCTTCCAGGCGTTATTTAAGCCATCGCTGAAAGTCGGATCCCCGCCGTTTAACCTTATGTGCGCGCATGTTATCAGTCCCGTATTGAAGAAGATGACGATAAAATAACTTAAAACATAATATATAAATATTAATAAATAGCCGAATTCACCTGCAAACAGCCTGCGGGGCAGTGTATCAAAGTCAAGGTAAAAAATTGGGATGATGAAAGATATAAACAATAGAACTGTGACTATCGCTGAGATCACCGGAAAAAGCATAATCTCTTTGTCTTTCTTGAGAACTTCAAAACTTTCTTTCACCAGCTGAAAACTTCTCGAAAAACTTTCCATCATAATAATACCCCGATACTAATGGTTGACGAGTATAAAAAACTTTGTCACTAAGCCCGGTTTATCTCTTTTTTCAATTGTTCCACAAGTTCCTGCTTGATGGATGAATTCCGGTCCCCCCCGCAAACACAGCCCCTGACCCCTATGATATCGGGTGAGATACGTTTCAATGCCGGGATGTCATCGAATTTTATTGTGCCTGCAAGCGCAGTCTTAAGCCCGTGTTTTCCTGCACTTTTAACGAACTCCCTGAGTTCCGCCTCCTTCAGGAACTCAAACGTCGAGCGGCCGTCCTTGATGCCCGTGTCCATCATCACTACATCCACCCCGGCTTTTGCTCCGATAGAGGGAAGTTCAAAAGGCGAGATCGAATTGATCCTCCTGTAATCCGAATAGCCTGCGGCCACTACTTTCTTATTTCTGTCATAATCTTTGACCGAACGAACGATGTTTACCAGCATATCCAGAGCCTGTTCTCCTGTCTGGATATCATACAGTCCGACCTTGATGTATTCCGCTCCGGAAACGGCAGCGCCTAACGCTGCCAGTGAGGCCGTCCCGGGTTTATAATTGAAATCGCCTATTGTGGCGCTTACAGGTACATTTCCCGCAGCCTGTTTCACGGCTTTTATCATCCAGGGGAAGTTTGCCCCAAGAGAGCCTTCTTTCGGATTCTTCACGTCAATGATGTCCGCGCCGCCGAGTCTTGAGATTTTTGCTTCTTCAACGTTGATAGGGCTTACGAGTAGTTTCATAATCATTAAATCTATTAGATGCTCCTATACATTTATGTTTCGAATTTGTTATGTCACACTAAATTTATGTTAGATATAAAGCCTTGTTGTTTACATTCATAAGAATTTTGACTGCTATTAAGTCTTTGATATACAAACTTTTATACCAATAGAATTAACAGTTTTTCTCACTCTCTATTCAGCGCAGCAGCTAATCTTACTGACATCCTTCCTGAATGATTGTGCAACCAGTTTTAAGGCTTCTGTCATAGTCGGAAAAACATGGACAGTGTCTATAATATCATCAATAGTCAAGCCGTATTTTACAGCAAGTACTCCTTCATGAATCATATCCGCCGCCAGCGATGCCACGATATGCACGCCGAGTATGCGCTCTGTTTCTGTTTCAAGCATGGGTTCGCCGATAACATCACCTGCTGCCCATATGGCTGGTGATGTTGTTCTCAATTCCTCATCTACGATTACTGCACCATTTTCATCGATCTTAACACCTGCTTTTTCCAGACCCAGATTCCTTGTATTGGGCTTCCTGCCTGTTGCCATCAGCAGTTTCTTAGCCTTAAATTCTCTTTCTTCTTCGTTATAATATCGAACTTTTGAAGTTTTTCAATTGTTTGATGCACCAAATCTATAGAAGATAGTTCCAACCCCTTAATGCCAATGCTGCTGCTTTTATGTTACTATATTCTCCTTGGTATGCATACCATTGCTTTCGGCTTGCATACCATGTGGCAACTCCCATCCCCCACACAGTTATCGGCATTCACTGCAACTGAAATTTTTCTGCCATTTAATTCCTGAATCTCGTAAACTCCCCTTGAGCAGACCTTAACGCACATCCCGCAGCCGTTGCATTTCTCTTCATCAACATATTCGATAAAAGCTGGAGTCCATTTCTCACCAGACTTTGTTTCTCCCTGATAATATACAGCAGCGTCACTTATTTCACAGCAGCAGCCCTTCATTTCTCTGCACTCACCATTTCGATATTACTGGATTTGCAGGCAGGACAGATAACGCTTTTTCCAAGTCCCTTAAACTTATTTTCGCAATCCATGCATACGTATTCTTTTAAGTCCATTTCTATGTTTTCCATATTGAATTCTGGCACATCTCCGACCATGCACATATTTCTCACCTCAATTTCATGTGTATATCTGTCAGCGTCCATCTTTCATACCACGGCAGTGATCTTAATATTTCGTCTATATTCTTTCCAAGCTTTTCGGAATAATTGCCTGCTCTATGAATATATTGATATGACATGCCGAGGAAACCTTTGGCTTCATGCCTTTCAGCTTCATGCAGAGCCTCTTTGAGACCATTCTCGTATGCAGGCATAAATTTCGGAAGCTTACCTGAAATATCGATACCTGCTTTAGCTGCATAATTTATTGCATTTTCAATATACACATGCATTCCATAGATCTGTCCTTCTGACGCATATCTTTCCGCTTCTTTAAGGATTTCAGATATTCCTCTTTCGTATGCCTGTTTAAATTCTTCAAGCTCGCCACTTATATCTTTATTGAGTTTTGCAGCAGTTTCTGCTGCCTTTGAAGCATAGAAGTCGATTTCGCACAAATAACCATGTTCTGCACACTGCTTGGCTCTTTTAAGATACTTTACAAGATCATTATTTCTGTCTTCCGGTGTCTTTTCTCTATCCGGCTTTTCTTCAGTTTTTATTTCCTCAAGTACTGAACCAGCATCGCCCGTTGCTGTTATTTTGCCAAGCTTCATGTGCACAGCACGATCGCATACTTTGCCGACAAGCTCCATATCATGAGAAACTATAACAAATGTCGTCCCTGTCTCTTTCCTGGCTGTTAGAATTGAATTTGCAACCTCATTCTTTGTGATCTGATCCATCGTTCCTGTGGGTTCATCAAAAATAATAATCCTCGGTTCCTTGATCAGAACCTGCGCCATTGTCACTCTCTGACGTTCTCCCACGCTGAGTTCATACTGGGTCTTCTCCAGAATCTCACTTGCTGCATTTTCATCAAAACCCACCGCTTTCAATGCATTTATCGCTTTTGTTCTTGCAAACTCAGGCTCAAGTTTTAAACCTATCGAATCTGTCAGATTAGACAATACATTCCTGTGAGGATAAAGGGAATATTCTTGATGCAGGTAGCCAATATGCGGTTTTGCACGCCCCCTGAAATCTGTTCCTTTTTCTGTCATATCAACCCACATATCCCCGATTCTTACATCCACTTTTCCGCCGTCTTTCTCCATGATGCCTGCTATGATCTTAGAGAGCGTTGTTTTTCCAGCTCCGCTTATACCTATTATCCCGAAAATCTCACCTTCATTAACCTGGAAACTCACTCCATTCACAGCAGGGATCATACCCTTGTAGTAAGAGTAATATTTCTTCTTCACATCTTTAAGGATGATGATCGGCTCGCCAGCTTCGACTTTTCCCTCACATATCGTTTCTGTCATTTTGCAGAAAATTTCAATAATCTCATCAGGTTTCCCTATCTCAATAATCTCTCCTTTGTCTAAAAGAATCGCTTTGTTTGTCAAATCCTGTAAAACACTTGGCAGATGAGAAGTGACCAGCAGGGTCATTTTGTGCTCCTGCTTTGCTTTTAAAATGCTCTCATGCACCAGTTTTGCAGTTCTTGGGTCAAGTGTTCCGGTAGGCTCATCTGCAAGCAAAAGCATCGGGTATTTTGCAAGCTGGCGTGCAAGAACTACACGTTGTTTTTCTCCTCCGCTTAGCTCTTTTCCTGTGTATGTCATTCTGTGGCTGAGCTTCACTTTTTCTATCAGTTCTGCTGCAACGTAGGGGCGTTTCTCTTTAGGGATATCGGAGTATTCAAAGCTGTGCATGATGTTTTCAATAACTGTCTCATCGCCGTATAAAGCAAAAGTCCTCTGCATCATTATAGCAGTTCTATCCATTATTTTTTTATGTATGCCATTTAAATTAAAATAATCGACCCTTTGAAGGTCGGTTTTTATGTTACATTTTGAGCACTCGCTGCCTGCGCTGCTCGGAGGATTTACTTTACCGCATTTAGGACAGTAGGAAATATTGAAAATTACCTTACCATTGATATCATCAAATTCCTCAAAGCCACGGAGCAAATGCAGAAGTGTGCTTTTTCCTGCCCCGCTCTTACCGATTATACCAATACTGTCACCTTCGTTTATGTCCAGATTTATATCCTTGAGAATTTGTTTGCCATTAGCACTTATGCTCAAATCCCTTATTTCTATTAAAGCAGTCATTTTAACTCTTCCTATTGTTTTTTACGACCTCGCAAGAAATTATTCCTTCAAACATTTCCTTTACATGCGTATCAGAGAGGTCAAGAATCTTCGAGATTAGCTCGTTTTTAATCGAGTAGACCACAAATTTTCCATTTTTCTCTGTGTTGACAAGCCCACAGTTTCTCAGACATGCCATATGGTGCGAAACTAGGCTCTGGTCTTTTCCTGTTGCCTTGCAGATATCATTCACACACATACCGCCATTTTCCTTTAATGCGTATAGTATTGAAAGTCTGGTTTCATCGCTCAATGCGCTGAAGAAATACTTTTTTGCTGTAGTCAAATCTCCATTTAACATATGTATATATGTTCATACGTTCTATTATAAATAAATTATGCTTAAAATCAAAACCTGATCGAAAGCATTTCGGTATATCCGGTAGATGAGAAAAGTCAAAGGCATATCTGGATTTATGGAACCACCGTCCAAAGCCTTTTGTTTGGACAAAAAAATCAGAAGAGATTCTCACCACGCCAGGCCGAATATAATAAAACCATACTTCAGAAACCTAACACTGGTGGTTTCGAATTTGTTATGCCAATCATAAACCTCCATCGTAGCTTTAGTTTTATTCGTTTATAAATAGTAGAATAACCATTCTCAGAAGATGATACCAACGGAAACCATTATCTTTAGAATACTACCTAATGGTATATCGAAAGATTGGAATCCAAGTATTCCATGGAAAACATGCTATACTCAATAGATAACTTAATCAGTGTTATTCGTTTTTTAGTAGGTATCACTTTAACGATAATAGCACTGCGAGCATTTTTGGGAACGAGAAATTCTGCCATGTTTTACCTTACCGTAGGTTTTGCCTTGATAACAGCAGGGAATCTATTTTCCACCCTTTATTATGTTGAAGACTTGCGTATGGACAAATTGCTTTCAAATGCTTTCGATATACTTGGTCTGCTTGCATTGATGATAGCGGTTAAAAAGAGCTAATTAGAATGAAATCATTATGGGTAATGAAGAAATTATTGAGCTTTTGGCAAATAAACATGCAAGGGCAATTTTTTCTCTGACCTCCATAAAAGAATGCTCGGCCACCCAGTTGAGCCAGGAACTCGACATACCCATTGCAACTGTATATAGAAATCTGAAACTTTTAGAGACTGCAGGGCTTATACAGCACGTTAAGACAATCATAAATTTGCAGGGTAACGAAGAAAGGTATTTTCGCTGTGCGATAAGTGAAGCTACGATCCGAATTAATGAGGGGATACTTTCGGTAGATATTAAGAAAGAAGAGCGCTACTACAAGATTATCAGACTCTGGAAAAGGCTCGCCCATCCAAAAAACAAGGGTATTGAAAAATTTTGAATTTGTTATAAAAAATTACTCCGGAATAAATAATTAAGCCTAACCTGGCAAAAGAAAATAAGAGATTTCCAATGGAGTAAGAAGTTATTGGCGGCAAAACATCAATAAAAATCAAAATGGATTCAAATAGAGATAAAAATGCAATCAACATGACAAGAGAAAGTAAAGATGCTATTCTTTTCATAGTAATCATTTAATATAAAATCCGGTGGAATTTTTATCTCACATGGATCACTGTTACTTATATTAGTATATATATTTTTGTAGTATTACTGCTATTTTATCCCAAAAGTTATGCTAAGAAATATGATTATTTTTCTTTTCTTGCTGCTATAGGAAGAAGCAAAAACGTTATTAAAATAGCGATAATAAAAACAAGCCAATTTGCTTCGAAGCTGGAATAATAAACCAGTATTGCAGAGATAACAAAATTGCATATACCCCAAATCAAATGAATTACTCTTTCTTCTCCGAAAAGCCGTTTGGGGGTTATTTTTCCAAAGCCTGAAGCTCCATAAACGAAATGGGCAATACCGTTAGACAGATAAAGACCCGCAAGAAACATGCCCAAAATTGTGAATCTTATTCCAACATATGCCAACAAAGCAAATACCAGAGCAAGCAGGATTAAATTTCTATATTTTGTGTTCATGACAATTTATTGGATGTACCCCAGAGCGCTCCCATTTTTGTCATTTGATATATTCTATCAGCTCGATAGGTACTCCATTTGGGTCTTTGAAATAGGCAAGTTTCATGCCCTTTTCTAATTGCATTGGCTCTAAATCAAATACAACGCCTTTCTTCTTAAACTCGTTCACTGTGGATTCAATATCGTCTACTGAAAAAGTGATATGATCGTTTATCGGGATTGAATTCTCACCTAATTTGAGTTTTGCAACTTCTGAACGCTCTGGAATTTTCTTACCTCTGTACTCCATAAGTTCTATCTTACTGCCATTTTTTTCGATAAAAACTGCTGAGATCCCCGCTTCAGCCATTTCTATCTTCGTTGCAACGGAGAAACCAAGCACACTTGTATAGAAATCTACAGATTTCTGTAAATCATTCACCATAATTCCAATGTGGTCGATTGTTTTAATCATCGTTTTCCTCCCATGCTTTCATAATAGTAATTCTTCAAGAGTATATAAAATATCCTTTCACCTTGCCCTTCTCCCGATAACCGCCATAATCCCCTGGTCGCTGTAATGGAATGATGCCTATGATTTACCTGATATCTGTCGGATGATGTTCTCCGGTTGCTACTCCCCTACTGGATTACAGCAGGCGGTATTCATTTCCTCTACGGTAGCTGCGTATCATCACTCTGCTGGCTGAAAGCTTTCGCAAGCTATATTGTCGATTCTTGTTGATCCGAAGAAGTAACAAAGATCGTAAGCAGGATCGAACCACATGCATTCTCTGCATCTATTATCACATTTGGTGTATAGTGGCTCATATCCCCAAATCTTGATGGCAGCAAAAGTGTCTAAACCCATTTGAACGAAGCCTCCTCTTTTCATCAATTTCTTCACTCTTCACTCCCAATTTTATACAATCTGAATTGTCATGCTCATGTAAATATTTTTTGGTCTAATTGAGGGGAAACAATCAAACATGACTAATTTTTCAGCGGGAAAAAAGAAATTTTCCCTGTTTGAAGACGGGGTTATTCTCAACCCTTTTGCCATTGAATGAAAAGTAATACGCGACATTGAACGTTATCGAACGTTCAGAATGTTTTTATCGAAAAAATAAGACAAATAAAGCTTATTTCATATCAATGTTCAGCATCGAAATTAAATATCGTTCAATCCGAGTGGGAACTTAAGGTAAACAAATATGAATATAACGAAAAGAAGAACAATATTATTTACAGCAATCTTGCTGGTTTCGGCAGTAATGGCAATAACAGTTTTTGCCAATCCCATGGGCATCGGTAAAGAAAAGGGACATGGAAGACTGGATGTTAAGCCTTTACTCGTGGGGCAGGGATTTGCACTGAATGGGAATGAATATCATATACTGGACGTTGCAGTCGTAAACGAAAAACGAAATAACAGCCAGATGGCTGCTACGGGACAACTCAGATTCGCAGGCCAGGGGTATGCCATCAAAGTAACAGGCTACGACAACCAGTCTCTTAATGGAGATGTACTGACACAACCTCCGCGCGGGACAAACAGGACGGGCTTCACCCCGGAAACAGTAGGACACATCTCGCTGTCAATGTCAAAATATGAAGGGGTATTGCTCTCAAAAGGTACTCTAACAATGAATAATACGAATTACAATGTACTGATGTCATCTCCGGGACAGCGCAACTTCCAGGGAATGCTTAAACAGTACAACTCTAAGAGATGAGAAACTGAACATGCAAAAATTATTCCACAAAATCCTCATTTTGGCCTTTCTCGGTCTATTGGTGCAGGTAACGCCAACTCTGGCGCAAATTACGGCGCACCAGGTGACCGACCGGCCCCCTGATGTCGGTAGAGTTACGAATGTGTCCAACAACTGGGCGGGGTATATCGCTACAGGCGGTTCCTTCACTTCGGTGGCCGGATCATGGGTAGTCCCGCAGGTAAACGCAACACAAACTTCAGCTGATGCCACATGGATTGGCATTGGTGGCATGACACACAGCGATTTAATTCAGACCGGAACGCAGGCCATTGTTAATAATAACGGCCAGATCAGTTACCAGGCCTGGTATGAAATGTTGCCGTCGAATTCCCATAAAATTCCGCTCACTATCAACCCCGGTGATTCTATTAGCGCTTCCATTGTCCGGCAGTCGACAAACCAATGGACAATATCTATGCGTGACGATACCACGGGCCAGAATTACCAGACCACCGTTACCTATGCTTCTTCTTTATCCTCGGCAGAATGGATAGAAGAAATGCCGGTTCGCGGTAGATCTTTCATTCCGCTTGATAATTTCGGCTCTGTACAATTCAGCGCCTTATCGACTGTCAGGGACGGGACTGAACTGACACCTGCCCAGGCCAACGCCCATTTCATAGTAATGGATAATTATCTTGGTCAGGTCTTAGCCCAACCTTCGGCCATGGGAAGCGATGGAGCCAGTTTCACCGTCAGCCGCACCGATTCAACATCGGCACAAGCCGGTTGGCACAGAGTCATAACAGGCGTCCATGGTCACCAGCCTCTCTACAGGCAAGGCCACGGCAGAGGAAGATTTAGCAGCAGATTCGAAGAGTAGCAGTTCTGGAATTACCTGTTTTTTGTAAGACTTCCGGAATTTTACTTTCTTTTCATTGCTGCTTGAATTATTTATTGTGCTGTTTCAGCAATACATAGCCTGCCAATAACCCGATCACAAAAACCGCCTGTTCAAATCCCGGAGTTGTTTGAGTTGCCGTAGGCATCGTGGTTGGTGGGACTTCTGTAGGTGTCTCAATTATGGTTGTTGGTATTTCCGTGGGTGTCTCGGTCGCGATTAGCGGTAGAGTCTCGGCAGGTGTTGCAGTCATTGTTGTTGTTGCTGTGGCAGCCACCGTTGTTGTTGCGGCAGGTGTTACAGTGGTGGGTCCGATATTGGCTAAGGCCGCAGCCGGGTTGATGTTGTAATTAGGCTGGTTCTGAAAATACATCCCATAAGAATTGAGCGATCCCCCACCTGCCGGATTAACATGACAGACGCTGCAGGTAGCGTTCGTGTTAAAAGTTGTATTGTATGCATTCAGATATGCCGGAAGTGCTATACTCTGCTGTACCCCCGCAACTGCTATTACTGTTAGCAGAAATAGCGCAGACATTAATTTCACTTTCATAATATTTTCCTCCCATTTATATCTTCTGAAACCGTTACGCTTTGCCAGAATTATATTCAAGAAGGTTTTAAAAGCGTTTGATACTTGCTGTTACTATATATTTCTGAGATTATACGCACCTAAAACACTCCTTAGAAGGAAAATAGTTTTTTTCGATGATAAATTTTGTGGTTAGTTTGATATCATATGTTTTGGATTTCCCTTAAAATAGAACCATATGAATGTAACCACAGCCATTATTATCCTCGATATGTTGAGCTACGCTTTCATTCGATACAACCTGATTTGTCAGAATTTGAATAGTATGATTCGAGTTATCGAATAGAAAAATGTCCAGTGCTGAATGCGACCAGAAGCCTATTAGCAGCGGAGCGAAAAAAGCGCGATTTCGAATCACAAGCAGGGCCAATACAAGGAGTACCAGCGGTGAATGTAAGCCGCTGCGATGATACCAGAGAATGTCCAGATCAGGAAATAAACTGGCCATCGCTGCAAGTGCCATCTTTTTCCCGGTTGCATCTTTCAATAAAATTGCACCAAGTACAGAACTAAATAGTAAATGCGAGATCCAGTCCATATTTATAATATGCTTGGAGTAACTATCTTTCTGTCACAAGCCGCGCCACAGCATATGCGGGAAACACTTTTGATATTTCCTTTCCATATTTTTCTGAAATAAGTTCAATATCAAATCCAAGTTCACTGGCAGCCTTTTCAGCCAGGAACTCTCCCAGGCCACATGCAACTATTCTGTCAAGATCATGCCTCTTTGCCACTTCCTCAATTGCAGCGCCGATGTCCATGATCTGCTTTTTTGCTGCCTGTTCTGCTATCGAAACCACTTCACTTCCCCCGATCTCGGTAAGGTCTGCACACACCACCCGGGCAAGTCTTCTTTTTGCATCTAATATTGTTTTTCCCGCTCCGTCCGGCGTATCGCAGGTGTAATCTTCTTGCGATATCATACCAAGAACAAGATATGCATCAGCGGTTATCGCGAACAGTTCTGATGAGATGCGCGATGATGCGCCGTCCAGCTCGACCGCATCGAGGAGCGCTGCGATATTCGTGCGCAATACACCCGAATAAACGAGCTCGCTTCTCCTTAAGCGCTCAAAATCCGTCACGGCAGCAAGGGTTTTTCCTTTTTTTATCGGGATGATATCTGTGGTCGTTGAACCGATATCCACGAAAATACAATCATCAAAGTCGTGCCCGACAACAACTGCAGACGCCCTCCAGTTTGCCGCCGCCATGCTGCGTTTTTTTTCTTTCGTCAATGTCCCGCTGCTGTCAAGGAACCATGCATCTTTGAAAGCGTTATTCACAGCATCCATGATGTATGAAAGCCCCGCTTCCTTGTCGGGAAAGCAGTCAGCCAGTTCCCCTGTTATCACCACCCCGACCCTTTCGGGTTTAAGGCGTTTTCCGATTTCAACAAGCACATCAGGAAGTCTTGTATTCTTCCACAGGGGGAGATAATGAAGCTCCACCATGCGACCATCATGCGATGCCACCTTGGTATTGGCGCCTCCGATATCTATGCCGAGGATCATAGGCAGTGAGTATTACCTGATGATTAAAAAGGATTCTGCATTGGAATTAAAATTACGCAAGCCTTATGGTTTCAAGATTCATCGGGGCACGGGTTTCAACCTTATATTTCCTGTATATCGAGCTTGCAAGGTCCATGCAGTTCTTATCATCGCCGTGCTGGGTTATCACATGTTCGGCCCGGGGTCTTAACCTTCTTACAAATTCCATGAGCTGCATCCTGTCAGAGTGACCCGAGAACCCGTCAACTGTCTCGATATGCATATTGATTTTTACAGTCTCCGTCTTTCCGCCACCTGCATGCATGGGTATTTCCTTCCATCCTTTCTGGATGCGCCGCCCCAGTGTGCCTTCAGCCTGGTATCCTACAAATACCATCGTATTCTTTTCCTCCGGCCCGAAGGCTTTCAGATATTCCATGACCGGCCCTCCATTCAGCATGCCCGAAGTGGCCAGGACTATGCAGGGTTCGCGGTCATCAATAATTTTCTGCCGCTTCTCTTTTGAATCCACCTGGACAAAGCATTTTGAAAGGAAAGGATTCATGCCTTTATGGAAAATCTGGTTTCTCAACTCATTATTTAGATATTCCGGATGCGTAGTATGGATTGCCGTAGCTTCGTATATCATACCGTCAAGATAAACTGGCACGTCCCCTATCAATCCTTTGCGTATTGCTTCCTCAAACACTATCATTACTTCCTGGCTTCTTCCAACGGCAAATGTGGGGATAAGGACGTTTCCCCGGTTCTCAAGAGTTTCTTTTGCGATTTGCACTATGTGCCGTTCTGCATCTTTTCTTGAAGGCTGGATATCCCTTGAGCCGCCGTATGTTGCTTCCATCACAAGGGTTTCTATCCGCGGGAAATCGGTATTTGCCGGATCAAATAGCCTTGTTTTCTCGAATTTGAAATCACCTGTAAAAGCGATATTATACAGACCGTCTCCCACATGGAAATGAGCGATGGATGAACCGAGTATATGCCCGGCATTATGGAATGTCAGTTTCATATCAGGACCGATGTCCGTGACATCACCGTAATTCAATGTTATCGAGTGCTTCAATACCTCGCGTATCATGGCGGACTCGTAAGGGCTTTTTCTTCCCTCGCGCGCCGCCACATCAATATAATCAAGCTGCAAAAGCGCCATTAAGTCCCTCGTAGGGGGGGTGCAATAAACAGGGCCCTCAAACCCATACTTATAAAGCAAAGGGACAAGTCCTATATGGTCAAGATGCGCATGTGTAAGAACAACCGCGTCTATCTGGCTTATAGGATGTACCTCAGGCACATACAAATATGGAGTTCCATTGTCATCTCCGCTGACGCTGACGCCGCAATCTATAAGTATCCTTGTCTCGGGCGTTGACAGTAAAAAGCAGCTTCTTCCGACTTCACGGCAGGCGCCGAGCGTGGTCAGCCTCACCCATTTGTCTTTGGAGGAGGTGCCGCGGTGTATCTTCCTGCCTATTGTTTTCAATATTGCCTTGCGATCATCTTTATTCGCACGCATGAACTGGCGTATATTATTCACGGTCGTTGACTTCATCGGGGGCGTGCGCACCACTTTTGGCGTCCACCCTATCTCTTTTGTTATTTCCCGGAGCGTCTCGCCGTGTCTGCCTATTACAATACCCGGTTTCTCCGCTTCGATTACTACCTCTCCCGTGTCCACGTCAAAATAATGGTTTGAGATGCCGGATTCGGGAGGAACGATTTTTGAAATAGATGCTATGGCTTCTTCGGGCTGTATCAGGACCTTTGGATCAGGCCTTACGACAAGGCGTTTGCGCAGCTCTTTTGCAAGGTTCTTGATAAGATCGCCGTTATCTGCGAACTTTCTTGGCTCTTCGGTATAAATAACAAGTTCCGGTCCCTCAAAATCTACATCCGATATTGTGATATCCTTTGGAAGCTGCGCTCTTATTTTCTGTTTTAAGTCGTTTAATACTTCTTCAACTGTCATCGTCGTTTTCCTTCTAATCTAAAAAAATAAAAAAATTATGTTAAATTTTCTCGCAATTTATTAATTTCGGATTCCTCAATTTCTGTATAACCCTCAGATGTGATTTTTACCACATGAATACTATTTCCTGACGCTGAATCGCGTTTCATTGCATTATGGAGAGCGCGTACGGCCAGTTCCACACCATCATCTATTGGCATATTATCCGAATACCTGTCTTCGAGCACCCCATAGGCTATTGGCGAACCTGAACCCGTTGACACGGCCTTTTTCTCATCGATTATCCCACCAAGGGCATCAAGCGAATAGACACTTGGCCCGTTTTTATCGACCCCGCCTACAAGAAGCTGGACAAAGTACGGATAGTACCTGTTTCCGTTAAGGATATTCGCAAGCAGGCTTACAGTTCCTTTTACTGTCATGGGCTCTTCCCGCCGCATCTTATACAGTTTTGATTCGACCTGCATCCACTTTACAAGTCTCTGTGCATCTCCCACCGAGCCTGCTGTCGTCATGGCTACGAGGTCGTCTATCTGATAGACTTTCTTTGCATCTTTACTTGCAATAAAGTGTCCCATCGTCGCCCTTCTCTCTGATGCTAAGACTACACCCTTATCGCAGACTAACCCTATTGTGGTAGTTCCTTTGTATTGCATGTCATCCATTTTAAATACCTCTCAAATACCTCATCAATTAAAAATGAGAAAATAGCAATTCCTAATTTGTGCAGGGGGTATTTAAAGGTTTTTACCTTTAATCTAACTTATTTTTATAAATTAATATGTTTTAGCCATTATTGCCATGTGATCTGTTTCTTTTTCACATATCGGACAATTTCCAGAGCCGCGGCCCCTATCTCCTTCCGGTATCCCCAGTATCCCGGCCCCCACTGCCTCTTCCATCGCAAGACCGCATTCACGTTCCCCGCACCACGCTATTCGGGTTATACCTTCCTGGATTTTATCCTTTACTTCTTCAATTGATCCACAATCGAATATACGCTCTTTCAATGAGTTTTTGGCTTTCTCAAGCAGACTTTCACGTATATCTTCAAATTTGTATTTGATCCCTTCAACAATATTCCCGAGTGGGATGCTCTCCTTGATTCCACTATCCCTTCGTACAATTGTGGCAGCATTATTTTTAAGATCCCTCGGCCCTATTTCTATCCTTAACGGCACTCCCTTCATCTCCCATCTGTAGTATTTGGCCCCCGGGCGTTCATCGCTCTCATCAATAGCAGTTCGAATCCCTGCTGCCATAAGGCAATTATTAACCTCGCGACAGGCAGTTATTATTTCTTCGCTCTTTCCGAACAATATCGGGATAACAACGACCTGGATGGGTGCAACTTCCGGCGGGAATACAAGTCCCTTATCATCCCCGTGAATGGAAATCAGCGCCGCAATGCTTCTTTCAGAAATCCCGTAGCATGTCTGGTGGGCGTATTGCTGTTCTCCTTTTGCATCCTCGTATTTAATGTCAAAAGTTTTTGCGAAATTGCTTCCAAGGTGATGTGCGGTCCCGATCTGCAACGTCTTATTGTCAGGCATCAGTGTGTCCACGGCCATGGTGTAATCAGCCCCGGGGAATTTATCCCAATCGGGCCGTTTAGACACTATTGTAGGTATTGCGAGTCTTTTGTAGAACTCCTGGTATATGCGCGTTGCTTCTTCCACCTGCTTTGCGGCCTCATCCCAGGTAGCATGAACTGTATGCGCCTCCTTGAAGGATGTTATTTCGCGCAGGCGGATAAGGGGACGTGTATGCTTTGTCTCATACCTGAAAGTGTTCACGATTTGGTAAATCTTGATAGGCAGGTCTGCATGCGAACGCACCCACACTTTATACATGGGATAAATGGCAGTCTCACTTGTGGGACGCAGGGCAAGCTTGACATCAAGCTCGTTTTTCCCGCCGTGAGTGACCCAATAAACCTCGTTCTCAAAACCTTTGATGTGCTCTGCTTCCTTCATGAACTCGGTCTCGGGGATGAGAAGAGGAAAGAGCGCCTCCTTGTGGTCTTTGTCAAGGAGTTCCCTGATCAATGAGTATGTCCTTTTTCTTACTTCAAAGCCAAAGGGGAACCAGACGTAAAGACCTTTGACCGGATATCGCACATCCATTATCTCCCCTGCCAGCAGGAGTTCATTATACCATTCGCTGAAATTTGATTTGGAAGGAAGAACTGATTTCTTTTCTTCTGTTTGTTTTTCCGCCATGAACGTCACCGATACAATCGGTGCTACTATTGTCTTATTGGCTATAAGTATTTTGAAAAGCTATCTGAAATTATACTGATTGGCTTACCCCGTCATTTTTTCATATGCCGGAATATTACCGTCGGTTTGGTGGCATGACAGACAGTGCAATCGCGAAGCGTTCCTGGATGCCCCTGCAGTTCCTGGAACTTGATGGCATCGTTGGGTTCCCTGCTGGGGGTAATGGCATGAGGGCTATCATGACATCCGGCACAGTATATACCTCCATGTCCTCTGGATAAACGGTATAGCGGCTGGTCGGCCTGGTAACCAGCCCCGTGGCAATTCTCATTTCCGCATTGTGGCTCGTTAAGCCATGGTTGTAGGTTTTGAGAGACCACAAGCATTGTACCATGGCAGTCGGTGCAATTCATAGCAAAACTCTGGGACATCGTGTCCCGAAGGCACTGTGTCTTCGGACCCGGATGGCAATTGTAACAACCATCTGTATCGGGGGTGATGTCGGGCAGGTCCTTATGATGCCTGTGCATGGCGTTTGAAAGGCTTGAAACGTCAGCCACTCCAGGCGCATTCAATGCGTTTGAGGAATGGCACTCCGCACAGAGAATGGGGCGACGGTCCATCAGCCGACCCTCATGGCCTTGAGGATAGTTGGACAAATTGAGATAATCGTGTAATGCAAGGATATTCGTCTCCACTTTGCCCGTTGCATTGATGTCATACTTCGTAGTCGCATCGCCATCATCGCTGTGGCAGTTGATGCAGCTCATTTCTGTTGAGACAGGTGCAACGACAGTGCTCTGTGCCAGAACCACTGAGGGATTGCGGGCGTCACGCACGGTAATAACAGCCTTCTGGAACGGGTAAGAATGGCGGTTCACAGCGTCCTGGTCGCGGTATTCTGTCAGCGGGATGCCCTCGGCTACAAAGTGATCAACCTCAGGATCCATACTGCCGGATAAACCTTTCCCTGTCAGCCCGATATTCGGCTGCAAGGGTGAGGAAAGGTTAAATAACTTCTGCGCATATGTCCAGAAATTTGACTTGTCTGGACGTCCCCGCATGTTTACAGAATAAGTATTTTCAGGAAAATTATAGTTGACAATAACACCTTCTGTAACGATCTGCGGAGGGTCCCCAACCCTGACAACCTGTGCCCAGATTGTATTGTAGGGAGGAAGCACGGCAAGTTCTGCAAAATCCGCATTATAGCAGTGCATCCCAAGGTTGTTCCATCCAAGAACAATATACTTTCCCCGGTCGGTCGCGGGGATGCCGGAAGACAAAGATGTATCAGATGCTACACCGAGGTCGGTCGCCATCAGGGAATACGCACCGGCCGTCAATAATATGGCAAGCATCAATCGACCAGGCCACTTGAACCAGGTGATAGTCATATTTCTTACCTCACATTATATCCCATATCCCCATCATCCCGATATCTTCATGTTCAAGTATATGGCAGTGGAACATGGCCATTCCATCATAATCCATAACAGGGACAAGTATCTTAACGCTCCCCCATTTCGGGACTATGACGACATCCTTCCATGCAGGGGCCTTTGTATACAGGGATGCATAGGATGGATCGCCCCCGGTGATAGAAAGTACCTGGCAGGCATTCACATGCTGGTGGAAAGGATGGTCCATTCCGCTCTCATTCATAATTTCCCAGACTTCGTACGTTCCGACATGAGAATGGATGGAAAAGTGATTTTCCATGGTAAAAGTAATGCCATTTATATGCCCTCTTGCCCGGCCCATGCTCAGGACGAGCCTCTCAGTCTTGGCAGGAGTTACGTTCAATCTGGCTGCGGCAGGATTGATTACAGAAGGGATGGCATCGTTTACCCGGCTTCCCTTGTATGAGAGCGTCATAAGCGTTACCTGCTGGCCCATACCACCACAGCCCCTGTTGTAAGGAAGGGAGAGGAACTTATAATTTTTCACTGTCTGATTGGCTTTAACGAGGACTTCAACCCGCTCGCCTGGTGATAGCAGGATATATGATACAGGATAGGGTTTGTTAAGCAGCCCTCCTTCAGTCCCGACAACATACATGGTGTGATTCTCAAGGCTCAGCTTATAGAATCTGGCATTGCTCGCATTCAGTATTCTCCATCTCTGGACCTGTCCGGGACTTATTTTAAGAACAGGATTTACAAGCCCGTTGACCATCACCATGTTGCCTTCTTTGCCATGCATATATTCCATGATAGAAGTGTATGGCTCGGGTTCAGTTCCGCTCAGGTTTATATCTTTCAAAATGAGCAGATGGGTCTCGTATTTTTTCAGGACATCAATGTCATCCTCGATGACAATCGCTCCTGCCATTCCCCCCCAGTCCTGCTCCGCAACAGTTTCATGGACGTGGGGATGGTAGATATTTAATGTCGAAGGGTATTGGTTCGAAAGGTCGAATTCATAATCAAAGGTATCCCCGGACATAAACATCAGCATAGAATTGTCGGAGTTTCCTGATGGAGAAACGTGGAGTCCATGGGTATGGAGATTTGTCATGTCACGCTGCTGGCCTAGGATGTTCGTGCCCATCATGGGCAATGAATTTTTGAAATGGATTTTCAAAATATCACCTTTCCTGGCCTTAATGGTAGGGGCGGGATAATGGCCGTTATATGTAAGAAGACTGGCGTCTGTGCCATTGACATTGACCGGACTTGCCTTTGCTTCAAGTTTCACCTCAACAATCCCCGGTGTTGAACTCAGGTTGGGTATAACGACGGGGTCGGTAAAGGCCATTCCCGGAGGAGGATCGATGATGGTTGTTCCGCCACCTCCCATCCCGCCCCCCATCATTCCTCCCATCATCTGTCCAAATGCTTTCTTACCCGTAGCAAGAAATCCAGCTGCTGCAATGGAATATTTTACAAAATCCCTTCTTCTAAGTTTCATATTCATAACCTGCTCCCTTTTATAAGTGAAGGTATATTGTCCCCACATCAAGGATTTTTTCCCGAACATGTAAGGGATTTCAAGTTCATACTGAAGGCAAACCGAAATATTCAGAAAATATCCTTCGCTGCCCTGCCCTCAGGATTTCGGACATTGTGGATGGGGACACATCAAATATCCTGGAGAGATCCCTAAGGCGAATCTTGCGGGGATATTCATAATATCCGCTGCTGTATGCGAACTGAAGGATTTCACCCTGCCTCAGGGTAAGCCCTGATGCGCCCGAGGAACCTGATATCCGGGTTAACTGGATCTCACATTTGTTCTTTCCAAGCAGATAAATAAGGTCATGTATGGCGCTATTGCTTTCACCCGCAATCGACCATTCAAGCCAACCGCCTTTAGACTTTGATGATACCATAAAACAATCAGACTGCCTCAGCGCCATACAGGCTGCACACCTCTCAATAACTACTTCTCCTATGATTGCGTGGTCGGATTCGCGGGAGAAGCTGGCTCTTACTACTTCTTTGCGGCTCCGTATCTTGTTAAGTATAACTTCCATATTTTCATATGAACTGAGTCTGACAAGGCCTCTTCCACCCCTGGATTGATAGGGCATGCAGCCAAATACCCTGATGTCCACATTATGATTCTGAAGTAATTCCATCATCCAGTTATCCGGAATCTTAAGTCGCATTACAGCCCATCTAATACAAAAACCTCCCCTTAATTTATATTTACCTACTAAACATTGATTGCGGAATATAAAAAAGTTTTTGTCTTTTTATAAATAAATTTCATATCAGTCTTTGATACATCTATTAATGAAACAGCAGCCCATCGCGTAAAATGGCATGTGCCATCAGCCCGAATGACAGGGCTGCAGCCAGCAGACATATCCCTGCGCCTAAAAAATCCCTGTCAAAAAAAGCAAAGGCTGCCACCACAAGAGCGGCAATTCCTGTGATGCCGCCACCGTATAAAATAGCAAGTGCGATTGTCAAACCAGTATTTTTCAGATTCTCGCTCAAATTATTTCATCTCCTTTTTATTCAATTAAATTTACACTAATCTTAAGTTCAACTACGGATATAACGGTTACTGCCGGCAAATAATTCAATATCGCTGACAGGAGAAATTTATGGATACAAAAATCAAAGAGAACTTCAGCACCCTCTGGAAAAAATATTTTAACGATGCGGACTTTCCAATCACTTTTTATTACACAGATGAGGAAGGACATGCACCGCTTGTAGAACCCGGAACTGTATCAAGATGTGTAATAGGGGCACTCTCGGGTGCAAGAGAAGGCGAACCTCTTTGTTTCAACGCTGAATCAATAGGCTGTTTTGGGGGGAAAAGGTATCTGGGTTTTACAGACAGGTTAATGCCGGACTTCGAATATTTTCTGTCATGCGGTATCCCGGGTAAACTTGAGGGCGAGCGATATAAGAAATCGCCCGATATTGTTATAGAATTAATGAAAAAACAACCCCGGTTCAAAGCCCCGGCCCGGTTCATCGTTTTCAAGAGATGGGATATCCTCGAAGAAGCGGATGACCCGGATGCTGTAATCTTTTTTGCAAGACCTGATGTACTTTCAGGGCTTTTTACCCTTGCAGGTTATGATATGGCCGAACCCAATGGTGTGATCGCCCCGTTCAGTGCGGGTTGCGGTTCGATCGTCCAGTATCCGTATCTCGAAAAGGATTCTGCAAATCCCAGGGGGATCCTCGGTATGTTCGATGTCTCGGCGCGTCCCTGTGTTTTCGGAAATGAGCTTACATTTTCAGTGCCCATGAACAAATTTGCCACGATGATAGGGAACATGGAAGAAAGTTTCCTTATCACGGAATCCTGGAAAAAGGTGCAGAAAAGGATAAGCCTGGAGAATAAAAGAAAATAGCACTTTTTTCCGATGGTTTTTTATCTTTTACTGTCCTTATAGTCTTATTCCATCAGTCTGAAGGAGGCCTTATGGAAATAGAATTTGCGCCCCATATCGAAGAAATAAAAAGGGCGCTTGATACTGAAATTGACGACGACCGCCTAAATGCGGATTTAAAGAAACTGCTTGAATACAGGGTACCACTTGCCGAAGCAAAACGAAGCCTGATAAGGAAATACGGCGGCGTGGAAAAAAGCATTGTACGAAAGCTTGGCAACATAGAGATCGGGGACCGAAACATCGAAGTGACAGCACAGGTCATGGAAATCACAAAAAAGACGATCAGTGTCAAGGGCATCGAAAAGATCGTTTTTTCGGGAATCCTGACAGATGAGACCTGTTCAAGAAGTTTTACTGCCTGGGAAGATTTCGGTTTGAACACGGCCGATGTAGTCAATGTCACGAATGCTTATGTAAGGAACTGGCAGGAGCGGCCTGAGGTAAACTTTGGCCCAAAATCGAAAGTCAAAAAGCTCACAACAACGATCCAGGTAGCCAGGGAGGTCAAGCAAAAGAAACTTTCAGAAATAAGGGACGGGGAAGTAAACGTCCTCACATCATTCACTATTTTGCAGATCGAGCCCCGCGAAATTAATACGAAAGACAGGATTAAGAAAATCCTTAACGGGATTGGCGGAAGTGAAGAAACAAAACTTCCATTCACTTCATGGGTGATACTCCCAGAACTTGCCACAGGTAATACGATAGAAGTAAAAAACGCATACGTGCGTTCATTTCGTGGAGTTCCCACCCTCCATATAAACGAAAACAGCATTGTGACTAAAATCGACAATAAAATCGACTACAGGGAACCTCGCAGGATACTGATAGGAGATCTTATTGATAAAGACGGGGCATTTGATGTTGTAATCGAAGGGAATATCCTTTCGGTCAGGCCGGGTTCAGGATTGATAGCCCGCTGTCCAGAATGCAACCGCGTGATACAGAAAAGCATATGTCGCGTACACGGCAAAGTTGATGAAAAAATGGATATGCGGACAAAAGCCATAATAGATGACGGGACAGGGGCATTGACGCTTGTGCTTGATGCCCTTCTCACGCAGGAGATATGCGGTTTCACAATCGAGGAGGCAAAGCAAATCGCAAAAACCGCGATGTCGCAGAATGCGGTTGAAGAAGAAATCAAAAATAAACTGATCGGGAAAATGCTCTGTGCAAGAGGCAATATGTCAAAAGGCGAGTTCGGGGTTACGCTTGTGGCGACCAAAATCTGGGAACCTTCGGATATAGTTAAAGAAAAAGCAAATGAACTGCTTGGAAAGGCCGGATATGGAAAAGATAATTGACAGGGAAATCGCATGGCGTATTTTCGCTCATGAGTTTAACAGGTCAAACCTCTATGTAAGTGAAGGTACAGAGAGGGCGCCAAATTATATCATCACCCCTACTGGAGTGAAATGCAACCGTCTTTTTATAATAGGGGTGGTCACCGAGGTCGAAAACATCGGCCAGGATAAGAGCCTGTGGAAAGCCCGCATAGCTGACCCTACCGGCGTATTCACACTGTATGCCGGTCAATACCAACCCGAAGCCGCTATTTTCTTGTCGGAATTGAATGTTCCAGCTTATGTGGCGGTAGTGGGCAAAGCCAGAAAATACGAACCAGAAAGCGGAAGCCTTTACGTATCTGTCAGGCCCGAAGAAATAAATACTGCTGATGAGAAGCAAAGGGACAGGTGGGTGCTGGATACAGCTGAACTGACGTTTCAGCGTATCAAAATAATCGAAGAAGCCCTGGCCTCTGGAAGATCAGGAAACGACCTTAAGGATTTCTTATTGAAGAACGGAAAAAATGCCGTCCTTGCCGAGGGAGCGGTGATGGCAATCGAGCATTACAGGAACCCTGGTAAAATCATCGAAGAGCTTAAAAGCGCTGTGGTTCATGCCGTGCGGACAATCGCAGTTGACAGCCCGGTGAAGTACTCAGACGAAGCCGCAAGAACCCCTGAAAAAATTAAGCAACCGCCTGAACAAAAAACCGGAGATATCGAAAAGAAAATGGAATTGATCGAAGATGCTGTTTCCGAAGCTGTAGGTACGCTTGAAACTGATATCAAAAAGACAGGAAATGAAAACGAAATTGAAACGGAACCCGAGCCAAAAGAGATCGTGGCAGCCATAATCGATAAGCTGGATAAAGGCAAGGGCACGACATATGCTTCAGTCCTTGAAGCGGCCTTATCAGCGGGTATGGATGGCGAATCCGTAGAATCCGGCATTAAAGAGCTGATGGCCGAAGGAAGATGCTATGAACCGAAAATCGGGGTGCTTCGGAAAGTCTGAATGATAATAGACCCGCTGTTAAACGAGCCGGCCCTTATAGTTGAAAATTCCATAAGGGTACTTGTAATATCCGACATTCACCTCGGGATAGAGTGGGAACTCTATTACAGGGGTATAAGCATACCGAGCCAGGTTGAAAAGCGAAAGAAGCGAATCTGTGATTATATCAAGAAAGTAAAGCCTGAAAGTATCGTGCTGCTTGGCGATATCAAACATAATGTTCCGCATACATCGTGGCAGGAAAAGCAGGAAGTCCCGGGTTTTCTCAAGGCCCTTGCGTCTTATGCAAAAGTTGAGATTGTCCCGGGGAATCATGATGGCGACATAGAGGAACTTATCCCTGAAAATGTGACAGTACATGACATGAGGGGTTTTGTGCTGGATGGAGCAGGTTATTTCCACGGCCACACCTGGCCCAATGCAAACTTGTTTTCGGCATCACACGTCATAATGTCCCATAACCACCCCACGATACGGTTAACAGATTCCCTGGGCCACGGCGTTTCCGAGCCCGCATGGATACGCACCCGTTTTATCGAGAAAGCGATACTTGAGCATTATGGCAGTATTGAACGGTGGGCAGATCCCGAGGTCATAATAATGCCCGCTTTTAATGAATTGAGCGGGGGGATCCCGTTCAATGAATCGGTCAATGAAGAATTGCTTGGGCCTGTTTTTGCAAACCATGCTATAGAACTTGAGAAAGCCTCAGCCTACCTTCTTGACGGCACAAATATAGGCACGATAGGCAAAATAAGGAAACTTGGAATAACCCGGGTGCGCCGGCGTTAAAACTATTGCTGCCCGCTTTTTTCATCATTATATATATTATGACTATCTTTATAACCTAAAAAAATAACAGTATTATAAAGAAAAAAATATTAAGGAATAAAAATGCCGGGTGCTAAGAAGGCAAGTTCAAAACAGAACCTTTCGGCCGAGGTAAAACAGCAATCCCTTAATGGAATTGCCGCTGTTGCTCCCGTTACTCAGGTTCCCCCCGTGGCCTCTGTTACTCCCGCTGCTGCTGTTGATGCAGTAGCAGGGGATGCTCAGAAGCAGGTTAACCGTACCACAGGGATAGCAATTCTTGACAGGAACCTGGGAGGCGGGCTGCCCTCAGGCTCAGTGGTTTATATATATGCAGATGCCAAATCAATGGCTGAAGTTTTCTTATATCAATTCACACAGGCCAGGAAAACCTATTATTTTTCAAATGAGAGGCGCCCGGCCCATGTGATGCGTGATATTCAAAATTTTGGTTTCAAAATAGATGGTATTACATTTGTGGACATATATAGTGAGTATTATATAACGCCGCACGGGGAAATGGTTGATAATATAGGTAATGAGTTCGTTGATGCAAAGATAGTGGAATTTACAGAGTATAACCTGAAAAAAATTATGACAGATGGGGCAAAGGACCTGAATATCATTTTCGATTCATTCTCTTTTTACCTGAACCTCAATGTTAATCCCGGTGCAATAAAGCGCCTCATGAATGTGATTTATGAGTTGACAAAAAACATCAATTGTGTGACATTTTTATACGGCCTCAAGGATACGCATGAGAAAAATCTTGAGAATGAGATACTGAAATCATGCGATGCGATATTTGATGTCGAACTTGACAAGAGTTCAGACAGGATTTCAAACCGTCTTTCAATACCAAAGATAAGAGGCAGGGTGCCTGCGACCGAAATGATCAAGTTCAAGGTGCAGGACGGAGTCCAGATAGATACCACGAAAGACATTGCCTGAACATGTTTACCCGGCTACGGGACCGACCTTGAACGTGAAATGCGTATCGTATCGCCATATATGGCGCCGTATTTACGCTTCAATTGCGAATATCTGTATTTCAGGAAAGCGCTTAATTCGGGCCTGTCCGTAGATTTGAGATATTCTTCGGTATATTTTGTCATCAGCCTGTCATAGCTCTTTCGCGAATTGCCATGGGCATAATTCTTGCCTAGAAAGCGTCGTACATCCCCGTTAAATAAAGGCGAGATATGGTACAATTCATGCAGTACTGTCCCAAGTTTGTTCATGCGGTCACCATGATTAAGGAACCGGGGTAAATGAAAATATACCACATAGAGAATATTATTCCCCTCAATGCTGACTTCAGGCGCGAGGTATTTTATCCCCCGGATCATTCTTGTCTTTGAACCTCCCTCGAACCGGAGAGGCCTCAGTTTTGCCACAACGCCGTTCCTGCTGCCGTTTGATGGCGACACAGCAACAACGATTTTCTTAAGATCGATATGCCCAAATGCGGGATGGATTTTTATGATGTCTTCTGCCAGCATGGTCATGTTGCCGGTAAAATCAAAACCTGCTGAGCTATTTTTGCCTGAATTTCCGGGCAGCATCTTTTAAAGCCTCAATGCCTGGTAGTTTTTCACCTGCCAGGAAATCGATACACGCACCGCCGCCTGTGCTGACATGTGAGAATTTGCCCGATACCCCGAGCTGTTCGGCGGCAGCAGCTATATGCCCTCCCCCGACTACCGAAAATCCCGCCTGGGTCCCCGCCTTTATAAGTTCATTTGTTCCGAGAGCGAAGGCCTTTTTTTCAAACACGCCTGCCGGCCCGTTCATCACAACGGTCCTTGCGCTGCTGATTTCCCTTGAGAACTTGATCATTGTCTCAAGTCCGATATCATGGATCAGGAGTTCAGTGTTGAGTTTGCTGACTTTTTCTTCTACCCTCTCGTCATTTTTATTCAATGCAACATCAACGGGGATACCGATATTGTCCTTAAAACGACCAAGCAACGAACGAGCATTGTCGATCTGGTCCGCGTAGCCCTGTTTCTCAATAAAACTTATGTTCGAGTTTCCGATGTTGACGCCCGAAGCTGCAAGAAAGACATTGGCAACGACCCCGGTGACCAGTACCCTGTCGGCGCATCCTTTTTCAAGCACGTTTTTTGTTACCTTGATGGAATCGTCCACTTTAGCGCCGCCCAGAACATATATGCACGGGCGCTCACTGCAGGATAGTCCCCTGTTCAGGGAATCGATTTCTTTTTCCATTACCCTTCCCGCGATGCATGGCAGTACATGGGTGAAACCTGTCACAGAAAGGTGCGACCTGTGGGAAACCGAGAAGGCATCATTCATATATATATCGCAAACAGTGGAGAGCCGCCGCACCATGTGCGTTTTGGCATGTTCCTGCGGCGTTCGTTCAAGTGATTCTTCAGAATAGAAACGCGTGTTTTCAAGAAGGATTATTTCACCCCGGTTCATCCTCATAATGGATTCCAGTGCATTGGAGCCGAATATATCATCGATATAGTCAATGTTCCTGCGCATTAATTTTGATAACAGCCTTGAATGGGGCTCCATGGTGGTAAAATCGCTTTTACCCGGACGGCTCTGGTGGGACAGGATAACGATCTTTGAGTCTTCAAGTTCCTTCAGGGTAGTAATGTGACTCCTGAACCTGCTGTCGTCGAGTATTATCCCTTTGGGGTCCATGGGAGAATTTAAATCAAGCCTGCATAGAACAGTTTTTCCTCTGGTATCTATGTCGTCAAGCGTAAGGTAATCCCGTATCATATTGAGTCGTTTTAATTCTTTGAGGATAGCAATAAATATAGCGCTAAATGATTATTTCCACGCCGTACACTTTTTCAGGATTTTCCTTATGTATCTTCAAGAACACATCCTCGCCCCATTTGGGTATCAGTTGTTTTGTCCTTTTCGGGACTGTTTTCGGCCCGAGCACCGAGCCCGGCCTTTTCAGGTCGTCTATGTAATCGGTTTCCATCATGAAGCGTGTTCCTTCAGCGAGGGCTTTTTCTATGGCATCTTCGCCTGCCAGTACGCTTGGGAAAATACCTGCCTTTTCACAGGCTTTCACCATTGGGGGCGAGAAATGTTTTACTACTTTCTCAGGCCGCAAACCTGCATCCCTTGCCATCCCTCCGATCTCTTCAAGCGTCTTCTCGGTAGCGCTTTCGGTGTGCAACTGGACCGCACACCCCGAATCTTTTGCAAGCCCAAAGCTGTGGCGCATTATTTCATTTGAGGCATCCCACAATTTCTGTTCCACTGCATAGTGGGGGCGCCCGGATTTTAATCCGACAGCCTTGCCGTTATCCACATATTCGCGCGCCACTTCAAGCCCGCCTTTCATTATCTCGACTGCGCGCGCGAGGCCGAACCTCCCATAGAATTTGTTCAGTTCTGCTGGATGCACGCCGAGCACCACGAACACTTTTACTTTCTCGGCTTCCTCAGCGCAGCGTGCTATTTTGAGTACCCTCTCAAAGACCTTCCTGTAATCGACCGGCGCGCTTATATCGATGCCAAGCGACCAGGGCGGGAGCGAGACAAGTACTATGTGGGTTCCCCCAGCGCGCGCGAATTCGCGCACGGCTTTGAGGCATCGGCCCGATGGGTTAAGGTGCATGTGGTTGTCGAGGATGGGGAGGGGGGTGGTCATGTGAATTTAGCGCTCTATTTTTGAGATGGCTTCTGCAGGTTGGTTCCTATGTTCCGTGCTCTTTTCGAATTCAATCGGTCCAGCCTTGAACTTGCTGAGCTGGTGATAAAAAAGGATGAAGATTAACAATGAAATCAAAAGAGTGGATTGTGTGGCAAACACAGTCTCAGAAAGCTTACCAATCCAGAATAAATAGAAGGATACAATTAATGAAAGTAAAGGGAGTGTTGCAAGGCATGCCTGCATTTTTGTGATTGCTGGTTCAGCTTTTACTTTTCCAAGCACCCTGAGATTCCGAATTGCCTTCACATTCATGGAGTCAAAGGCCCGAGCTTTTTTAAATGCTTCTTCGGCTTTGGTGTATTGTTTTAACTGCGCATGCACCCAGCCCAGATTATTATGAATCTCGGAGACTGATGAATATGTCATAGATGATGAATTCTCGAGTGATTTTTGATACTCTTTCAGTGCATCTTCATAACACCCCTCATCAGCCAGTATGTCCCCAAGGGTTCCAAATGCGTAAGGATTGTTTGGCGAAATTTGAAGTGCGATTCTGACTTCTTTTTCAGCATCGTAGAATTGCGCTTTTTCTCTAAGAAGATTTGCATAATTGTTATGCACCGATGAGTCTTTCGGGTTGGCGGCGATTGCAAGCTTATATTGTTCTTCCGCATCTTGTTTCCTGTTAAGTTCATTTAGCAGGATTGCATAATTATAGTGCGCTGAGGCATCATTCGAGTCGGTGGCAATTGCAAGCTTATATTGTTCTTCCGCATCTTGCTTCCTGTTAAGTTCGTTTAACAGGATTGCATAATTATAGTGCGCCGATGCATATTTCGGGTCAGCGGCAATTGCAAGTTTGTATTGTTCTTCTGATTTATCCAATCTTTTAAGAAACTGCATCGCCACTCCTGCGTTAGAATGCGCTCTAGCTTTTTTCTTTCCTTCCAGACCCTGTGCTGCAGCAAGGGCAAGAACATAAGCAACGCCATGATCTTCGTTCTTCCCTTTATGCATAGAAAGATCCAGCAACTCCTCCGCCCCTATCTCCATCTCCCCCGCCAGCCGCGCCGCCTCCTCCACGCATGCATCAGGCTCTCCGCGCTCGATGCAGGGCGCAATTTTTTGCAGGAATTCCTTAGTTTTGTTGTCTTCTGGCATAATTTTTGATTATTTTTTGAAGAGTTCTTCTATCGTTATCACTTTGTAAGTCCCCGAATTATCAATTATGCCATTATCATTTGTTAATATTGGAATATCTAACATCAAAGATAGTGCAATGAATGGTGTATCTTTTTCATCGAATTCCCGGCAGATAGTATAGGCTTCCTCAATTTTTGGATAATAAAATTTATCGGGTTCAAAAAAAATTTTTGAAAGCAGTTCCTCTTTGGCAAACTCAATATTCGACTTGATAACACCTTTTTTTTCGGCTTTTTCGAGTATCAAACCCCAATATTTATGAAGTTCTTTCAGTAGATATTCCGGCGCATAAATACGAAAATCTCCTGATAATAGAATATCCCTCAGTTTTGAATTTTTTGGGATTAAGGCGGAAATAAGAATATTCGTATCTATGACGAACTCAATCTTAATTTTCTCTTCTCTTTTTTCCATACCTCTCCTCTTGTTTTCTCAAGTTCCTTTAAATCCTCCTCACCGATGTCCAATTTTTTCAAGGTCTCTTCTATCAATTCTCTTTTTTTACCTTCAAGAGCCAGTATTCTCTCCATTTGAAGCATTACGAGTTCTTCATCCACCCATTCCGGAACCTTAATTAAAATTTGTTTCATGATTTTGCCTCTCTGTCATATTATAATGCGAAACGTTTGTAAAATCATATTTCTATTAGCTTATATATATAATCGATTTAGTAAATGATGACTGATCTCTAAACCTTTAATATGTTCTCAATCCGCGCCTCCTCCTCCACGCACTCCTCGAGCTCTCCGCGCTCGATGCAGGGCGCAAGTTTCGCAGGAATTCTTCAGTTTTGGTATACACTCATAAATGATAATTTAGCAAACCCCACGATAATTAAAAAAAGGGCTAAAGCAGCCCCAGTCCATCAAGTTCTTCCACGATCTTCTCAACCGCGGCCTCGGCATCCTCGGGTTTCTTTCCACCTGTCACCACAAGCTTTCCCGAGCCGAACAGCAGCATAACGACTTTCGGGTTCGATAACCGGTATACCAGACCCGGGAACTGTTCAGGTTCGTATTCGATATTCTCAAGCCCGAGACCGACCGCTATCGCATTAAGGTTCAGCACAGTCCCGAGATCGGCGGAAGCAACGATATTCTGTATCGTGATTTCAGGCTTCCTGGGTATATCAATACCCATTGCCTTCAGTTTCTCAAAAACCTTTGTAAGGCCGCTGCTAACGTCCTCGATGCTCTTTGCACCCGTACATACTATTTTGCCGCTTCCGAAAATAAGCGCCGCGGTCTTGGGGGATGCCGTCCTGTAAACCACACCTGGGAATCGCTCCTTGTTATAATCCGCCCCTTCAAGAATCCTGATTACCTCATTGAGGTCAAGTTTTGCTCCAATACCGGTTGATGCGACAACGTTTTCGATCTTTATTGTTTTTTTAGAATCTTCAGATTTTGTCATGATCGTCACCCTTTATATAGGGTATTTAAAGCTTTATATATGTTGGGGTAAAAAATTCTGGTAGTGGAATAATAGCCCGCCTCAAGAAATCTTTAACTACAATGAGATTGTTTAAAGGCCACAAGCGGCGGGAGCAAATCCCGCAGGGATGTGGCCCGGAAGGGCTGAACCGTAAAACAAAAGGTGAATACAATGAAATCAATGTACACATACATCAGGGATGCATGGAAAAAACCGGGCGGATCATACGTGAACGAGCTTTTGTGGGAAAGGATGCAGGAGTGGAGGCGGGAACCCTCGGTAACAAGGGTCGAACACCCCACAAGGCTTGACAGGGCAAGGGCGCTGGGCTATAAGGCTAAGCAAGGGATCGTGGTCGCAAGGGTAAAAATAAGGCGCGGGGCGCGGCGCAAATCAAGATGGCAGCGCGGAAGAAGAACCCACCACATGGGCGTCAACAAGATAACCCCCGGAAAGAGCATCCAGAGCATCGCTGAAGAGCGCGCTGCGCGAAGGTACCCCAACATGCAGGTGTTGAACAGCTACTGGGTCGGTCAGGACGGCAGGCATAAATGGTACGAGACAATTCTTGTTGATACAAGTCATCCTGTAATTAAAAGCGACAAGAACCTTAAATGGATCTGCAATACAAGTCAAAAAGGCCGTGTTTTCAGGGGAAAAACAAGCTCAGGAAGAAAAGGCAGGGGCCAGAGGCGGAAGGGTCTTGGAACCGAGAAGACAAGACCGAGTATCAGTTCCCACCAGAATAAAGGCAAATGAGTATACATAATATCACTCTTCGGGCTAAAGCTTCGGCAACCGAAAGTGAGGAAAGGGTAAAGACTGCCCTTTCGATTTTTCTTTTTGATGGTGAAATAGAAATTATTAATACAGAAGGTCATTTCGGGAACCCGATAACTATCTTTCTTGTGCGTATTAAGGGCAAGAATTGCAGTCGGTTTATCGAATACTTGAAGGCAAAGCTGCCTGAACAGGAATTGGACAGGTTGAGAAAAGAACTTGATGAGAGAATGGATGATGATTGTTCTTTTCACATCAGGTTTGACAAACAGGCTGCTTATAAGGGTATAGTACAGCTTGCAACTACGACGGATACAATAGCGGCAGATATCAAGATAAAGGCATACCCTGCTAAACGCAAGAAGGCTATTGAGGTTGCAGAGAAGATATTTAATTAGATGGAACAAAACCTTTATCCTTTTCAGATACATCAAAGGGTCTACTCCCCCGGTGCCTGGGTGGGGTAGCTGGTTATCCTATGGGACTGTGGATCCTACGACTCGGGTTCGAATCCCGACCCGGGCCCCAAATTTTCTATCTGTCAAAGGAAAATCATAAAAATATGGGGCAAGCTTGGCATTTTTATTGAAATAAGCTTGCCTGAAGCGCTCTGGGCTATCAAATACGGGCTCAAAATAGCAAATGAGGTTAAAACCAGTATTCCAAAGGAATTTGAAGAGTATAAGTATATCCTGACGCTTTAGCATAAAAAAGAAGAATAAAATTGTCGTTTTTCTTGTTTACAAGAGTTCGTGCAGATTGAACTTATATGGACCCAGCGTGCCGCCGTAGTTCCCCGCGGTTATCTTTTTTACCCCAGGGATATTCACTGCAGCTTTTATGCCCGCTGTCATTGACCTGCCCACGTCATCGACGCTCAGGCCATTTATCACAATTTCATAAATGGCATTCACGTCAGCCGGAACCTTTGTGTCTTTGATTTTGGCTTTTAAGGAGGGACTGAATTTCTCATTCGTGGTCGCCTTCATGAACTTGTAATTCGTAAAGCCCACTTTGGATCCGCTTGCAACTATGCCGCCGGGGAATGGCGTTATTGTCCCGTCCTGCTGGGCTATGGCGTCGACTGCGTTCTCTGCTGCCGCCAGGGCAGCCATCTGGTTATCTGCCATGATAAAGAAATTGCCTCCGGCTATACCGTCCTGTGCCCCTACATTGTGCTCGGCAACAAACTCGCCCTGCATCATTGGTATCTTGTATGCCTTCCTGCCGCCTATGTTTGCTTCTGATTCAAACCCGTCTCCGAAGAATTTGAGCTTGAAGCCTGTATCGAACTGCTTTTCAGAATTTGGAAGTCCGTTCCACATCGCGGCTGTTGGCGCAGTCAGCACGCACTGGCCGAGACGCTTTAACAACTGCTCCTCAAGGGCTTTAAATCCAAAAGTGCAAATCTGGATGTATGCGCCCGGCCTGCCGTCCGGGGTCTCGTTGCCATTGACAATTTTTTCAACACCGGCTTCTGCCGGGCACATGATAACTGAAGTTCCAAAACCTGTAGCTTCCTGGGCGGCGACCAGAGCCCATTTTTTCGTTGCGCCTGTGATCAGAATTCTTGCAATCTTTATCGGAAATGCTTCTGCGAATGTATCTTCTATTTCTACTCCATTGAGTTCCATTGTATATCCCTCACTTTGATGAAAAATATTCACCTTTAGACGGTTTCATCAAGTTGAATATCGGTCTTTACGGTATTACTTATATAGGCTTCGAAATGTTTCGGGAAGATAACAAAAAAAGAAAAAACACGTTTTTATTTTGCCAGTTCATCCATTGTGCGGATTGCTAATTCCTGCATTCGCACAGATGTTCTTCCCGCTCCCGAGAATTCATCGTGCGCCATAATGGATGCGATCTCCTTGCCAAGCACGAAGATTGCATGCTTGTGTTCAGCTTTGCTGCGATGCACATGTATAGGGCTTATCTGAAGAGATTGGTATTGGGAGAATTCTCCTCTTCCGTTTTCCTCAAAAAACTTCTTCATCTGCACCATCAGTGTGTGTAGCTGAATCAATTCTTCCTTATGTATAAAACCGCCTCCTAACTGTACATTACTGTTTGCTGCGGGCACAGTAATCCTATCTATTCTCACATTTATTCGATGTTAAAACGGTTTGCACGGAAGGAGGTTACCTATCTTGTAAGGATAAAGTTTACGATTTAATTTTAATGATTCTTCGTGACTATTCTTTTGACAGTATTTTTTATTCAGGGGTTCACAGTGATATTCTGTTGGTTTTTCCTGTATTCTTTAATATAAACTGTGTAGGTTCCAGTTTTGTTAAATGTATACCCAAACTGGCTACTATTATATCGCATATACCCCGTTTTGTTATCCCATAATCCTTCATTGCTAATGATAGTAAGCGGAAAATCATAGCTATCATCATTTATCCAAATGACCTTGTCCCCAACATTTATAGCGAAATTAAATCTATCAAAGTTAGAGGGCAGGGGAATGTAAGTAGTTCCATTGATTGCTCTGACCAATCTAAAGCCATAATCGCTGTCTATCCAGACTTTATATGTTAGAGGGAATAAGGCCTTAGGGGTAGGAGCAAGCGTAGGAGTGGGTATTGGGGTGTAAGTAGGAACAACAGTAGGCACCAATGTTGCTGTTGGCGTAGGGACCGGTGTGCCTACCGGCTCTGTCGGTTTAATGCAACCGGCTAAAACTGCTGATAAGATAGCAATCGTGAGGATTAATTTAATTTTAGTCATACCATCACCGGATTGAGTAATAGCAGTGGTAATAAATAACTCTATCGATTGTTTTCTGCTAACGATTATGAGAGAGATTTATTATTATTGCCTTACATTTGTCCCCGCATGGATAAAGGCAAAAAAAAAGAGATGAAGTGGATATATGAAGAAATCGTAGGAAGGATTCCACCCTTTTCCCTGCTTCCATATCAATACAGTATTCTTCTGCAATTACTTTTTCTCCTGATCCTCGGTCTTATTCTCGGCATCATCTTTGACCTGAAACTGGTTTCATTGATATACGGTTCTCTCGGCATACTTGTCGCCGTATCGTGGAGCCTTTTGATATTGCAGCTTGGGCCAACTCTTCGAAAATTCAGAGCACCGTTAAGTAAAGATGAAAATGAATTGCTTGAGCGGTATAAAGGGATACTCTTCCACAGGAACCATTACGAAGCAATACCAGGCATTGCCATATTCATACCTTTTATGGTATATCTCTTCTATTACAACAATAGTTTAATGGACTACTGGCTCGGGCAGACCTCAAATATGGTTCTCCTGCTATTTGCAAGTCTTCTCATCTGGGATATCTGCTACAGGATGGGGCTGGGGATATGGACATCCATCCTTGCCCTGTGGAGGTCTCTTCAGCTAAGAAAAATCGCAGAAAAAAGATCCGAGCTTGAACATACCCCCTATACGGAACTGAGGGCACTTCGAAAACTGGATATCAATAATGTTTTTTTCGGGATAATCTCACTTCTCCTGCTGCCGTTGCTCATGAGCGACGCTTTCCTCGTTACAATGATTCTCAGTTTCATGATTTTTATAACATTGATATCCGTTATTTCTGCATATATGGTATCAAAAGTACCATGGCTCCCTCCCGACATCTTTAATCTTGTAAAAGAGTCCAGTTTTGCATATGTTGGTACTTCTCTTAAAGGGGAAACACATATTACTCCTGTAGTCTATGTTTTTGACGGGCAGAGGATTTTTTTCAATACCTCAAAAGAGGCAAAAAAATTGAAAATAATGCGGAAAAATAATAAAGTCGCTTTCCTGATAGATAAGAGGGAATTGAGCAATATATATGAGAACAAGGCTGTTTTATTTACTGGCCAGGTGAAGATTTACGGCCTGCCGGATATTCCGCTCAGGTTTATCCAGATGCTGCGTGCACGCAATCTTTTCGTGATAAAATATCCGGAATATACAAGAAAATATGCCGCTTCAGAGCTGCCAAAAGCGTGGCAGTTGACACCTATCATCGCAAGGATACTTGTGGAAGTGAAGCCTGTTAAAATCATATACTGGAGAGGCGCAAAGCAGATCAGCGTGCCGGTGTGACCATGAAAATACCTGATGAAATGCTGAACATATTGTATGGCAACTATTTCGGTTATGTCTGCACAAGCGACAGGACGGATGAGCCTCACCTGACCCCCGTGTTTTTCGTATACGACGGACAGTCACAGAAAATATTTTTTATTACCAATGAAAAGTCAAAAAAGGTCAAGAACATACTGGAGAACCCGAATGTAAGTATTACTGTAGATATAAGGGATTCAATAAATCCTTTTAACAATGAGGGGGTCATGGCGCAGGGAACGGCCGAAATAACTGAAAGGGGACCCATTTATTTCCTGCCCGAAGAAACACTGCAGCTTTACCGCGATATCTATATGGAGTTCAAGGGTAAATACCAGGCTGTAATTGAAAACAAGCCGCTTGGGGAGAACGACGTGATTGTCCAGATCAATATTGAAAAAATGGTTTACTGGAAAGGCCCTCATTTCAAGTCGGTGAGACTGGGAAAAGAAATGGTGACATAAATTACTTACATCTTTGAGACAATTTCTGATAGAATGGCAAAGATCCGCTATTTTATATCCGGAACAATGTTATTGCTCGCCTTATTATCCGGCTGCATTAACCCTGCAAAGCAGCCTGGAGAAGGAAAATATGCTGATGTCACTGTATCCGAGGGCAAACAAATGATCGACAGCGGCGATATTTTTATTCTGGATGTGCGTACAAAGGAAGAATATGATACCGGGCATATTAAAGGGTCCATATTGATCCCGCTTCAGGAAATTGAAAAAAGGTATAATGAGATACCGCGAGACAGGAAAATACTGGTATATTGCAAGACGGGCCACCGCAGTACCCAGGCAAGCGAAATACTTGTAAAGAATGGATTCAAACAAATTTACAATATGAAGGGTGGAATTACAGAGTGGACTAAAGCGGGATATGAAATAATAAAATAAGAAAAACTATATTTAATATTTTTTTATGCGCATGACGAGTGGCACTTGCAGCTACCTTTTGCGATTTTCTTGATTTTAACAACCTTCATGCTTACCTCCCTGATTAATGATTGCTCTTAATCGCTTAAGTAGCTTTTGGTAAAAATAAAACCAGAATGGAAGACACAAACCTTATGAGTATTTAAAAAGAATTAAGGTAAAACGTGATAGAAAAAACCATTGCAGGATTGAAAGTCGGAGACGATCAACCTGTAAGAGTGATGGGCGTAATAAATCTCAGCAGTGAGTCTTTTTATAAAGGTTCTGTTGTTCCCGCGGATTCTGTTCTTGATGCAGCCCTGAAGATGGTGGAGGAAGGGGCAGACTTCATTGATGTGGGTGCGCGTTCCACATGGCCGCTGGCCGGGAAAATCTCAAAAGAAGAAGAACGTTCCCGCCTTATGCCTGCTCTAAAGTTCCTGCAGGAAGTTACCGTTCCGATATCCGTAGATACCATGTTCGCCGACATAGCGGATGAAGCGCTTGATGCCGGTGCAAGTATCATTAATGACGTAAGCGGCTTTACGGCTGACACCGGCATGGCGGACGTGGTAAAAAATCACGGATGCCCGGTGATACTTATGGCAAGCAACAACGTTCCGGGCGACCCGGTAGGCATGGATGCCGTGATGGACTCCCTTGGGAGGATAATATCAGGCGCGGAGGATAAGGGGATATCGCCTGATAATATTATCATCGACCCGGCTATCGGGAGGTGGACTTCTGAAAAACTCCCGATATATGATTATGAAACCATAGATAACCTCCAGAGACTTCGGATTTTTGAGAAACCCATACTTGCCGCGATATCAAGGAAATCCTTTATCGGCGAGACCCTGAAGAAGCCCGCAGATGAGAGGCTTTATGGAAGCCTTGCTGCCACGGCCATTGCGGTTCGAAACGGGGCACACATCATAAGAACACATGATGTTGCGCCAACGATTGATACAGTAAGGGTAGCGCAGAGTGCAAGGGCAAGAATACCTGCTGTAAGATCAGGCACAATCGAAGCAGAATTGCTGGATATAAATAATCCCGAAGATTGCGCAAGGGCAATGCGTTACATTGGCGCAACACCGACAGGGAGCCAGGTCATGAAGAAAAAAACCGTGCATTATAACATCAGGCTTTGCAATATCACGGCGACCGAAGCCCTGATAATCAAACAGGAGATGCTTGCAAGGGGAGGAGATGCGGCACTCCCGCGCGGGGCCGTATCCCATGAAACTGAAAAGGCAAGTCTCATCATTACAGGTACGCAGCTTGAGATCGAACGCCTCATAAATAAAATAAGGCACCAGGTACGAGAACTTCCCCTGATTGCCGATTTGCTTTCTGAATTAATGAACAAGAAAAACGATGTCGTTTTTGGATATTCAAGATAAGAATGATAATATCAAGACAAAAAGAATTTAAAGAAATCCGGAAGAATGTCAGGGAGCGCAACATATTCATAATCGGCTGCGGGAAATGTGCGACCAAGCTCCATGTGGGCGGTGAAACCGAAGTACTCAAAATGCAAAAAAAACTTGCAAATGCAGGGAAAAACATCGTTGGCTGGACGGTTTTAAGCTCAGCCTGCAACATAAGTTCATGGGAAGAGGTATTATCCCTGAATCCAGGGATTGAAAAATCCGATGCTTTATTGATCATGTCCTGCGGGGGAGGAGTATCCATAATTTCGAAATCTTCGGAAATACCGGTTTATCCCGCCCTTGATACTGAATCACTCGGTGGGGCGTTTGACGAGGAAATCCTGAAAGAGCAATGCGGCATGTGTAGTGAATGCACTATCTGGGAATACGGGGGAATATGCCCGATCGCTATGTGTCCCAAGGGGCTGCTCAATGGACCGTGCGGTGGCGCCGTTGAAGGAAAATGCGAGGTGGACGAACGCGAATGTGCATGGGATGGAATATTTGAAAGGTTAAAAAAGCTCGGGAAGCTTGAATATCTTGAATCCATTCACACGCCCAAAGACCATGCAAAAAAGCCGGGGAGGCGGAAAAATTGAGCTTTCGAGAAAAACTGGATTCAGGCAGGTTCATTATTACAGCCGAGCTGAGCCCCCCAAAAGGCACTGACTTTAAAAGCATGCTGGAGGATGCCAGACTTATAAAGGACATCGTGGACGCCATAAATGTCACTGATAACCAGAGGGCTGTAATGAGGACAAGTTCCCTGGCTGCGTGCAGTATTCTCCAGAGTAAGGGATACGAAACCATAATGCATCTGACATGCAGGGACAGGAACAGGCTTGCGCTCCAGTCCGATCTCCTGGGCGCCTATGCGCTTGGAATATCAAACATACTTGTAATGTCTGGTGATCATCCGGTAAAAGGCGACCATAGAGGTGCAAAGCCCGTTTATGACATGGATTCGGTGCAGCTTCTCGATTTGATCCGGAAATTGAACGATGGATCCGATCTTTCTGGTAACAGACTTGAGGGGAAAACTGATTTTTGTGCCGGCGCCGTGACAAATACGGAATTGAACGAGGTTTCTCTTATCAAACTTGAAAAAAAGATAAGGATGGGTGCAGGTTTCATACAGACACAGGCTGTTTTCGATGCAGAGTCGTTTTCAGGTTTTATGGAAAAAATTGATGAGATAAAACCAAAACGGGTTAAAATTTTGGTCGGTATAATCCCGTTGAAATCAGAAAAAAATGCGCTTTTCCTTAATAAAAATATTGCAGGTATCAAAGTGCCAAAAAACCTTATCGACAGGATGCGAAAAGCAAAAAATCCAGAGGCCCTTGGTATTGAAATAGCGGCGGAATTAATAAAAGAACTACACGGTATATGCGACGGCATTCACATCATGCCTGTCGGGAACCACAGAAACACAAAGGAGATACTTGAAATGGCAGGTATTCTATGAAAACTCAGATCGAAAAGGCAAGGGATGGCGATGTAACAAAGCAGATGGAGGCGGTTGCTGCATCAGAAAACATCGGTATTGATATTCTGCTTTCAAGGGTCGCAAATGGAAGCGCGGTCATTATGAGCCGGAAAGAATGCTCTGTGGGCATCGGGAAAGGTCTTTCAACCAAGGTAAATGTCAATCTTGGCACATCCTCCTTAAAAATCGATCCAGATGAAGAAGTCACGAAGGCCCGAATCGCCCAGAAGTATGGAGCTGACACAATAACCGACCTTTCAATGGGCGGGAGTATAACGGAAATTCGAAAACGAATATTCGAAAGTACATCTCTTCCGATAACAACTGTTCCCATATACCAGACCGCAGCCGAACAAGGCCTCGGAAATATGGCCGGGGAGGATATTATCCAGTATATTAAACAGCAAGCTGAGGAGGGTGTGGGTTCATTTGTACTCCACTGCATAGATAACAGGATCCTCGGGATGCTCAAAAAGGAGAAAAGGATAATGGGAGTCGTATCCAAAGGCGGATCGATTACATGCGCTTATATGATGATCAACAAATGTGAGAACCCGTTCATTGAGAATTTCGATGAAATACTGGGGATACTGAAAACCCATGATATTGTATTGTCACTCGGTAACACGATGCGAAGCGGCTGCATACACGATGGGCGGGATAAGGCGCAGATTGAAGAAATAAGACTCAACGTGGAACTTGCGAAGCGTGCAAATGAGGCCGGTGTCCAGGCGATAATAGAAGGGACAGGCGGCCATGTGCGCGCAGACAGGATAGCAGAGTATGTGAGATTCCACAAACGTATGTCGGATTTCCCGCTATTCGTGGCCGGGCCCCTGCCGACTGACGTGGCGACGGGATACGACCACATCGCAGGATGCGTCGGAGCAAGCCTGGCAGGAGGGGCCGGAGCAGATTATCTTTGCTACATCACGCCATCAGAACACCTCGGGCTTCCGGGCCCGGAGCAGGTAAGGGAGGGGCTTATCGCTTTCAGGATAGCAGCGCACATAGGCGATTCGATAAAATACGGGCCGAGTGAGAGGGACAGGAATCTTGCAAGAAAAAGGGCCATGCTTGACTGGGAAGGGCAGTTGAGTTTCGCTATCGACGGTGAGAGGGCAAGGGAACTTGCACCCTATGAAGGGCCATGCACGATGTGCGGCGATTTCTGTGCTATTAAGATTATGAAGGAGTTTGGAACATGCAATTATTCGGAATAAAAACGCCTCTTATAAAAACTGATGACAATATATCAAGGGTTCTGATTGAGGCGATGAAGGCTAAGGGTATAAGACCGCAGGATAACGATATTATTGTCCTTGCTGAATCGGCTGTGGCAACGGCAGAAGGCAGGATTGTGGATCTTGAGACAGTAACGCCATCTAAAAAGGCTGTTCAGCTCTCAAGGCTTTATGATACCGACCCCAGGAAGATGGAACTTATCATCCGGGAATCCGACGAGATACTCGGCGGGATACCGGGGGTCGTGGTAACAATCACAAAAGGAGTACTTTCCCCAAGCGCAGGCATCGATAATTCAAACGCCCCTGAGGGGCATGTAGTCCTGCTCCCAAAGGACCCAAAAAAAAGCGCGGTCAAAATCAGGGAAAAACTCATGGCTGAATATGGACGCAACATCGCCGTGATAATCGGGGACAGCCGAACGCAGCCGTTGCGCCTCGGCTGCGTTGGTATCGCCCTGGGCTGCGCAGGGATTGAACCTGTAGAGGATGTGAGGGGAAAAACCGACCTCTTCGGGAAACCTCTGTTAATTACAAGGCGCGCCACGGCTGATAACCTTGTTTCCGCGGCTGAGATCATAATGGGCGAGGCAGATGAAAGTATCCCGGCTGTGCTGATAAGGGATGCGCCTGCAATATTCGTCAGCGGGAGCGTTGACATTCCCACGATATCTCGAGAGGGTTGTCTTTATTTTGGGTGTTTCGATAAAAAATAATTCTTCAGAAAAATACATCTAACAGAAAAAACAATCTCGTAAAAGAGGAATTATGGTAAAAAAAACAGTTGATGGATTTAAACGTATTAATCTGATAGTGCTGGTTCTCATAATAGTGGCAGTGCTATTTGCAGGGTGTGCCGGAAATGCCCCGAAGGCACAGTTGGAAATCACGGCAAAGGCGGCAACAAGTCTCGTCATTACTCATAAGGGCGGAGAAAAGTTAGTTCTAAAGGATATGAAAATAACAGTGACAAAGGAAGTTAATGGTAAAGTGGTTGATGGCATGAACGGCGTGCCAATGTATGGAAACAATCCTGAAATCCAGGAACAACCCGCAATCGAAATACTGGAATCGGGAAATGCAATCAAACACCAATGGAAGGAATCATTGCTTTTGGGAGATATCCTCGCTGTTAAAATCCAGGATGCTTCAGGTAACATCATTTATCAAGATAAGATCAAAGTAACGTGAACAGTTTTCCACATTTCTGAATTCAATCCTTCCTTCCCGATATAATGAAAAACCCGTTCCCTTTTATCATCCACTTGAGCTGTGTGAGGAAAGCTGCAAGTTCCCCTTTTTCAGTATGCGGATGCGATCCCAGGTATGTAAAGCCGTCTCTTTCGAACCACCCCAACACCTCGCCCACAGTATGGTAGCTCTCATGGGGATGAACGTATTTATCAGCCACATACGCCTGCTCATGAACGCTTCGCAGTTTTCTCCTGTAAATCGAGTTCTCAACAAAATTCATACGCCGTTCAATATCATTACCCGCACGGAGTCCGACCCACATCCTTGATGCCCTGTGACCGAGGCGGCCGTACCTGTTATAGAGCCCAACGGTTATTGTTCCTCCGGGTTTGCAAAGACCCGAAAGCGCCCTGAAATTCATATAAGGGTATCTTGTGTGGTGCAGCGCCCCGAGACAGAATACATGATCAAATTTCTTTTCAGGCTTGAATTCAGCAATATCACAGAGGCTGAAATTTACACTGAGATTGAACTTTTCTGCAAGTTCCACTGCTTTCTTAAGCGATGCCCTGCAAAGGTCGAATGCAGTAACGTGAGCCCCGTAATATGAAAAATAGCAGGCTTTTTCTCCTGTCCCGCAGCCTGCATCCAGTATTTCCTTTCCTGAAAGAGAGCGCGGCAGAAGTCCCGTCGTGGCAAGGATTTTTGACATGACATTGGCGTGGAGTTTGCTCACAAGGTCCCTTTCCGTGTGGATAGGCAGGGAGGGATAAGGGTATCGCTCGTAAAACCGGTTCACTTTGTGTGCGATCTCATCCATAAATGCAGTACGTTTATTTACCCGCTTCCTTAAACCTTTTCACCACAAAGTCCTTATCAAGAGATGCCAAGAAATGCCCGGCGCGCGGCCCGGATTTCAGGCCAAGAAGTGCTAAGTACACGGTTTCGAAGATCTTTTTCCCGTCAAGCCCCGTCTCCTGTGCAACTTTATACATGTTATCATGTATCTCCTGTCCGCTCATCCCATGCTCAAGTTCATCTGCAAGTATCAGAAGTGCTTTCTTCTGCTCTTTCGTGAAACTTTTTACCTGCGGGGGAAGCGTCTCCTGGACTTTGAATTTCACAAATAAAGGCGCATATTTTTCAAGCCAGTTCCTTGCATTATTCGCCCTCTGCCTTATCGCAGCCACGTCCGAGGTATCGTAACTTGTGCGCTTTAAAACAGTGAGCAGGTAATCAAAACCCCGCTCGTCCGCTATCTGCACCGCGGTCACCATATGCCTGAAAGGGATATCTGAGGGTTTTGTGCCTTCGGTCCTTGAAAGCTGGTATGCCCGCTTATCCCCTTCCACCCTGTCATACTCGTCGATGAGGTTCAGCAGCGCAAGCCCGGGGTCAAATTCGATGTGCTTTTCGGGTTTCTGCCTGATTATCAGGTAGCGAAGGACCTCAGGCGGCACTATTTCAAGCATATCGTTTATTGAGATAGCAAGGCCTGTGGATGAGTGCATCGCCCCTTTGCCTTTCAGCATTATCCACTCATATACGATCGGATACGGGGGCTCATATTCGTATATCTCGCGGCTTATCCTTTTTCCGGTATCATAGGAACCGCCCGCAGTGGCATGATCCTTTCCGAAAGGTTCAACTGTCGTACCGAATATCGGCCACCGCGCAGGCCAGTCCACGCGCCAGGTGAGCTTTCCCCCTCCTTTCATGGAAACCGTGCCCTGCGAGCCGCATTTGCAGACGTAATCTATGGTCTCTTTTTCTGTGTCAAAACCCGTAACTTTCGTAGAATTCAGGCGACCGCATTCATTGCAGATGGGATTGAAAGGGCTCCAGTCGGGTTCAAGCTCCCTGCCCGACACTTCCGAAAGTATGTTCGCTATTGCATCCCTGTTGATAAGGGCTTTCTTAATCGCTTCTACGTATTTTCCTTCTTTATAGAGTTCATCTGCCCTGTAAACCACAGGCCTGATCCCCAGAGTATGCAACGCTTCTATGAAAGGCAGAAGGAAATGTTCTGAATAACTCCTGTGATTGCCGCACGGGCATGGGATGTTAGATAAAGGTTTCCCGACGTGGTTCTCATAGTCCGTTGACAGGAAAGGATACACTTTGCGGAGAGGGTCGTAGGTATCCGCGATGTATATGAGGCGCACATCAGCGCCTTTATCTTTGAGGGCTTTATAGATCGCATCCGCCGTGACCACTTCTCTCATGTTGCCGATGTGTATCGCGCCCGAGGGCGTAATTCCTGATGCTACCGTGTGTTTTTTTCCGCGCGCAAGCGCATTTTCAGCAATAACATCTGCCCAGTGGATTATCTCTTCGTTCATTTGCCCCTTAAAATCGCACAGGACATATTAAAAGATACTCTTATCGTATAAACGCACAATCCATAGACCATGGCGTACGTAGCTGTTGGAGGGACTTTTGACCCCATCCATGACGGTCATAAGGCCCTGCTGATGAAAGCCTGTGAGTTAAGCCGCGATGGGAAACTACTGATAGGGCTGACATCGGATGAAATGGTTAAGAACAAGGCTCATGAAATAAGGGATTTCAAGACACGCTACAGGGAAATCAGGAGATTTATCCGTGCGCAGGGTATCAATTATGTCATCGTCAGGCTGGATGACCCTTACGGCCCGACGGTAAATGACGATTTTGATTATATTATCGTCTCCCCTGAGACCCACCCCACGGCATTGAAAATAAATAAGATAAGGGAAGAAAAAGGCAAAAATCCGATAAAAATCGTTCTTGTCGATTATGTCCTTGCTGAGGACGGATTGCCGATATCCAGCACGCGCATTGCAGGAGGAGAGATAGATAAGCACGGGAAAGTGCTAAAACTAAAAGTTGATTTAAAGTAAATTCGTATAGACTAAGCTAATTATGCATACAACGGGAGAAGTATCACTTAATTACGATGTCCTCGGGGCAAATGCAGAAATCGCCCGCAATAACCGGAAAATCCTTGAAAGGCATGGCATAACAGCCTTTAACGTAATGGGCGCCATAGGTTCGGGGAAGACATTATTGATCGAAAAGACAATCCAGAAGCTTGGCGATAAATACAGGATAGGCGCCATTGCAGGGGATGTAATTGCAAGAATAGATGCCGCAAGGTTTGAAAAATACGGAATTCCCACTATTGGGCTGAACACCGGGAAAGAATGCCACCTGGACGCACACCTTGTCGAGCACGGACTCTCCGAACTGCCGCTTGATTCACTTGATCTCCTCTTCATAGAGAACGTGGGGAATCTCATTTGCCCCACGGATTATGAACTTGGCGAGCATGAACGCGTCGTGGTCGTGAGTGTCAGCGAAGGAGACGACATCGTGGAAAAACACCCGCTGATTTTCAGCACGGCAGACCTGATCATCGTAAATAAAATAGATATTGCAGAGGCTGTGAATGCTGATGCAGACAAAATGGTAAAGGACGCCCGCATAATAAATCCGCGCATAGATGTGCTGAAGATGAGCCTCAAAACGGGGGAAGGTTTCGATATGTGGATAGATTTTGTGAAGAAATCGATAAAAAAGCAAAATTAAAAAAATAAAAAAAGGAATTTATTTTTCCGAAACAAGTTCCTTCAATCGCTGCAGGGGTTCATGTGTCTGGTGGCAGTCAAAACACGCTCCTCCTATCTGCTGCATCGTATTTGCCGCGTTATTAAGATCTCCGCTTGAAATCTCTCCCTCAGCTTTGTCTACCAGAGCCATGACATCGTCGCTGACATAATATCTGCGTTCAGTATCATGACATGATTTGCACGCCTCCTTCATGTACAGGAACATCGTTTTGAATTGCTGGAAACTCTTATTTGTAGCTTCCTGCTGGTTTTCTTTTGCATTCGCGATAGTCCCGTCAAAACCCGTGACCAGGTATTTTGCTTTGGCTTCTGTCCATGGTGCTTCGGGTTGTTCAGGGTTCACTGTCTTCATTTTTACATCTTTCAGATCTTTCCAGTTATATTTTGCAAACACTTTGGTTTTGGTCGCTATATGGCATTCAGCGCATGTCTTGAAAACAGCATCCATGCTCGCTAAAACCTTGTTCTTATCGCCTGCTTCAAGAGCCTTTCCGACTCTATCCACAGCTTCAAGGTCATAATATCCTCTCCACTCAGGTACCATTTTTGAGCTGTTCTTATATTCATTTTTGAATATCTGATAGGATATTTTTGCATTTGTCATATCATCCTGCTGGACATCTACCAAAACTCCCATCATAGAACCACCGAGGTCGAACATCTTGAATAGATATAATGGCTGCCCCCAGGGCGTCTTGGTTTCGAACCATTTGTTCAGTGAGTCCGGAAGAGGTATTGCCATATTTGATATTACATTCGAGCTTTCAGCTTTCGGCATTTTGCCTGAAACCACCAGAAGTCCTGATATGATCAGAACTACAGCTACCGCTATTACTAACCTGTTTTTCATTAATTTACCTCCGACTTCCAACCCGGGAAATCATGATGACTTTGTGTGAATCATATATATAGATTACGCCATAGTTTCCGCAAGAAATCATGAAATAGAGCATCTACTTAAATGCGGATGTTGATGCTGAGACCGTGAATCCCCAATTCTCAAGACAGAAAGTTTTCTATTCAATCCTGAATCTACTGGGATCGATAATCGACCACAAAAGATATGCCGACAGGGAGATTGGAAATCTTTTCAAAAACAAAGAGTTCACAGAATCCGAAAAAGCAGCTATCGTGGAAGTGGTTTATGGAATGCTCAGGAACAGGAACTGGATCGATTACACAATTGAAAAAACCTCAGGCGTCAGGATCCCGGGCATCAATCCCAAGACTGTCAATATTTTCCGGATATGCGCATACCAGGCCCTGTACAGCAGCGCATCAAGTGCGGGTATTTTGAATAACGCAGTCGCCCTGTCATCACACCATGAAAATTTTTCTGGATTTGTGGAGCGAACAGTGGAGACAATGCTGAGGAACAAGGACAGCATCGTATTTCCTGATAAAAAGGAATGCCTGCATGAATACATCTCGGTTCTTCATTCACACCCGGTATGGATCGTGGAGAAATGGCTGCGGGAGTTCGGGCATTCCGAGGAGGTTATCGCACTCTGCCGGGCCAACAATATCGCCCCTCCCCTCACGATAAGGATAAATCCCCTCAAAACTGATGCCGAAGCATTGGGGAAATCACTTAATGCAGAAGGGTTTGTCTCATTGCGGACTCCTTTTTCACCGTATGGTCTTATCCTGGAAAAAAAAGCCGGGATATTCAGGACCCGCGCATTTGCAGGCGGCAAATTTGAAGTAATGGACGAAGGAAGCCAGCTCATTACATTGCTCACCTGCGCCGGGGCAGGGGAGTGCATCGTAGATGCCTGCGCGGGAAACGGCGGAAAAACGCTTTTTCTTTCAGGATTGATGAAAAACAGGGGGAAAATAATCGCTTGCGATCCTGTAAAATCAAAGCTTGAAAATCTCATCAGAAGGGCAAAAAGGGCGGGTGCATCGAATATTGAGGCCATCGATACTGATAATCTCGGGAAATATTTGGAGAGGGCGGATTGCGTCCTGATCGATGCTCCCTGTTCAGGGATGGGTGTTTTCAGGAGGAACCCGGATGCGAAATGGAGGCTGGATCAGAGGGACATCACGGAACTTGCTGAGAAACAGCGCAAGATACTGGAAGATTACAGCCGCCTTGTCAAATCAGGAGGGAGACTCGTATATGCGACATGCACGGTCTCAAAAGAAGAAAATGAAGATGTTGTGAAAGCATTCCTTAATGAGAACAGGGAATTTGAAATCATGCCGCCCGATTTGTCCATTCCCGGATCTTTAACAGGTGAAGGATTTTTCAGGTTATTGCCGCATATCCATAATACAGATGGATTTTTCGGGGCTGTAATGAGAAAACGCGAATGAATTGTCTCTTCAACACGACATTCCCTCAAGCCCGCTGTACTTCCCGACTACAGGACAGTTATAATAATTTTCCGTGCCGCAGTAGCTTTCGATCTCTGACTGCGCTGGCTTATGATACTTCGGATCGAGCATGCAGCGGGCATTCTTAAAGTGCTGGCATCCCATGATGTACCTCCGAATCAGGTATTGTCCGGCCGATAAATAAATCTTATTTACAAACATTTTTACCAATTAAAAATAATCTGGATGTCCATGGTCAGAGTGCTTGCAACAGGTACGTTCGATATCCTTCATCCCGGCCACCTGCTATATCTTTCGGAAGCAAAGGCGCTTGGCGATGAGCTTTACGTGATAGTGGCCCGTGAGTCAATGATAAAACACAAACCAAAACCCATTGTACCCGAAGGGCAGAGGCTTGCCATGGTGCAGGCCCTTTGCATGGTGGATAAGGCAATGCTCGGAAGCGAAAAGGATATGTTTGAACCTCTCCGCGAGATCAAACCGGATATAATCGCACTCGGCAGGAACCAGTTCTTCGACGAGAAAGAACTTGAGGCGAAGTTAAGGGCTCATGGAATAAAGGTGAATGTGGTAAGAATACAGTCTTTTGAGCAGTGCGAGCTATGCAGCAGTGCGGCGATAATCCGAAAGATACTTGAGAGGGGATGATTTCAAAAACTTTGATTGATCCGGCTTTCAATTATCGCCAATCTTTAATAGATGCAACTACATTAGAAGTCTGGGAGGCATAAAATGAAAAAATGGTACAGTGACCTCGGGCTTCAGGCACGCATGCTATTAACAATGTTCTTGCTTGCAGTATTATATCTTTTCTTTCTCGCCGTGATATTGGCGTTCGGAAACACATGGATAAATATATTAATACCATTCATGTTGATTATGCTATTTCTCCAGTTTTTCTTTTCCGATAAAATGGTGCTCTGGAGCACGGGCGCGCGTTTAGTCACCGAGCAGGAGGAACCGCGCCTTCACGAAACCGTATCAAGACTGTGCGCCATTGCTGACCTACCAAAACCTAAAGTGGCTATCGTTGACAGCAGCGTTCCCAACGCATTTGCAACGGGCAGGAGCAAAGGAAGCGCTGTCGTGGCTGTCACCACATCCCTGAAGCAGAGACTGGGCCAGCCCGAGCTTGAAGCAGTGCTTGCCCACGAACTCAGTCACGTCAAGAACCGCGACATGCTTGTTATTACTATCGCAAGCTTCCTCTCCACAGTTGCGGCCCTGCTTGTGCGGAATATGCTTTTCTTCGGGGTGGGTGGGGGGAACAGGAATCGCAAAGGCGCAAATGCTGCGATAATCATTTTTGTAGTCTCTATTGTGGTCTGGATAATAAGCTTCCTGCTCATACGCGCCCTTTCAAGGTACCGCGAATTTGCGGCCGACAGGGGCTCGGCGATAATAACCGGAAGACCGTCGAATCTTGCCTCGGCTCTTATGAAAATCAGCGGGATGATGGAAAATGTGCCCACTCGCGACCTTCGGGAAGTGGAAGCAATGAACGCTTTCTTTATCATACCCGCGATATCCGGAGAGTCGATGATGAACCTTTTCTCCACGCATCCCTCAGTCGAAGCACGCATCCGGGCGCTTGAAGAAATGGAGCGGAGGATGGAATTCTAAAATGGGTTTTCTTGATACGCTTCTGGGAAAGAGCAAACTCCCGAAGGCGAAGCCTGATAAACTCTTTGCCATGTCCACGGCATACGTTACCCTCAGCACCAACCTGTCCCTTGCATCGGCGGGGGCGGGGATATGTTTTAAACCGCTTGAAGCATCAGCCTATACACGCGCTGAGATCGAGATAAGGGAATTGCTCCAGCAAAGCTGCAAGGAAACAAACACCCAGTACAGCGTGAAAAAAGACTCTTATGGATACCTGTGGGTAGTATTGAATGACCCAGAGTTTGAGGATCTCGTGACTACACTGTACATGGTAAGTGAGACCCTGACAGAACATGGTTTTGGCGGGCAGTTATTGTGCGCGGTTTTTAAATTCAGGGGCGAATCCACGGTTTACTGGATTTATAATTTCAAGCAGGCAAATTATTACCCTTATGTACCCAGGGGAGAGCAGAGGGATTTATCATACGAATTCAGGCTGCGTTCTGTCATGGAAAGAGAACTTCCGATCGAAAAAGAAGCCGAGCGGTGGTACCCTTTAAAGGATATTCCCGTATGAGCTGCATATTGTTCTTTGACGGCGCTTGCAGGGGCAATCCGGGCCCAATGGCAATAGGGATTGTTTTATTCGAGAATGGCAGGAAAGTTAAGGAAGTCTCAAAGCGCCTCGGCAAAGGGACGAACAATATTGCGGAATGGAGCGCACTGATAGAGGGATTGAAGCTGGCAAAAGCCCATGGATGCAAAGCACTTGAGGTACGGGGGGACAGCCAGCTGGTAATAAGACAGATAATGGGCAGGTACAGGGTGAAAAACAGGAATCTCCTTCCGTTGTTCAATGAAGCGAAAAAATTGTGCGCAGATTATGAAAAAATTGATTTCAGGTGGGTGGAAAGGGAAGAGAATGCAGATACTGACGCCCTATCGAACAGGGCTCTGGATATGGAAATTTAATAGCAATTTTTTTTGATATTTCTTGAACTGACATACATTTAAAATTGAGTAAGAAATAGGTGTGAAGGAAGCGGAAAACTATGAAAAGTGGGAATATATTGCAGGCATATTACGAAAACAAGATAACTATATTATAATGCCTGTTAATTGTGGCACTATGTTCACGATCAAGGATCATCTTGAAGTCAAAAATAATCACCTGATTATAGGCGGCACGGACACGACGGAGCTTGCAGAACAATTCGGGACCCCCCTGTATGTGACAAACGAATCCCGTGTCATCAATAACTTCACCGCATATAGAAAAGCTTTTTCGGATGCTGATATTTACTATGCTGCCAAGGCAAACGGCAGTCTTGCGATCCTGAGGTTGCTTGCAAGGGAAGGCGCCGGTGCGGATGTCTTCAGCTACGGGGAACTTTATATGGCGCTGCTTGCAGGAATCCCCCATGAGAAAATCCTTTTTAATGGGAATTCAAAGACGGATTTTGAACTCCAGAAAGCAGTTGAGATCGGTGTAAGGGTATCCGTTGACTCGCCCGATGAACTGCATACGCTTTCAGAGATTGCAGAAAGCCGGGGGAAAGAGGTGGAAATCGCTTTCAGGGTAAATCCTGATGTTTCTCCGAAGACGCATCCCAAGATAGCGACCGGGCTTAAAACTTCAAAGTTCGGGATACCATCTGAGGAGGTAGTCGATGTTTACAGGCAAGCACAGCAGCTTCCGGGGGTATCACCGTGCGGAATCCACTGCCATATAGGTTCGCAGATACTGGATACATCGCCGTTCACGGAAGCTGCCCGCAAGATGATGGACCTCGTGGAAAAGGTGACCGAACTCGGAGTAGAACTCAAATTCGTGGATATGGGTTCGGGCCTTGGGATTCCCTATAAGAAAGATGAAAGCGCCCCGACCCCGCGTGACCATGCGAATGCGATCCTGCCCGTATTCAGGGAAAGAACGAAAGCCCTCGGTATCTCCCCGAAACTTATACTTGAACCGGGGCGTTACATTGTCGGAGATACGACCATCCTTCTTGCCCGCATCAATACTGTCAAGAAGGCTGCAAAGAACTTCGTGGGTGTAGATGCCGGTTTTAATCTTCTTGTCCGCCCCACGATGTATGATTCCTATCATTACGCGGTCGTGGCCAACAAGGCGGGTTCAGAGCCTGAAGAAACCTATACGATTGCAGGTCCGATATGCGAGACAGGGGATGTGTTCGCAAGGGACAGGATGCTTCCGCGCGTTGAAAAGGGGGATCTAATAGCCCTGCTTGATGCCGGAGCATATGGTTTCAGCATGAGCAGCCAGTATAACGGGAGGCCCAGGTGCGCCGAGGTACTGGTTAAGGACGGTATAGCCGATGTCATAAGGAGCCGCGAGGATATCGGGGATTTGATAGGGAAACAGAAAATCCCCGAGAGACTTTTGAGAAATTAGTCTTATTTAATCCCAAATCTAGATTCTTGACCCAAGGGGCGGAGGCATCGCACGAAGCGCAGCGGAGTGCGGTGAGTAGTCACTGCTACGATGGGTTTTCGTGCATCCATAAGAATATCTTGAACCGGAAATCAATCCTCGTAATCTATATATAATTCGGATTTCTTAATCTTTAAATTACAAAGTAATTAAAAACTACGTTTGTAAGGTCTATCATGGCAACTTCACCTGAAGATGTTGTGCGGCTGCATTCAATAATTCGGGCATATATGTGCTGATCGACTATCGGGAGGCAGAATCATGAAAATAATAGCCATAATGGGGAGCCCCAAGGGAAAGGGCTCCGGGTATAAGATCGTGAAAATGATCGAAGACAGGATGATGGCGATGGGCAACGTGGAATTCGAATACCTCTTCCTGAAGGATGCGAACCTCAAGCCGTGCATCGGCTGCTATAATTGCATGGCAAAGGGTGAGGACAAATGCCCGCTCAAGGATGATCGCGCCGCGATAGAACAAAAACTGCTGGCGGCGGACGGCTTCATTCTTTCATCGCCCGTGTACATGGGCAGCGTCAGCGGGCTCATGAAAAATTTTATGGACCGGTTCGCCTACTTGAGCCATCGGCCTCGATTCCACCGTCAGAAAATGTTGATAGTGGTGAACACGTCAATCACTAGCAAGAAGGGGGCGCTATCGACCCTCAAGATCGCACTGGGACATGACCGAGGCGCCAGTATCGTCCATGAGCTTGCGATAGCGACACCCCCCTGGCCGCAAACAGAACGTTCTGTCGCCGAGAAGGGAAGAGCCGTCGATGCTGCCGCCAAAAAGTTCTACCTGACCTGTCTGGACACATCTCTACCATTGCCGACGTTTAATAGCTATATGGACTTTCTCATTATGCAAAAGTTCAGCCTCGAATGCCGGCAATATATGCCAGCGGACTATACGTTTTATAATTGTAAGGTCTACTATTTTGATACGAAAGTAAATCCGATCAAGGCGGCTGTAGCAAAAGTCATCGTTGGAATCTATATATATATGATGAAGGACATGGGCCCGGGTAATGTCTCTTGGCCTGCGACTAAGAAGGAACAAAAATAAAGTTGCTCGTCTATGGCGCTGGTGTTGGGAGCATCGGTATGGATGCTTCTATCTGTCTATGAAGAACTGGTAGGATATCTACCAGTTTCGCTTTCTATGTTACTATTTATTTTCATTTATTCCTCTTTATTGTAATTCGATACTCCATCCTTAGTTACTTATAGTGAATGACTTATCACTTGTATCTGTGTATGTTCGGTTCGTATTACTTGTTATCCTTACCTTGTAATTGGTTCCTGCAGTCTGATAAAATGGTATTTTCCATTTATAGATTCCAGTGTTCTTAGTTTTCCTTGTTAGCACAGTAGTTACATAACTTCCTTGGAGTAATTCGATTTTTACGTAAGCACCTGTATTACCAGTAATAGACCATGTTATATTATATGTTCTACCACGTTTTAGCGTTTCGCCGCCAATTGGATATGTGATATTGATTGCATTGGTTACAGGGGTTTTTGTTTCGACAGAAGTGCTTACTTCTGTCACAACAGGAGTGCTTACAGACCACTTATAGAATGGTGTCATATCTTCTTTGTAACTGGCACAATTACTATTGTCTAATAATGAACCATATGTATTTGTAACAAGTTCCCATTGACCATTACTCAAAACCATTATATCATTTGATGAAATGCTTGGTAGTGGTGGACATGTTCCATTAAAATATGTCTCAAACATATCCCAACCATATTCAAATTGTGATTGTGAATCGGAACTATATTGTATTTCCCATGAATAAGTTTTAAAGTTGTACAGTAATACGTTCCATGTGTTAGTACCATTAGTACCATCTTGTTTTATCTCTGTAAAATAAAATTGCCCTTCCGGATATGTACCTACATAGTTTGACATAAAATTTGAATCTATATCTCTAAGTACAACCCAGCCACCAGTATAATGACTCCAGACTCCCCATGCCTTTGCTGTAGAAGTCATGCCACTGTAATTCCAGTATGCTGTAACTGATTCGATTGGTGCAAAATTTGGTGACATTACAGTAGGTGCATAGAGCGTAGGTTCATATAATCCCGGTAAATTAAGTGCTGGTTGAACTTGTTGCATTGCATACACACCCTTAATTCCACCTGGTGTATTTACAAGATAAGAGCCAAAATCACCTGTGCCGGGAACTATACTTGGTACATTTCTCTTCATCATATCTTTCTTACTTCTATCCCTTCTTGGTATTGGATTATTGCCAATATTTATTAATTGTGTTACAGCAGCAGTAATACTTCTCTGCATTACCCCTTGTCCTGTAATTTGCATTGTTTCACTCATATTATTAAGTGGTCGCGGTTTCTCATTTGTTGTATTAACAGGGACACCCAATATTCCCGATAGTTGCGTTGCCTCACTTATATTAGTAAGTGGTCGCAGTCTCTCGTTTGTTGCACTAACAGGGACACCCAGTATTCCTGATAATAGTATTCCTATTAATACTATAGTTATTCTTTTATTCATATTTTGACCCCCTTTAGAAGAAAGAGACTTTTCCCTAAAAATCTCTTTGTATCTTTGTATTTTCTATAAGTCTTTTATAGTAATAATTGTATCCTTTCTGGTAGTATGAAAGCCATATCTATGAACTGAAAAATTATGAAAAATAAAATGTTTTTTATTATTTCTTCCAGAACGAAGGAACGAACAATATCAGCACCGTCAGCACCTCAAGCCTTCCTATCCACATATTAAGTATCAGGACTATTTTCCCTATCACATGGATGGAGCCGAAATTCGCCATCGGGCCGATGAGAGTACTTAAGCCTGGCCCCACATTCCCGAGGGTCGTCGCGGATGCACTGATGCTTGTCAGCAGGTCAAGCCCGAGCGCGCTTAGAACAAGAGTGCTTCCCACAAACACAAGCAGGTACAGAATAAAGAAGGCCAGTACCGCCTGCATCACATCTTCAGGAACGGCCTTATCACCAAGACGTATCGGCCTGACCATTTTAGGGTGGATTGATTTATGTATTTCCCGTATACCGTATTTCATCAGCAATATGACCCTGACGACTTTCAGGGCGCCGCCCGTAGAACCTGCGGATCCCCCCACGAACATAAGCAATAGCAATATTAATTTCGTGGATTCGGGCCAGAGGGAAAAATCTGTAGATGCGAAACCTGTTGTGGTCATTATGGAAACGACCTGGAATAATGCGTGCCTGAACGAACCGGCAAGCGTTTCTCCCCAGTTCCAAACCTGGAGCCCGATAATAATTGTTGAAATGAGCACGATAAAAAGGTAAGTCTGGAACTCCTTATCCTTTATGAGCGCGCTGCGATCTACCTTTAATGTGCGGTAAAACAGGTTGAAATTCGCACCGCCGATGAACATGAAAATTACTATTATTAGCTCGATACCGAAGCTGTTGTAGGCCGCGATGGATAAATTTTTTGAAGAAAATCCGCCTGTGGACATCGTAGGAAAAGTATGTACAGTGGCATCATAGAGACTCATCCCTGCAAAATAGAGAAGTATAATCTCAAGGACCGTGAATGTAACGTACACCCCCCATAATATCTGCGCCGTATCCTTGAGCCTTGGCTTTAATTTATCCTTAATTGGGCCGGGCGCCTCTGACAGGAACATCTGCCTGCCGGCTACGGCAATCCTCGGAAGTATCGCAAGGACCAGAATGATTATCCCCATGCCGCCAAGCCACTGGGTCATGCTTCTCCAGAAAAGGATGCCCTTTGAATAGATCTCAATATCAGGCAAAATACTTGAACCTGTAGTTGTGAATCCCGACATCGCTTCAAAAAGCGAATCCACAGGTGATATTCCTGCCAGCATGAAAGGAATACCGCCGAAAAGGGCTACAAGGAGCCATCCGATTGCCACGATAACGATACTTTCCCTGTGGGTAAGTTCATCAATATCCATTCTGCTTGTATACTGGAGGAATATTCCGGTCGCAAGAGTAAAAATCGATGAAACAAGGAAAATCTTTACGGACTCGGGTTCATTATAATATAAAGCGACAAGCAGGGGAGCCAGCAGGGAAATACCGAGGAACCTTAATACAACTCCAAGTACGCTCAGTATGACCCTGTAATTCATGTGGCATTTTTATTAGGTTTTGATTTATTAAATCTTCCTATTCTTTTACGGATATGCCGGGAAAGTTATATCTCCAATCACGGAAATGAATTGAATGAGTGGAAAAAAGTGATAATATGACAACACAGGATAATTTGAAAGAGGCTTTTGCCGGGGAATCACAGGCGAACAGGAAATATCTTGCCTTTGCAGAGAAGGCCGACCAGGAAGGATACGGCCAGGTGGCGAAGCTGTTCCGCGCTGCTGCTGCTGCCGAGACGGTACATGCCCTCAACCACCTGCGGGTAATGGGCGCAGTCGGGAAGACACCGGATAACCTGAAAGGTGCTATCGCAGGAGAGACCGCCGAGTTCCGGGACATGTATCCGAAGTTCATTGAGGAAGCGAAAAAAGATAAGGCATCAGACGCTGTGACCCTCAGCCTTGATGTGGCCAACAAGGTCGAGAAAATTCATGCCGGGCTTTACAAACAGGCACTCGATAATCTTGGGAATAACAGGGAAACAGATTATTATGTGTGTTCGATATGCGGCAATACCGTGGAAAACGGCGCGCCTGAAAGGTGTCCAATCTGCAACGCCCCGAAAGAGATGTTCAGGAAAATAGATTGAGGTGGGAATATGGCGAAACTGGCAATAATCTACGGGACTGGTTTTGGTAACACGGGCATCATGGCAAAGGCCATTGAAGAGGGGGCAAGAAGCGCCGGGATTGACGTGGTAATAAAGAAAGTCGAAGAAGCCACCCCGGCAGATGTTGAAAACGCAGATGCTATCGCTATCGGTTCGGCTACCTACAGGGGTGCAGCCATGCCCACGGTCATCAAATATGTGGAAAGCCTGTCAAAGCTCCCGCTCAAAGGCAAGGTTGGAACGGCTTTCGGTTCATACGGCTGGAGCGGGGAAGCCGCGGGAGTGATAAGCAAGATGCTCAAGAACTACGGCATGGACGTACTTGAACCCTCGCTGAGGATTAAACGCATTCCGGAAGAAGAAGGTATCGGAACATGCAGGGAACTTGGAAAGATATTGGCCGGAAGAGTTAAAGGAACTTAGCGGCTTATCTTAAGCAGAATGAAATCCGGGACTCTCAGGAAAGATATTTTAAAGAAATGCCGGAGTCTCGGTATCCCGCTTGTGGGTTTTGCCCCTGTGAAGAGGTGGGAAGATCCGCCCAAAGGGCTTCCGAATGTGCTTTCCCCCTGGGTCCCGCGGGAGTTCTGGCCGCAGTCAATATACCCCGAGGCAAAAACCGTAATCGTAATAGGACTCCCAGTGCCCCTTCCCATCGTTGAAACCGCGCCCTCCATTTATTATCATGAACTTTATAAAACCGTGAATTCAGCGCTTGACTCGAAGGCTTATGAACTCGCAAATTTCCTGACGGGAAAAGGTTACGGCGCTGTCTACCTGCCCAGGGACGCTTATGGTGACATAAAAATACTGGTTGAAAATCCCTTTGCATTTTTTTCGCATAAGCACGCGGCATATCTGGCCGGCCTTGGTTCTTTCGGGCAGAATAATGTTCTCCTCACGCCGGCATATGGGCCGAGAGTCAGGTTTACATCCATTTTCACAACTGCAAGAATTCGGCCTGACACTATCAAAAGCAAGGACTTATGTACACGGTGTCTTCTCTGCGTAAAGAACTGTCCGGTCGGTGCGATACCCCGGAAAGGTGATTTCCCGCCTCCTGTGGACAAAAAGCTCTGCGCGATAAGAAGCGCACAACTTCGCGACCAGTACCGGTCTCCCTGCGGGATATGCATCAAGGTATGTCCTGTCGGGAAAGACAGGGAATTGTTCGGGAGGAATGACATGTCCATATACTCGGATGAAAAGAAATTTGAGAAATACCAGAAGGCATGGGAGCATGTAAGGAAATACGGCAGTAAAAATTCAAATCAACATGATTGATGATGAAAAACGAGCACATCATTTAAATACCATCATGTAGATGATGAAGTGAAAAACCTCTTATGGAGTTAATGGTGTATGCTGGATTTGGTTATTAGGATTTTTAAAATAAAGTGGTTGTGGAATATATTTGCGGGATTCTATCTTGTGGCATATGCATTCTGGGTCCCCAACCTGTTTTCCGAAATGTTCACGGTTATTGCAGTGATTGCAATAACACTGATTGCAGGTTTCGGCCTTCTCATAGATGGCTTTTCCAGGGCTTATGAACTGGATGGCGGCGGCGGCATGCCAAATTTACCTTATAGAAGGTTATGGCGGTTCGCCGGCGCCGTACTCTTATTCTGGTATCTTCTGGTCTATATTCCGCCCACAGGTCGGATAGTGGCCCACTGGCCTCTGGACCTGGCAATAACGCTTGTTGCCGGATTAGTAATGCTTGCTTACGGAATATTGGATTATTAAATGAAATGAAAGAGTGATTTAAATATGGTATATGTGGTTGTGCGTACCACGCAAAAAGATGATGACAGTGACAAATTTACTTTACTTGAACAGGTAATTGAGGAAGCCGGTTTCTGGACAGCACTTGAAAAACGTTTTGTTGAATCTAAGAAATCGAAAAATGAGTTTCTTATTGCAGTAAAACCCAATCTCATGATGTTCTATAACATAGAGGATATGAGCGTCATAACGGAACCGGCGCTGGTTGAACACCTGATAAAGAAAATTGCCGAAAAAGGTTATACCAATATAGCCCTTGTTGAATCACAGAACGTGTTCGGTAACTGGTTTGAAAACAGAGATGTGAAAAAAGTAGCAAAAGAAGCAGGCTATAACACTGAATCGACTGAATACCGCATAATAGACCTGACAATGGATGTTACGGCCCATATATATAAAGATTCTCCGGACCACGAAAGCTCTCTGGGTACATACCTCGTGGGAAAAACCTGGAGAGATGCTGATTTCAGGATTTCCTTTGCAAAAAATAAAACCCATATCTCATGTTATTATACCCTGACCATAAAGAACATCTACGGCACAACACCCGAGCAGAACAAGTTCCGGGAGTATCATACCGACCGTGAAATAGATGAGGTCACAATCGAGATGATTAAAGAATTCCCCGTACATTTCGGGATAGTGGATGGGATAAAATCGGCGGATGGTATTCTGGGTCTCAAAGCTGACTATTTGCCCAATCATACTAAAACCCTCATTGCAGGTGAAAATATCATTGCCGTGGATATTGTAGGCGGACAGAAAATGGGCCTTGATCCCATGAAGAATCGCTTTGTGAAACTTGCTGTAGAAACCTTCGGCAAACCCGATATAACAGTAATTGGTGATACCTCGGTTTATAAAGACTGGAAAAACGTGGGCCCCCTTACCGACAGCATTCTGGATTATGGTGAGGAATTGTATGGTTTTTCGAACATACTCGGTTATATGTGCACGGAAATGGATGAGACAGCTTTTCCGAAGAAAAATAAAGTGCGTGTTTCCTGGTTCAGGAATACTCTTCGCGGGATATTCCTTAACATATTCAGGGTATTGAATAAGGCCGGGATCATATGAGTTTCTTAATAGACCCACCGCTGCTTTTTATTTCAGGCTTTGCCATCGGTTCGATTCTCGACCGATTACCACAAACCACAAAAATGATGCTGGGTCTGGCAGTGGTGCTTATTTTCGTCTCGGTAAGCCTGCTGCTTTATCTGGATATATTGCCCTGTTTTTTTCCTTTTATCTGCAACAATCTTAGCGGTTCGGAGTTCATGTTTCATTCCGACATCATCGGGATTTACAAAAAAGATGTGCCTTCGGTCGCAGTGGTTCTTCTCTTCGCCCTTTACCCTTTGTGGATTTACGCAGGCTACACCTCAGCAGCCATTTCCAAACATGGTTCAAGGATTTAATGATAATATGTAATTTTACCTTTTATCTTCACCAAAATTATTAAATATGACCATAGTCATATATGACTGTGGTCATGTTGAATCCGGAAGAGAGCCCCTCCCTCAGGGAAAAGAAGAAAATAGAGACAAAAAATAAGATATTCGAAGTATCAGGCCGATTATTTAAGAAAAAAGGCTTTGACAACGTAACAGTTGATGAAATAACAAAGGAAGCAGGAATAGCCAAGGGCACATTTTTCAATTATTTCCCCACCAAGTTATCACTCCTGCGGTATTTCGCAGAACTGAAGGAGAAACTTACCTACGACCGCGTCAAAAAAGAAACGGCGCGCAGCATCCCGGCAAAAGAAAAGATAAAAAATATAATGGTCTTTGTTGCAAAAAGCAATGAAAAAGATAAAGAGCTTACAAAATTGCTTGTTTTTGAATACATAAAATACACAGGTTCAAGAGCCGAAGATGAGGGGACAAGCCAGGGATTCAGCAAGGTTCTTTATCATCTGCTTAGCGAGGGTGCAAGAAAGGGAGAGGTGCAAAGCGATATAGACCTTGAAAAAGCATCCGAAAACCTTGCAGCCGTATATTTCCAATCCCTGATAAAATGGTTGAGGTCAGACACAGATTATTCCTTTTCAGAAGATATATCGGACAGGATCGACATGATATTTGAAGGCATCGGGAGTTGAAACAATGAACATGAATGAGAAATATTTCCTTGGCTGGGAAGGGGTGGCCAATTCCGGGATAACCGAAGCAGGTGGCAAAGGAGAAAATCTGGGCCGCCTGTACAGGTATGGTTTCCGGGTTCCGGCAGGCGGCGTCCTGGCAGCCGGGGCTTACCGGGAATTCCTCCGGCATAACGGGTTAATGGATTCTATTCATGCAGCCTGCACAATCCGGGCAGAGGACGTATTTGCAAATGAAGATATTCTGGATGATATCAGGTGGAAAATCAAGAACGGCAGGATTCCTGAAGCCATCTGGCAGGAGGTGGCACAGGGAATTCGGGGCATGGGACTGCTTGAAAAACCCACAGCAATAAGGTCATCTGCAACAGCCGAGGATTCAAAAACGGCATCATTTGCGGGGATTCATGAATCATTTCTCAATGTCACAGGACTTGCTGGTATCTGTGAAGCTGTTAAAGGATGCTATGCATCCCTGTGGACGCCAAGGGCAGTAGCATACAGGCGCAAAATGGGATTGGACGATGATGATGTGGCTGCGGCGGTCGTTATCATGGAACTTATACCGGCAGTTGCCGCCGGGGTGGCTTTTAGCTGCGATCCGCGCACCGGCAGGCGCGACAGGATAGCCATAAGTGCCAATTTCGGCCTGGGCGAGTCAGTGGTCGGGGGCGCTGTTGAACCGGACGAATACATGTTAGATCCAAGAAGGATACTGCCAGAACTCATCGAGAAAAAAATCGGCAGCAAGTCCCAATTCACGAAACTTAAAACCACAGGAGGAACTGAACTTACAATCACAGGCGAGGACGACAGGAAAAAACAGGTTCTCAGTGATAGCAGTATCACCGAACTTGGACTTCTGACGCTTCGCATCTATGAAGCCCTGGGGGGTAATGCCGCCTGCCAGGATATCGAATGGGCATATGATGGAAAAAAATTCTTTGTCCTGCAGGCAAGACCGGTGACAGGTATGCCTGAACCGGGTTTCCCTGAGATGGCGGGCCAGCCTGTGATCTGGTCAAATGCAAACCTTAAGGATGTCATGCCCCAGGTACCTTCCACTCTTTCATGGAACCTTTTAAGCTGCCTCCTCCCAAGGATGATGAACGCCCAGCTTCGGGCCGCCGGTTATCATGTGCCATCAGGATTGAACTGGGTCCGCCTTTACAGGGGACGGGGTTATTTCAACCTGTCCGCGCTCCAGTGGAAATTTTATGACGCACTGGGGATGCTGCCTGGGATGTTAAATGAATATATGGGCGGCCACCAGCCTGAAATAAAAGTCCCGCCCGGGAATCCCCTTGGTGGACGGAAGGGAATCGGACGCATCTTGCGTGGAATGGTTCTTATGGCCAATATTCTCAGGATCCAGATCTCTGCTAAGAAACTATTTGACGATATGTGGAAGAAATCCGAAGAATGGAATCGGCTGGACTTCAAGGATATAGATGAACAGGAACTCATCTCCATTATTTCCGAGATGAGAAAAAGTTCTGCAAATTTCGGGCCTCCCTACATGATCCTTACTTCTTCAGCAGGATATCCTTTTGAGATGATGGCAAAAATACTGGATAAGGATTTCCCGGGACGGGGTTACTCAATGGCAAACAGTCTCCTGGCTGGAGCTTCAGAAAATATGACAAGCGCGCAGCATGGTTACAGGTTGACAGACCTTGCAGAGATCGCACGAAATGACAGTGCTGCTCTTCGCTACTTCACAGCAGAGAACTTCGATCCGTCAGCTTTCAGGGATGCAATCCCCGAAGACTCCGTGTTCATGAAAGATTTTGAGGAATTCCTTAAGGAATTCGGGCACAGGGGAGTTTATGAGAGTGAAATAATGAACCCGAGATGGAGCGAGGATCCGCGCTATCTGCTTGAGAATATACGGGCGCAGGTCATATCAGGCGGAAATCCTGGTTACAGGGAGGCAAGGGCTGCAAAAAAGAAAGCCGTGGAAGAAGAGATCGCCGGTAAATTCAAATGGGGTCTCAGGCGGTTGAAACTCAATATGTGGACAGCCCAGGCGGTAAAAGGCGCCCAGATGAGGGAAATGTCAAGATCAGTCCTTGTAAAGACAGTTGAACCTTCGCGTTCGCTTTTCCAGGATATAGGTCGCAGGATGGTGGAAAGAGGGATACTGGAAAAGCAGGCTGACGTATATCACTGCTCCCTCCCTGAAATAATTGCGATCCTTGGTGAATACTGGGACGGCAAGGGATTGAAGCTGCTGGTTTCTGAACGAAAAGACAGGTGGGAGGAATTATCTAAACTTGAACCTCCCGATGTTATTATCGATGAGGCGCCTCAGCCGCTTTTGCGATCCACTGAAGCACACGGGCATGTCCTGAAAGGTCTTGGCGTAGCCGCAGGACGGGCATCAGGAAATGCCAGGATCGTTCGGCATCCCGGTGAGAACACGAAACTCAAGAGCGGTGATGTGCTGGTCGCCCCTTCCACGGATCCGGGATGGACGCCGCTTTTCCTGAGGGCAAAAGCTCTTGTGATGGAAGTTGGAGGTTATACATCCCACGGCGCTATCGTGGCAAGGGAATACGGCATCCCGGCAGTGGTCAATGTGCCTGGAGTGATGAAGACTTTAAAGGATGGAGAACAGCTTACAGTTGACGGCGATGAGGGAAAGGTTTACCGCGGATGAAGAGGCGGAACAAATGAAAAGAACTGAAATGGCAAAAAATACGATAAAAGAAATTCGAGTGGCAGCGGTTCAAATGGAATCAAAAGATTGCTCCGTTGATTACAACCTTGGAAGAGCTGCAATTTTTGCTGAACAGGCAGCAAAAGAAAATGCACAAATCGTACTTTTCCCTGAACTAATGCCTACAGGCTATTTAATGTCTAAAAAAATCTGGGACTTTGCTGAACCAAAAGAAGGTCCGACTGTAATATGGCTCAGACAAACCTCAAAAAGATTGAATTTATGGATGGGAACAAGTTTCCTTGAAGCCGATGGAGAAGACTTTTATAACACATTTATGTTAACAAATCCGGATGGAAAAGATATAATTCGTGTCAGAAAACAAACACCTGCCGCAATGGAATCATATTTTTTCCGCGGAATTCAGGGAAAACATTCCGTTGATACGGAATTTGGAAAAATAGGTATTGGAATATGCTATGAGGGAATGCGAAGTTACTGGTCAAATCTCATGCATCAGGATTTACCTGATTTAATTCTTATGCCACTTTGTGCACCAGCTCCAACGCAAAATTTCTATACTTCAGAAAAAAATATTGAGGATTACAACAATTTGATAAAAAATAATCCTCAAAAGACGGCACAAGATTTTGGAATACCTGTCTTAATGGCAAACAAATGTGGAACATGGAAAACACCTATGCCGTGGCCGTTGGAAGCTCAAGATTCGACTTTCCCGGGATTTTCACAAATAATTGATTCTGATGGAACCGTTAAAAAACAACTTGATAATAAAGAGGGAATTATTGTTGCAGATGTAGTGCTTGATCCTTCCAGAAAATTCAAAAATCCATCTAAAAATTATGGTCGATGGAGTATTAAAGTACCTTCATACTTTAATTATATGATAATTTCAGAAATTATCGGGAAAATTTGGTACACATTCAACTCGGAACGAAAAAGAAAAGCACTGAGGATGAGCTCAAGGGGAATTTCCGGGAGGGAATCACGGTAAATATGGATGCAGGATTAATATATGGATTATTTGAACTATTTATGCTGTTAATCATAATAGTGCTGCCGATAATTATTTCGTTTATTATTTTCTATCATATTTCAAAAAATAAAAGAGTTAGCATCATAGGTTCAATAATCGGTATTATTGGGACTTTAGTTATCGGTTATGGAGCAGGAGCTATCTGGATCGTAATCAGGTTAACAGGTGCGTCACATTTTCCACTTGCCCCTATAATAAATTCTATTTCAATGATTATAGGGACATTACTTATCGGACTTGTATTCATAAAACTTGTTCCGCATCTTGATAACTTACCAAAAAAATAATGAGGAGATAATATCATGAAAATATTACTGATACAGCCCGCGAAAGCCCAGAAAACAATTGGCGGAGAGGATGTTTTCATTTATGAACCGCTTGCGCTCGAATATTTAGCTTCGGGCGTTAAAGTCGATCATGACGTAAAAATACTTGATATGCGATTTGACAAGGACCTGGATAAGGAAATAAATGAATATAAGCCGGATGTTGTCGGTATTACTTCATATACGGTCCATGTAAATACTGTCAAAAACCTCTTTAACAGGATCAAGATTATTGATCCTCGCGTCTTCACCGTAGTTGGCGGTCATCATGCAACGGTCGCACCTCATGATTTCTTTACTCCCTACATTGACCTTATAGTAATGGGCGAAGGAGTTTTTGTTTTCAAGGAAATCATTTCAAGGCTTGAATCCAAAAGACCGTTTGATGGAATTGCCGGAATATCTTATTTGAAAGGCGGTGAGCAGGTAATGATCCCACCCGAACCGGTAACTGATCTTGACATATTTCCATATCCAGCCAGGGAACTGACAGAAAAATACAGAAAACATTATTTCAGCGAATGGATGAAACCGCTTGCATCGATACGCACATCAAAGGGATGTCCAAACAGGTGCAATTTCTGTGCGCTGTGGAAGCTCACAGGCGGGAAGTATCTGAAAAGAAAGCCGGAAAATATTGTTGAGGAGCTTTCCCGGATCAAGGAAAAATATGTTTTTTTTGCTGATGATGAATCCCTGGTCGATGCCAGCAGGATGAAAAAACTTGCTGAACTGATCAAGGAAGCCGGGATCAAAAAACGTTATTTCCTTTATGGAAGAAGCGATACGATCGTAAAAAATCCTGGACTTATAAAAATATGGAAAGATATAGGACTTGAAAGGGTTTTTGTAGGGCTTGAATTTTTCAGGGATGAAGATCTTAAATATATAAATAAAGGATCGACTGTCGAAAATAATCTAGAGGCAGTTAAAATATTGCAATCAAATGATATAGAGATATATGCTTCGTTCATTATCAGACCGGATTTTAGCGAAGAAGATTTTAAAGAATTTAAAGAATATTGCAGGGGATTGGAACTCAGTTTTCTAAGCTTTGCTGTTCTTACTCCTTTACCAGGGACAGATTTTTACGAAGAAGTTAAAGACAGTCTCATTACAACTGATTATGATCTCTTTGATTTTATTCATACCGAGCTTCCTACAAAACTCCCTTTAAAAGAATTTTTCAATAATCTCAATTCCTTGTATTTCGAAGCAAAATCTCCTGGAAAGAGTATTTCATTGATGATGAAATATCCATTAAGAGATATTCCGAATTTGATATACCTCACCATGAAAGTCTCCAAACAATTAAAGAATGCATATAAAGATTATTAGTGATGATAGACGTAAATTTAATTGAACAAAAAAGAGCGAAGAATTTATGACAAACCGGATGAAAGAAGAGAATTTTAAAGAAAGGAGTTTTATGTATTCAAACAAAGGAAAACATATTGGCAAATTCATATTACCAGTATTATTTGTTTTTGCACTTGTTAATCCAGCCTCGGCCCAGGTGGAAATATCGGATTTTTTTTCTGATTTCACAAGTGCCGATGTTACTTTCAATTCCACGCGTGATATCCAGGGAAAAGCCGTCTTTGAGCTTTTCTATGCGGGAAGCCTGGTGGAATCACACGAGGCACCCTTTGACATAAAGGCAGGTGAGCTTCTGACAAAGGTGATAATATGGGAGAAAAAACCCCAGCATGATTACTACACAGCAAAGGTCAGTCTATATGATGAAGGCAAACTCCTGACAGGTACTTCTTTTCAGGTCTCTTATGGGACTGTCTCCTTACCCAGCTTTCATGTAGTTGATTTCTCACCAACCAACAGCGGAGTACAATTATTGCTGCGTCCCTTTAATCCAAGCGCGACTGATATAAAAATTGAGTTGCTGGATAATAACGATATAGTTTACACAAAGACTGAAGAAGATACGACCCTCACGACCAATACCGAGATCAAGATTTCCTGGCCTTTTCTGCTTACAGATTCCAAGAAATATACGGTCAGGGCAAAAATATATACCCACAGGCTATATGCGTCCCCGCTCGTCAATACGTATATAGCGTATTTCACGGCAAATCAGGATGTTGAGATACTTCCGGATGATGTCCAGGTCGATGAATATGGCGCCAGCGTGACGCTGCGCGGGAAGTCCCAGGTGCCCTTTGATGGATCCATAGTCGTAAAAACAAAGGACAGGGCGACAAATGAAAAAAAGATATTCCGCCAGCAGGTCGAAGAGATCCTGATATCGGGAAAAGAAGATACAGCAGGAGTTGTATGGAAAGGGCTGGCGCCAGGGACTTATGATGTCGAGATACTGGCTGTAAATAAAGAAGATATCACGCTCGATAAATATGAAACTGTTCTGCGGATTCCCGAGGCGCCTGCCGTAACGGCAACCGCTCAGGCAAAGAGCACTCCCGGGTTCGCAGCGTTTCTGTCAATTATAACATTATTGGCAGCCGCAAGGCGATTAAAAGGTGGGTAATGTTTGACCTTATCCTGAAAAACATCACGCACAGGAAATTAAGGTCAGGGCTTACGGTATTCGGTATAGCCCTCGGTATTTTTGCGGTTATCGTAATGGGCAGCATGTCTGAGAATTTTAATCTCACTTTTGATAAGTCCATCAGCCTGACCGCAGACAAGATCCGCGTGATGCCCGAAGGCGGGTTCGTAGGAGCCGGCCTTTCCGAATCCACTGTCAGGGAAGTTAAAAGGGTCGCAGGGGTTTCAGATGCCTACGGCCTGTTACAGGCTTCGCTTGATCCGGAAAATTTAGGATTCGGCGGCGGTGATGTGGTCATCGGGATTCCTCCTGAGAAATCGCAGGCTACATTGAAAGATACAAAACTCACAGGTGGAAGATACCTTGTTGTGGGGGACGGTTACAGGGCAGTCGTTGGCAGCAGCGTTGCCCGCGAATTTAAATTAAAAGTCGGGGATGACCTTGAGATCAAATCCAAAAAAGTCCAGCGGGCAGCATCCATAACCCATACAAGGAATTTCACAGTAGTAGGAATAATGGAATATACAGGGTCTTTTTTTGATAGCGGCGTCATCGTACCGCTTGACACGGCGCAGAAATTCTATGAAAGAGGGGACGGGGTGACTATGATCCTTGCAGTCCCTGACCCGGAAACCGACCCTGAAGACCTTGCAAAAAGGATTGAGCTGAATGTTGATAAAGTCAAAACGTTCTCACCAGAGCAGCTAAAGAAACAGATAGAGCAGGCCCTTATCATTTTCAGCCTGGTAACGATAAGCGCGGCTGTGCTTGCGGCCATAATAGGGGGACTCAGCGTCACTAACACGATGCTGATGTCGGTATCTGAGAGAACAAAAGAATTCGGGCTAATGAAGGCTCTTGGCGCAGAAACAAAAGACATCCTTTTCATGACTGTCGGGGAAGCGGCGCTTATGGGAGTGATAGGAGGCATTATCGGGATTGCCGGGGGCGCGGCCCTTGTGTATTATATGAACAACAATTTTGCGGTCGTTCTTTTTGTAATTACACCCAGGCTTCTTGCAATAGCCATGTCTTTTGCCACTCTGCTTGGTATCGTTTCGGGTACTTATCCGGCTTACAGGGCAGCTAAAATGAGCCCCATGGAGGCGCTGCGGTATGAGTAATGCAATTGAAGACTTGCATGGAAGGTGTCCGGATGCTTGACTTAATTCTCAGGAACATCATTCAGCGAAAACTCAGGACAGGCTTAACAGTGTTCGGCATAGGGCTTGGAATTTTTGCAGTAATGGTCATGGGAGGGATGTCGGAATACTTCAATCTCCATGCTGAAAAGGGGTTGACCCTCATGGCTGATAAGATCCATGTGCTGCCTGAAAGCGGTTTCTTTGGCGGGAGCCTTGATGACTCCAAGGTTAGCAAAGTCAAAAGCATCCCGGGCGTCCTTGACGCCTATGGATTGTTGTGGATGCCTTATGATGTGGAAAGCCTGGGATTCTTCGGGGCTTTCGTTGTCGGCCTGGAGCCTGAAAAACAGGCTGCCACCCTGAAAGATATTAAACTTACAGAAGGCAGGTTGCTTGTCCCGGGGGACGGCTACAGGACAGTTATCGGGAGCAATGTTGCCCGGCAGTTTAAACTTCTTACAGGAGATGAAATCGAAGTAAAATCCAAGCGCTTCGTTCGCACCTCAACAATCACACATACAAGGAATTTTACTGTGGTCGGAATAATGGAATTCACGGGTACGGATTTTGATTACATTATCGGAATCCCCCTTGACACGGCACGCAAGTTCTATGACATGGAAGATACGCTGACATACATCTGGGTCATTCCCGAGCCGGGTGCGGATGCCGATGACCTTGCAAAGAGGATTGAGCTGAACGTTGAAAATGTCGCAACGTTTTCACCCAACCAGCTTCGGAAACAGATAGAGCAATCCATGGTGGTTGTGAATTTGATCACCTTAAGCTCGGCCGTGCTTGCAGCCATCATAGGAGGACTAAGTATTATGAACACGATGCTCATGTCGGTCTCAGAAAGAACAAAAGAATTCGGGCTCATGAAAGCAATGGGCGCCGAGGTAAAGGATATTCTCTATATAACAATGACGGAAGCTGCGTTTATGGGGGCCCTGGGCGGGATAATAGGCATAACGGCGGGCGCGATATTCATATATTACATGAACGAGTACCTCGCTTCCATGGGAGCTGTAATTTTTGCCATTACACCAAGGCTTGTCGTGATAGCTTTATTGTTCGCCACAGTGCTTGGAATAATGTCCGGCAGTATCCCGGCTTACAGGGCGGCAAGAATGAAACCGATGGAGGCGATGCGCCGTGAATGAAAGTGAACCGGTATTGAGCGTCAGGAATCTCTCGAAAACATACATGCAGGGCAAAATACCGGTACATGCCCTGACAGATGTCAATTTTGACGTGAAAAAAGGTGAATTCATCAGCATTGTAGGGCCTTCCGGGAGCGGGAAGTCGACGCTTCTTTCGATGATGGGACTTCTTGATAAACCCACAAGCGGCAGCGTTTTTATCGACGGGATGGAGGTCACGAAGGTGAAGGAGGGCGATGCGCCAAAAATCAGAAGGGAAAAAATCGGTTTCGTATTCCAGCGCTTTAACCTCATCCCCACGCTCACTGCACTTGAAAATGTGGATATCGCGATGCGGTTTGCAAGGGTCTCGAAACATAAACGAAAAGAGAGGGCGATAGAACTCCTCACGCAGATGGGACTGGGCGGGAGGATGAAACATAAACCCTCTGAATTATCCGGCGGGGAGCAGCAGCGTGTGGCCATTGCAAGGGCCATGGCAAATCATCCTGCAATTATCCTTGCAGATGAGCCGACGGGAGAAGTGGATACGAAGACGCGGGATATGATTGTTGATCTGCTAAAAACATTATGTGAAAAAGGACAGACCATCCTTGTGGTTACGCATGATATGGACGTGGCTGAGAAGACCTCAAGGAAGATTACCATGCGGGACGGGAGGATAGCAAGCGATACGAGGTTAAATGGAGAGTAGCTGGCTAATCGAAAACTATTTTTATGGGTAGCATAATTCAAGGCTGCTATTATTTTGGGATAGCTTTTATATCAGTTATTATAATCATTCAAATCAGGACGTGAAAAATATTGCCAGAAGATACTGAAGCACCGGGAAATGTGCCGTTGAGGCTGAGCGAATATCTCAGGGTATTGAAGCTGACCAGAAAGCCTTCCAGGGAAGAATTCACAGTGATCGCAAAAGTCGCAGGAGCAGGAATACTTCTGATTGGCTTTATCGGTTTTGTCATTTATTTACTGATTTCCGTATTGCCTGGAGTGTTCGCATGAACGGTGAAGCGGCCGAAGAAGCGGCAATCTATGTCGTCAAGACGACCGCCAACCAGGAAAGGGCGGTTGCCAACCTTATCGAGAAAGTGGCAAAAAAGGAGCATTTCGATATCCGCGCAGTGCTGGCCCCTGACGAATTAAAAGGATATATTCTTATCGAAGCTGCAGGCCCTGAGATTGTGGAACAGGTCATCCAGACCCTGCCCCATGCGCGGACAATGGTAAAAGGAAAGTCGAGTTTTGCAGAGATAGAGCATTTCCTGACGCCCAAACTCACTGTCACAGGCATTACCGAAGGCAGCATAGTTGAGCTTATTTCAGGTCCTTTCAAAGGAGAAAAAGCAAGGGTAAAACGAATTGATGAAACTCATGAAGAGATTACCGTCGAACTGTTCGAAGCGATGGTCCCCATCCCTGTAACGGTTCGCGGCGACAATGTGAGAATATTGAAACGTGAAGAAATTGAAAAATAATTATTATTAAGGAGAAATAAACAATGGTGAGCGTTGTAGAAGCATTAGTCCCGGGCGGCACAGCCACCCCCGGCCCGCCACTTGGCCCTTCACTCGGTCCTCTTGGCGTGAACGTAAAAGCGATTATAGATAAGATAAACGAACAGACAAAAGCCTTTGCTGGAATGCAGGTGCCTGTTAAGATCATCGTGGACGATAAGAAGCAGTTCACGGTACAGGTTGGCACCCCGCCGACATCCGCACTTATAAAGAAAGAACTGGGGATCGAATCGGGTTCCGGCACCCCCAACTCGAAGACTGTCGGCAACATTACTGTAAAACAGGCAGTAAAGATCGCCCGCATGAAAAAGAGCGATACACTTGCAAAGTCCCTGAAGAATGCGGTTAAAGAGGTAGTCGGCTCATGCGTACCCCTTGGCGTGACCATCGAAGGCCTGGGGCCGAAGGAAGCCATTGCAGCCATCAACAGCGGGAAATTCGACTCGGATCTTTCCGAGCCGCTGTAGTTTTTTACCTGTTATTAGTGTTTGATCGTTTCAAAATGTCATTAATCGGATGCATATTTCAACGAAGTACCAGCCCTTCAAGAGATACTGTGTATTCTCTGGCTGCTGCATCGTACTTCACGCTGTATCTGGTTGGGTAATAGGCGCTCCTGAGAAATCTTTCCGGAAGTTTTATGGCATCGGTAGTGTTCGTCTTCGTTTCAAGAAAAGCCTTGGCCACCATCGGCCCCATGAATACCATCCTGCCATTATAAAAACCATAGACTAAAGTCCTGGTAAACGGCTGCCTGTTAAATTCAGATGAGTTCGGGTCAACCCAGTGCGCACCCTGTGTCGGGACGCCCCCTGGGAGGGGAACATACCCTGTCGGGATATACTCGGCTGATGGCTTTCTTTCCACATTTGCCCTGTCCAGGCCTGTGGCCGTAATGTACTGGCGCGCCTGCGGGCTTATTATGTAAAAATACACATCAAAATGAGGCGTCTCATAGATTCCTAACGGTGGATGCCCCATTGCATCCCAGCCAATCCCGATATGGTTGAATGCCGTAATCGATGCCTTTTCCGGCAATTCGAGAATATATTCTGTTGAAGATCCGGGCAAGCCTGATAGCGCACTTTCAGAAAAAGTTACACCGATGGCCGAAGGCTTCCCGTCCTTATCAAGTGTAATCCATGAGCGGACCTTTCCATTTCCGAGAGGCTTTTCATCTCCGATAAAAGTTCCTGATTTGCCAATGCATCCGGAGGCCAGGAATGCAAGTCCGATGAGTAGCAAGAGCAGCAATGATATTTTAATTTTGGATTTAATGTTATGGGTTTTTAAGCATCCGGTCACGTTTATTCAGCTCCTTCACAACAGTACTTACCGGGCCGATATCCAGAGACACTCCCGCTCATAATGGGGAAATAAGGAGGTCCTGCGATTCGCCATTCTCAGCAACCTGTGTCCAGACCAGTAATATACTGCGCTTAAAGATATATTGTTTTATTCAGGAGCATAACCAAATAAAGTATATCCGTTAAGAAGCTGTAATTATTAATGTATACATAAGTCAATGTATACAAGACCAAAAGAGTGGAGGAAAAAATATGACAAAATATGTAGTCGAATCAGCGCATACTCCTGAAGAGTGTATGCAGGCGCTTGATGAAACGCTTAAGAAAGGAGAAGACATACTTAAACAATTTGCTTTCGGATGTAAATCCGGCGAACATACGGGATGGGCATATGTGGATGCGGACAATGAAAAAAGAGCATTAGAAATAGTGCCGGAATTTTTAAGAGATAAAGCGTGTGCCCATGAAGTCAGCATGTTTACACCGGAAGAAATAAAAGCGGCACACGAAGCGTAATAAATTTTTATTTTTTATTTTTTCCGGATCACTGCCTTTTGCCTTGCATTTCAGCTATCTTATAATAAAACAGCCCAGGCTAACTTGAGGTAAAAATTACAACAGCGTCTTTTTCTGAATGAGGCAGTCGATTCAGGCGATCACCTGCTATCAGAACTCCTTCTATGAATATTGAGGCCACCATTAATACAGGAGGAACAATAAGAAGTCCGAGCAGCAAGACAATGAATGCTACTGAAATCTGAATTAACAGGGCAGTAATCACAAGAATCGTACCGATAAAACCAATCAAAAGCCTAAGTTTCATTTTTTCATTAGTCATTTTTCTAACCTCCGTTTTTTGATTTCGTTTTTTACTTTAGTTCATTTGTTTACGAACGATGATACATATAGTTTACGCTTGATGTATAGGTGATATCCCCCAGAGCCGGCAACATCCATCCCAAGAAAGATGGTTCTTTCAAAATGTCGTACTGAGCAGGTCTATCCTCTTTATACCATCTGCATTATCGAAGCGCCTGTCATCTGTAACGATCTCTTTTATGTTATGTTTCACCATCGTTACGTAATGGATGGCATCGCCCAGCTTCCACCCTTTATCCACCATGGGAAGGGATTCCAACAGGAATGCCGCTTCGAAGGGCAGCAGTGACACGCCGTGCATGTTCACATCTTTTATTATTGCAGCTATTTTCCGCTCTGAAAGCCTTTTGCCTTTCAGGAAAGCATATATTTCAATCATGGTATGGACCGAGGTTACAGCCGACTCTTTTCCTGAAGCTACGGCTTCGAGGTACTTTCTGGCAGCCTCGCCCAGCCTGCTATTTCCTATGAGGTTGGCTATAAAAATGTTGGAATCTACGTACCTCATTCTTCTCCCATAATCCTGTATCCTTCTTCTATCCCCTCATCGATCGTGCCTTTATGTTTGATTATCCCGTGGACTCGCCTTACAGATGCCGCGCTCCCCCTGTGAGGATAAATAACAGCCCTTCCTTTTTCGATCACGAATTCCACGGTCTCGCCGATTTTTATTCCCAGCGCCTCCCGCACGTCCTTTGGGATGACGACAAGGTATTTCGGATGGACTTTTACTTCGGTCATGGTTATACGTATAACGTTATACGATAAATAGATTTCATCGAAGATAAAAAAGAAGTGAAAAATATTTTATTATCTTTTATAACTCATTAAATCAGATGTATCGATTATATCAGGTTTCATTAATTATTTCCTGCCCTCGCCGCTTTTTGTCGTAAAACTTCCTCAATATTTCGCCAACAAAGTAAGATAAGAGTGCAAATATGAGGATAAAAGAGGGGAATTTTACGAGATCGTTTCAATTCGTGTTGGTAATTATGTGAAGATACAATATCTTGTACAATAATCGTTATGTATAGACCATACGTATTTAGAAAACTGACAAATTCGGAAAATATCAATTTATTTACACTTAATTTTTATATAATAGTGAAAAAGATACTCGCTCTCGTTGTGGTATAAGCAGAGCAAGCAAAGTGAAGGGTTTACGTAATAATTACTAAAAATCAGACTGATTGATGCCAGTTATATTTTGTCCCACAGCCTGTAATGTCGAAGATTCTATATATAAATATACTCTTTTGAGCGGGTGCTGTGGCGCACAAACTTATTGAAGGAAGTTGGAGTTGAGGGTATTATATAAGGTAACAAATAGGTTGAAAAGATATATATATTGATTAGAAGGTCAAAGAGTGAGTAAAGCATCAAAAATTAGTTCTATTATGCTATGATTGAACATTTAAAAGAAAAGTTAAAAAAACTTGCAGAATTAAGTAAAGAAGAAGTTGGAAATAATGAAAATAGTGTTAGATATAACTTCATAATTCCTCTTTTAGAATGTTTTGGTCATCATCGTTTGGACTTTGAACATTCTGCACAAGGGAATAGGATTGATATTTATATCGAAAAACAATCATGAATATTTGATAGCTATTTCTCTCTCTCCGAACGAACTGATTAGGAGGTTAGTATGGGAGCATATGAAAATACACTTAAAGATATAGAGAAAACACTGGGTATGGTTCCTGGTTTCATGAAGGCTTTGCCGAAAGAAGTCCTTGTCCAGGAATGGCCTCTTTTCAAGAAGTATAACTTTGAAGAGACCGAGATACCGGCTAAGTACAGGGAACTGATGGGACTGGCTGTCGCAGCCAACATAAAGTGCCCTTACTGCACGCTTTTCCACAAGGGCGCAGCTATGATGAACGGCGCGACCGAGGAGGAACTTGCCGAGACCGCATTCCTTGCCAGCTACACCGCAAGGTGGAGCGCGATTATCCATGCCCAGCACTACGACTATGATACTTTCGCCAGAGATTGCTTCTTAGCGGATGCGCTGCAATGACCTCGCCACCGACTGCGGCGAGCGCCGACCCGACCAAGGTGCAGATCACCGTTCTCTATGACGCCTTCGGCAAGGCCTCGGCCATGCAAAAGGACTGGGGCTATGCCGCCTTCATCGAGTACGGCGGCAAGCGCATTCTGTTCGACACCGGCAACAATCCCGACATCCTGGCGCAGAACGCGAAGGCCAAGGGTATCGACCTATCCAAGCTTGACTTCGTTGTCATGTCGCACCGCCATGGCGATCACATGG